>NZ_LWLC01000005.1:0-190114 GCF_001905065.1 Saccharothrix sp. CB00851
TGGAAGCGCCGCCCTTGACACGTGCGGTAGGGCAAAGCCAGGTCGGCGGGATGACACGAAGCCCTCCTATGAGGGAGAAGAACGTGCTCGTGGCACAGCGCGCGGGGGTCGCCGACGAGCGCGGGGTCGAGCGGGCCCGGGGCGTGTGCGGCGGCGTTGCTTCCGCTTTCACATGGGAGGGGTTCGTGTCATCCCGCCGACCTGGCGTAGCCCTACCGCACGTGTCAAGGGGGCCTCGTGCCAGCGTTGCCTCATACTCCAACTTCGGGGCCCCCTTGACGCGTGTGGTAGCCCGGAGGGAGGTCGGTGGGATGACACGGAGCCCGGCCCACGACGCAACAGGAGATACCGGAGGCAGTTGGGGTCATCCTGCTGATCTGCCCGTCCGGCGAGGACGCTTTTGATCTTTTAATCTTTCCGAACTCGAACTCGAACTCGAACTCCCTCACACCAGAACAGGGGCCCTGCGAACAGGACCCCTGCCGGGTGCCGGGAGCGATGTGAGCGATTAGGTCAGAACAAGGCGCTGGCCAGGTTGCGACGGGCCTTGGCGACGCGGTCGTCGTCCGGCGGGAAGAGTTCGAACAGGCCCACCAGGTGTTCCCGAACCCGGTCGCGCTCGTCGCCGTAGACGCGGCGGACCGTGTCGACCAAGCGCTTGAACGCCTGCTCCACGTCGTTCGTCGTCAACTCCAGGTCGGCCGCCGCCAGCTGGGCGTCGACGTTCTCCGGGTCGGCGTCGGCCTTGGTGATGGCGTCCGCGGGCACCGCCTCGGCCCGAGCCGTGAACCTCACCTGCGCCAGGGCGGCCTTCGCCTCGGCGTTGGCGGGCTCAGCGGCCAGGATCGCCTCGTAAGCGGCCTCGGCGGCGGCGAAGTCGCCCTGCTCGAAAGCCTCCTCGGCGGCGGTGAAGCGAAGGTCTTCCGGTTCGGCCGCGGGCTCGTCGCCGGGCTGGGCGGCGCGGTTGGCCTCGGCCGCCTTGATGCCCGGCAGGCGGTCGCGCAGGGCGTCCAGCAGGCGGGTGATCCACTGGCCGAACTCGGCCTCCGGCAGCGGACCGGCGAAGGCGTCGATGGGCTGGCCGCCGGCGATCGCCACCACGGTCGGCACCGACTGCACGCCGAACACCTGGCCGATGCGCGGGCTGGCGTCCAGGTCGACCCTGGCCAGCAGCCAGGTGCCGCCGGACGCCCTGGCGGCACGTTCCAGCACCGGTGAGAGCTGGCCCGCCTCGGGGCTCCACGACGCGGTCAGCTCGACGACGACCGGAACGTCCAGGGAGCGCTCGACGACCGACTGGAACGTCGCCTCGGTGACGTCCAGCACCCACGGGCTCGGACCGGCGTCCGAACCGCCGCCGACCGGGCCGGGACCGGCACCGGACGACGGGGATGGGGTGGCGGCACGCTGCCTCGCGGCGTCGGCCCGGGCCTTCAGCGCGCCGAGGTCGACCGCCCCGGACAGCGCGGCGGACAGTGCGGCGGTCTTTCGGGGGTCTGGCCTTGTCACGCCTCCCATCCTGGCACGAGTCCGACCGCCGGCCACGCGCGGCTAGCCGGGGAGTTGCGCGACCGGGTCGATCGCCATCGGGTTGATCCGCATGGCCTCGTTGAGGCGTCCCAGGCGAAGCGCGATCGGGGTCGTCAACTCGGCGAAGCGGGCGGTGCCCGCCGCACCCAGGACGTCCCACGGACGGGTGGCGGCCTCGTCGGTGCGGCGTTCGACGTCCTCGCGCAGCGCCCGACCGGCCGGGGTGAGGCCGCCGTCGAGCAACCCGCGCTCGGTGAGCGCCGCTTCGGCTTCCCGCCACTCCTCCTCCGACCAGCCACGCGCGGCACGCATGTAGGCCGAGTCGAGGCCCTTGTCGGCGCTGAACAGCACCAACGTCTCGCACGGCCCCAGGTCGGCAGCCACCAGCGCGGCGATGTGGCCGTCACCACGCGACTCACGCAACGTCGTGCACGCCTGCCACAACGCCAGGTGCGGCTCGTCCGGCACGGGCAGCACGCAGTTCGCCGCGCCCAGCACGCGTCCCGCCAACGGCACCGCCTCGGCGGCCTGACCGGCCAGGTCGGCGGCCTCGGCGACGTCCAGGCTCTCCAGCATCCGCCGCAGGGCCCGGTCGACGCCCTCAAGCCGGGCTTCCAGGAACCGGGCGGGGCTGGCCACGTCCCACGCGTCGGGCAGCGCACGGGCCACCATGCGCGGGTGGAAGCTGAAGAACGCGGCGGTCACGACCTCCGGCGACACCGCGCCCAGCGGTGCCGCGCGCTGACCGAAGTAGCCCATCCAGCCGCCCTTGCAGCCCAGCGCGTCGGTCACCGCCCGAGACTCGGGCGAGAAGTACGTGACGTCGTGATAGGTCTCGAAGCGGACCCACAGATCCCTCGGTTCCATGCGCACCGACTTTAGTTGGACGTCCGACTATTCGTCAGTAGCGAGGTGTTGTTCGAGCCGCTCCACCTTGGCCGTGAGCTGACCCGTCCACCCCGGCCGGATGTCCGCCTTGAGCACCAGGCTGACCCGCGGCGCGGTGGCCTGCACGACCTCCGTCGCCTTCTTCACCACCGCCATCACCTCGTCCCACTCGCCCTCGACCAGCGTGAACATGGCGTTGGTCTCGTTGGGCAGACCGGACTCGCGGACCACCCGCACGGCCTGGGCGACGGCCTCCGCCACCCCGTCGGACTCCCCGCCGAGCGGGCTGACACTGAACGCGACGAGCACTTCTGCCTCCTGGTCGGGGTACCCACTGGTAGCTTCGGCGCATGACGTCCCAGCCGCTGCCGTTCGACCCCATCGCGCGCGCCGCCGAGCTGTGGGAGAAGCGGATCGGACCGTCGACGGCGATGGCGGCGGTCACCAGCGTCATGCGAGTACAGCAGATCATCCAGTCCGCCGTGGACGCCGCCCTCAAACCGCAAGGGCTGACGTTCGCGCGGTTCGAGGCGCTGGTGCTGTTGACGTTCGCCCGCACGGGCAGCCTGCCGATGCGGGTCATGGGCGAACGCCTCCAACTGCACCCGACCAGCGTCACGAACATCGTGGACCGGTTGGAAGCCGACGGACTCGTGCGCCGCAACCCCCACCCCACCGACCGGCGCACCACCCTGGTGGAGATCACCGAGGCCGGGCACGCCCGGCGCGAGGCCGCCACCGAAGCCGTGACCAGCGTCGAGTTCGGGTTGCGCGGGCTGACCGACCGGCAGACCGAGCAGCTGACCGACCTGCTGGCCAAGGTCCGCCGCGCGGTCGGCGACTTCGAGGACTGAACCCGGCGGGGCTGGACTCCGAGCGCTGAATTCGGTCGACAGACCGTCGCCGCCCGGCCACCTTGCACGTCGTGCGGGAGATCAGGGCTCTGGTGACGGTCGGCGGCCGGTTCGTGGGCGCGGCCGAGCCGTTCACCGTCGACAGCCCGTGGTGGAACGACGTCGAGCCCGTCACCGCGCACCTGGACCGGGTTCTCGGCGTGACGACGAGCGTGTTGCGGCTGGTGGGGACCACCACGCCGGCGATGCGCGACGGCGTGGTGACCTACCAGGTGGAGGCCGACCGGGTGCCGGACCGGGGGCTGTCGGCCGACTCGCCGCCGCACGAGTTCCCCGATCACCCGCTGCGGCTGCCGTGGGCGCGTCCGGGCGGTCCGGCGGCGTTGGTGGCGTGGGCTCGGCGGCACGTCGAGGTGACCGGGCCGCCCGTGCAGGTGAAGACGTGGAACCTGTCGTGCCTGTACCGGCTGCCGACCGCGGGCGGGAACGTCTGGGCGAAGGCCACGCCGCCGTTCATGGCGGACGAGGGCGAGGTGATCCGGCTGGTGGCGTCCGTGGACCCGTCGTTGGCACCGGGGTTGATCGCGGCGGAGCCCGGTCGGGTGCTGCTGGCGGAGGCTCCCGGGGTGGACTGCTGGCAGCCGGGGCCCGAGGTCGTCGAACGGATCGTGCCGCGGTGGGTGGCGGTGCAGGCGGCGTTGGCCGGTTCGGGTGAGCCGCCGTTGCGGGTGCGCGGGGTGAGGGTGCCGGACTTCGGGTTGCCGCAGACGCTGCTGCACGGCGACTTCCACCCGGGCAACTGGCGTTCCGGCGGGGTGGTGCTCGACTGGGGTGACGCGCACTGGGGCCACCCGGCGTTGGACGCGGCGCGGCTCATCGGGTTCGTCGCGCCGGAGTTCCGGCCCGCGATCGAACGCGCGTGGGTGGACGCGTGGTTGCGCCACTACCCGTCGAGCGACCCGGCGAGCGCGCTGCGGCACGCCCGACCGGCGTCACACCTCGTCGGCGCGGTGGTGTACCAGGAGTTCCTGGACAACATCGAGCCGAGTGAGCGCGTCTACCACCTCGGTGACCCCGAGGCGGAGTTGGAACGCGCTCAGTCCTTCGCGGTCTGAGCGTCGTCCAGACGACCGGTCCGGTTGGCCCACCGCTCGAACACCACGGTGCCGAACGGCGGGATGCTCGCGACCAGGCCGAGGATGAGCGTCTTGCGGTCCCAGCGGTCCGCCAGCATCAACGTCACCAGCACGTACCCGACGAAGATCACGCCGTGGACCGGCCCGAAGACCTTCACGCCGATCTCGTTCTCCACCACGACGTACTTGAAGAACATGCCGATCAACAGACCGGCCCACGACACCGCCTCGGCCAGGGCGAGCAGGCGAAACCGACCAACAGCGCTGCTAAGCATGCCCCCATTGTGCTTCGTGACCGCCCTCACCCACCCCCCACCCCCACGCGAGTCGTACCTCCAGCCCGCGTGTGTCCTACGTTCGGAACGCGCGTGTCCTACGTTCGCGCACCCCGAGTTGAACACTCAGAACAAGATCGACTGTTCCGAGTGTTGAACTCGGGTGTCCTGAACGTAGGACACGCGCGTTCCGAACGTAGGACACGCGGGTGTGGAGGTACGACTCTCGCGATTAGTCCTCCCAGCGGAAGATGCGGGCGGCGATGAAGCCCACGACCAGGGTGAACGCGATGAGGACGGCGGAGGGCAGCAGCAGGGCTTCGACGCCCTTGCCGCGGACCAGGACGTCCAGCATGCCGTCGTTCATGTGGCGCAACGGGAAGGCGTACGACACCGTCTGCAGCCACCCGGGCGCGTTCTCCACCGGGAAGAACGTGCCCGACAGGAACGCCATCGGCATGATCACGATGTTCGCCGCACCGGACGCCGCCTCCTCCGTCTTGCAGAACGCGCCCACCAGCATCCCGATCGCGAAGAACGCCGTCGTGCCCAGCACCAGCAACGGCAGCGCCAGGTACCACTGACCGGTCAGCTTCAGCCCGAACACCGGCAGCAGCGCCACCGCCACGAACACCACGCCCTGCGCCACCGCCGTGCCGATGCTCACCAGCACCCGCGACGTCAGGACGGTCGTCGTGCTCACCGGCGCCAGCCGGATCCGCCGCAGCACCTGCTTCTTGCGCCACGACACCATGGTCAACGCCGAGCCGAACACGCCCGAGATCGAGATCGCCCACGACAGGATGCCGGGCGTCAGGTACTGGATCGGCTTGAGCGACGCGTCCTCGACCGACTTAATCTCCAGCGTGAACCGCGGCGTCACGTTCGCCGCACCCAGGTTGATCTTGTCGACCACTCCCGACACGATGCCCGTCACGGTGCCCGCCGCGACCTGGTCGCTGGCCGCGTAGATCAGCTCCACCCGATCGCCGGAAACGACCACGGCGGCGGGCAGGTCACCGTCGTCCACCTTCTGCCGCGCCGACGCCGCGTCCGGGTGCTTCTCCAGCTCGATCGCGCCGGTCTGCTCCAACGTCGACAGCACGGGCCCCTCGCCCACCGCCGCGATCTTCGTCTTGTCGCTGCCCGAGTCACCGAGCAGCAGGCCGAACACGACCAGGAACATCAGCGGGAACAGGAAGACGAAGAACAACGTCATCTTGTCCCGCAGGAAGCCCTTCACCATGGCCGCCGACAGGCTCCGGAACGCGGTCATGCGCGGTACTCCCGTCCGGTCAGGTCGAGGAAGACGTCCTCCAACGTGGCCGTGCGCACCTGCAGGCCGTCCAACGTGCCGCGTTCGGCCAACGCCGACAGCACCGGCGCGGGCTTGCGGGTGGAGATGGTCAACGACACCTCGTCCTCGTGCGCGTCCTCGACCCCGGTGATTCCCCGCGCCGCCTCCCGCGTCATCAACCCCTTCTGCAGCACCACGTGCGTGGGCGCGTCGAGACCGCGCACCAGCGTCGCGGGCGCGTCCATCGCGAGGATCCGGCCGCGGTCCATGATCGCCACCCGGTCGCACAGGATCTCGGCCTCGTCGAGGTAGTGCGTCGTGTACACGATGGTCTTGCCCCTGGCCTGGATCGCGCGCAGCACGTCCCACAGGTTGCGCCGGGCCTGCGGGTCCAGCGCGGCGGTCGGCTCGTCCAGGAAGACCAGGTCCGGGTCGTGCACGAGGGCGCACGCGATCGACAGGCGCTGCCGCTGGCCGCCGGAGAGCTTGTTCTCCTGCACGTCCGCCTTGTCGGACAGGCCGACCAGCTCCAGCATCTCGTCGGCCTTGCGCGGGCTCACGCCGTACAGCGAGCCGAACGTCTGCAACTGCTCCCGGGCGGTCAGCTTCTCGAAGAAGCTCGACGCCTGCAGCTGCACGCCGATGCGCGGCAGCAGCTTCGGGTTGCGCGGCCACGGCTGCTCGCCGAGCAGCGTCACCTGGCCGCCATCGGGCTTGCGCAGGCCCTCGACGATCTCCAGCGTGGTGGTCTTGCCCGCGCCGTTCGGCCCCAGGATGCCGAAGAACTCCCCCTCGGCGACGGTGAACGAGACACCGTCCACCGCCTTCAGCTCGCCGTAGCTCTTTCTGATGTCGGCAACCACGACGGCCGGTATGCGTGCCCCTGTCATGGCTGGACGGTAAGCCGCGCCGGCCGCCGGTGGTGCCACTTCGGTCCGTTCGCGACGGAAGTGGACGAGGATCGAGACTTTTGACGGACCCGCTGGTAGCAGCCCGCGCGCGGACGATTACGAGACGTGCTCACCTGTGCAGGGCGAGGCCGGTGCGGACGACGGGCCGGTCGCCCACGTCGCCTCCGCCGGGTCGGTGGTGAGGCGGTAGGCCAGGTGCGCGCCGTCGAGCCGGGAGACGTTCAGGTAGGCCCGGTCCCACGGCTGCGAGTCGACGTCCAGCGACCGCACGTACTGCAGCTCCGACGGGTCCGCGCCGTCCGCCGTGACGGTGATGTCACGCCCGTTCTCCAGGTGCACGACCACCCGGTCGAACCTCGGCGCGTTCAGCACGAAGTCACCGGTGCCCGGCGTCACCGGGTACAGCCCCAAGGCGCTGCACACGTACCAGGCCGACATCTGCCCGAGGTCGTCGTTGCCCGTCACGCCGTTCGGCGCGTCCACGAACAACGTCTGCGCCGCCCGCACCACGGCCGACGTCTTCCACGGCTGCCCCATCAGCGCGTACATCCACGGGACGTGCAGGTCCGGCTCGTTGTTCGGGTTGTAGCGGAACTGGTTGTAGTACTCGTACGGCCCGACGACCCACTTGTCGCGCACGGTCCGCGCCGGGTCCGCGACCAGGTCCGGGTAGGCGAAGAAGTCGTCCAGCCGGGCCACCGCCGCGTCACGGCCGCCGAGCAGCCACACCAACCCGGGCACGTCCTGCTGCACGAGCCACTGGTACTGCCACGCCGTGCCCTCGTGGAAGCCGTCCGGGCCCTGGGGGCTGAACGGTGCCAGCCACCGGCCGTCGCCCAGCCTCGGCCGCGGGAAGCCGGTGAACCCGCGGTCGGACACCGAAGCGTCCCACAGCACCCGGTAGTTCAGCCCGCGCCCGCGCAGGACCTCCGCGTCGTCGTGGCGCCCCAACGCAGCGGCCATGATCGCCAGCGAGGAGTCCGCCAGCGCGTACTCCAACGTCGCCGAGGCGCCGTGGTGGGGGTCGACGTCCTGCCCCTTCTTGCGAAAACCCTTGTCGTACTGGACGAAACCGTGCGTGAGGTAGGACGGGTTGCCCGCCCTGCCCTCGAACGGCGACGACGCGGGCGGCACGCCGTTCGCGTTCTGCCACAACGCCTCGTAGGCGCGCTCCTCCACCCCTTCCAACGCGCCGAACCGCCACAGGTCGACCAGGAACGGCGTGACCGGGTCGCCGGTCATCGTGTTGGTCTCCTGGTTGGCGTACGCCCAGCGGGGCAGCCACCCGCCCTGCTTGTGAATCGCCAGCAACGACCGCGCGATGTCCTTCGCCCGTTCGGGCCGCAGCAGCGCCAGCAGCTGGTTCTGCGCCCGGTAGGTGTCCCAGAGCGAGAAGTACTCGTAGTAGGTCCAGCCGTCGGCCGTGTGCACCCGTCCGTCGAACCCGCGGTACCGGCCGTCCACGTCGTTGCCCGTCAACGGTTGCAACAGCACGTGGTAGAGCGCGGTGTAGAAGACGGTGCGGTCGGTGCCCTCCGCGGAGACCTCGACGCTCGACAGCTCCCGCCGCCACGCCTCCTGGGCTTCCGCGCGCAACGAGTCGAACGACCTCCCGCGCGCCTCACCGAGGTTCTTCGCCGCACCGTCCGCGTCCACGTGCGAGAGGGCGGTGGCCGCCGTGACCGGGCCTTCCGTGAACGTCACCCACTGCCCGCGCAGCCCCGCACCGCCCTCGGCGCCACCCCAGTTGCCGGTCTTGGCGAAGGGCCGGTCGAACGTCGTGGTGAAGTACGTCGTGTACGGCTTGCCGCCGCAGAACGCCTGCGCCACCACGGTTCCGGCCACCGTGCGGTCGTCCACCACCCGCACGCTGCTCCCGGACACCGGCTCGCCGTCGTTCGCCTGACCCACGTTCACCAGCACGTGCGGCGTCACCCCCGGCGGGAACGTGAACCGCTCCACCCCGGCACGCGTGGTCGCCGTCGACTCCACCGTGATGCCGGACGCCAGCCGCACGCGGTAGTAGCCGGGCTTGCCGACCTCGCCCTCGTGCGTGTACTTCGATCCGTACTCGCGGTGGTCGAAGGTGCGCGGCAAGCCGGTCGTCGGCAGGATCGACACCAGCCCGCCCTGCTCCGAGCACCCCGCGCCGGACAGGAAGAAGTGCCCGAACCCGCGGATCAGCGGGTCGTCGTAGCGGTAACCGGCGTAGTGCGAGCCGATCGGGCTCGAATGGGCCATCCCGAACGGCATCGAGGCGCCCGGGAACGTGTTCCCGTCGTCCTTCGTGCCGATGAACGTGTTCACGGATTCCACGGGGTCAGCCGTCACCGATCCACCATAGGGTCAGCCCACCGCGATGGCGAACACGTGGAACGTCCCACCGGTCACCGACGGCGGCAAAGTAACCGAACGGACCTGCTTGTCGGCCCGCAACGCGATCGGCGCGGTCGCGAACACGTGCACCTTGAGCTGCTGCGGCTCGCCGCCGGCGTTGTTGCGGTACGGCGTGGTGACGACGACCCGGTTGTCGAACGACGGCGGCAGGTTCGCCGCACCGCCCAGCGCCCAGTCGGAGAACCCCACCTCGGCGGTCTGCGTGCTGCCGTCGGTGTAGGTGACGGTGAGCGTGCCGGAGGCCTTGCCGTTGCCCGCGGCGCCGAGCAGCCCGAGCTTCGTCGCACCCGCCGGCGCGCTGAGCGTCACCGTCTCGCCGGAGGCGTTCACGTTGTCCGCCTCACCGGCCGGTGACGCCGGCCAGGTGTAGGTGAGGCCGTCGGAGGCGAGCGTGCCACCGGGCGTCACGCCCGCCTCGGCCAGCGCGTCGCGCGAGTAGCTCCAGCCTCCGCCGTCGAAGTTGCCGACGGCCTGGTCGGCGTCCGGTGACGTGCCGACGTTGTCGAACGCCGCCCGCAGGCTCCCCGGCTCGGCCACCAGCACCGAGACGGTGGACCGCTGGCCGTTGGAGAACGTCAGCGGCACGCGGTGGGTCTGCTCGGCCGCGTCCGCCGCGACCGCGACGGTGACCTCGGTGCCCACCTTCTCCCCCGCCGGGATCGTCACCGCGCCGGACGACGGGGTGAGCGTGATCCCGGCCGGCGGCTGCGCGGTCCACGACACCTTGCCGCCGTCACCGGAGAAGTCCTGCGCGCCGATGGTCACGGTGCCGCTGCCGCCCGCGGGCAGCACCAGCCGTCCCGGTTGCACGAACGCCTGCTGCCCCACCTCGCCGTCCCGGAACGACGGCGGCGCGTCGGCCGGGCCCGTGCCCCAGGTGGTCGGGGTCGCGGACAGCCCGAACTCCACCGTGCCACCTGCGGTGACCAGCGACTCTGGCAGCCACGTGCGGGTCTGGGCACGCCCGTTGAGCTTGAGGTTCGACACGTACGCGCCCGTCCCGGACGCCTTGATCACGATCGGCGCGCCGTTCGGCCGGGTGATCGTGACCTCGCTGAACAACGGGCTGTTGACCACCAGCTCGGCCCGGCCGGGGATCACCGGGTACACGCCCAGCGCCGCCCACACGTACCAGGACGACATCTGGCCCAGGTCGTCGTTGCCCATCAGGCCGTCCGGGCCGGGGCCGAACAGCTCGGTCACCGCGCGCCGCGTCACCTCCGCGGTCTTCGCGGGCGCGCCCGCCCAGTTGTACAGCCACAGCGAGTGCATGATCGGCTCGTTGCCGAGGAACGCGTACGGCTCCTCCGGGCCGGCGTTCAGCTTGGTGAAGAACGCGTCGAGCCGGTCGCGGACCTCCGCGTCACCGCCCATCGCGGTGAACAGGCCGCGCACGTTGTACGGCACCATCCACGTGTACTGGGCGGCGTTGCCCTCGACCCAGTTGTCCGGGCTGCCCGGCTTGAACGGCTCCACGTACGAGCCATCGCGGTTGCGCGGCTGGGTGTAGCCGGTGGCCGGGTTGAACACGTTCTGCCAGTACTGGGCGCGTGCCATGAACGTCTGCCAGGTCGCGCCGTCACCCAGCCGGCGGGCGAGGTCGGCGATGGCGAAGTCCGCCGTCGTGTACTCCAGGGTGGTCGCAGGCGCTCCCCACACCCCGCGGGCGCCCACCGGCACGTACCCGAGGTCCATGTACTCCGTGAGACCCGGCCGTTCCTCGTAGCCCTGGGTCGGCTGCGTCGCTCCGCGCAGCATCAGCAGCAGTGCCTTGCGCGCGTCGAAGTCCTTGGCGCCGAAGGCGTACGCGCTCGCCACCATCACGTGGTACGGGTCGCCGACCATGACGCCGGTGTAGCCGTTGGCCACCGTCCAGCGGTCCCACGCGCCGCCCTGCTCGGCGAACGCCACCATGGAGCGGACCATGTCCGAGGCTTCCTCCGGCGCGAGCAACGACAGCAGCTGCATCTCCGAGCGGTAGACGTCCCAGCCGGAGAAGTTGGTGTAGACGGCGTGACCGCGCTCGGCGGTGTGGATTCGGCCGTCGAAGCCCGGGTAGCGGCCGTCGGTGTCGGAGAAGACGTTGGGCTGCAACAGGGAGTGGTAGAGCGCCGTGTAGAACGTGGTGCGCTGCGCGTCCGTGCCGCCGGTGACCTTCACCTGGTTGAGCCGGTCGTTCCACGCCCGCCGGGCGGCGGCGTGCACGGCGTCGAAGGACTTGCCCGTGTTCTCCGCCTTCAGGTTCTTCTTCGCGCCGTCGATCGAGACGAACGACAGTCCGACGCGCATGGTCACGTCCGGGTCGGCGAACGTCACCCAGCCGCCCGAACCCGGACCCGACACGGTGGTGTCCTCGGCTTCGACCTCGCGCTCGCCCTGTGCTTCAAGGGTTTTCGGCGCGTCGCCGAGCCCATCGCGGACGCCGGAGCCGCCGCGTTCGGAGGACCGGCCGGGCGTGACGGTGCCGTTGCGCCAGGTGCCGACAGAGGCGAACGGCTGGTCGAACTGTGCGTGGAAGTACACCCGGTAGCGGTGGTCCGCGCCGCAGAACCGGCCGCTGGTGGCCCAGCCGCTGATGGTGTCCGTGCCGAGGGTGACCTCGGCGTCGTCCGTGCCCGAGATGGAGCCGGACGTGTTGACCAGCAACGTCGACGTCGACCCGCCCGGGTAGGAGAACCGGCCGGTGCCGGTGCGCTGCGTGACCGTCAACTCGACCTTGGTCCCGCTGTCGAGGGTCACCCCGTAGTAGCCCGGGGACGCGGTCTCGTTGCTGTGCGAGAACGTCGAGACGTACCGGTCAGGATCGGTCGCGGGCGAGGTCGTCACCTCGCCGGTGAACGGCATGATCGGGATGTCCTGGTACGTCGAGCAGCCGGCGCCGGACAGGTGGGTGAGGCTGAAACCCCTGATCCGGTCATCTTCATACGCGTAACCGCCGTGTTGGCGGGTCACCGTGTCCGGGCTCCACTGCACCATGCCGAACGGCACGTCCGCGCCGGGGAAGTTGTTGCCCGCGCCACCGCCCGTGCCGTGGTCCGGGCCACCCGGCTGGGTGCCGACGAACGGGTTCACCCACCTGGCGAGGTCGTCCACCTGCGCCTCCCCTGCCACCGGGTGGACCACTGCGAGTGCCGCCGAGAGACCTACCACCGCCGCGAGTCCGAGAGTCGTGCGCACGAGCCGCCTCCAGTGACAACGCTGTCCACCAACGATCCGTAATCGCATACTCGCGGAGAGTGCGGGGGTGCCGTCAACCCCGGTGTCCGGGGTTTGTCCGGTTCGAGACAGCCAGGACGTTGACAGACGTGACAGCGGGGTGTGTGATTCGCGCACTATGACAACGTTGTCCCCGAACGGCGCGGCAGGCGTCCGCAAAGTGCGGCGTGCCACGATGAACGACGTGGCGCGGCTGGCGGGCGTCAGCATCAAGACCGTCTCGCGCGTGGTGAACGACGAGGCGGGCGTGCACCCGGCCACCGCCGAACGGGTGCTGGCCGCGATCGACCAGCTCGGCTTCCGGCGCAACCTCAGCGCCCGCAACCTGCGCCGCGGCTCGTCCACCGGCACCATCGGCCTGGTGCTGGAGGACGTCGGCAACCCGTTCTACTCCGGCGTCACGCGTGCGGTCGAGGAGATCGCGCGGCTGCGCGGCCGCCAGGTGATCACCGGCTCGTCCGACGAGGACCCGGCGCGGGAGCGCGAGCTGTCGCTGGAGTTCTGCTCGCGGCGGGTGGACGGGCTGCTGGTCGTGCCCGCCGGGTTGCAGCACGGGTACCTGGTGCCGGAGATGCGCGCGGGCACGCCGGTCGTGTTCCTGGACCGGCCGGCCGGTGACGTCGTGGCCGACACCGTGCTGGTGGACAACATCGGCGGCACCGCGGCGGCGGTGGCGCACCTGGCGTCGTTCGGGCACCGGCGGATCGCGTTCCTCGGCGACGCGCCGGACATCTTCACCGCCAACGAACGGCTGCGCGGCTACCGCGAGGGCTGCGTGCGCGCCGGTATCGGGTACCACGAGTCCCTGGTGGTCATGGGGCCGCACGACGAGGAGTCGGTGCGCAAGGCGTTGCAGGGCCTGCGGAACGCCGCCGACCCGGCGACCGCGGTGGTGACCGGCAACAACCGGATCACCGTGCACGCTGTGCGCGCGTTGGCGGGCAGTGCCGTACGGCCCGCCCTGGTGGGCTTCGACGACTTCGAGCTGGCCGACCTGCTGTCGCCGCCGGTGACCGTGATCGCGCACGACGCGAGCGCGCTCGGCAAGGCAGCGGCGGACCTGCTGTTCGCCCGACTGGACGGCGACGGCTCCCCACCGCGCCGCGTCGTCCTGCCGGTCCGGTTGGTGCCCCGTGGATCAGGAGAGATGCGCGCATGAGTTCCGACAACCAGCCCGTCGCGCTGGAGGCCAACCAGCCGCGGCAGTTCTACCGGGGCGGTGCGGCCATCGCGGCGTTCCGGAGCCGGGACTCCGCCGACGCCGGGCCAGAGGACTGGGTCGCGTCGACCACCACGCAGTTCGGCAAGGACGAGGCGGGGTTGACGCGGCTGCCGGACGGGCGGTGGCTGCGCGACGCGGTGGCGGCCGATCCGGAGTCGTGGCTGGGCGCGGAGCACGCGGCGGAGTTCGGCGCGGACACCGCGCTGCTGGTGAAGCTGCTCGACGCCGGGCAGCGGCTGCCGGTGCACTGCCACCCGTCCGACGCGTTCGCGGCGACGCACCTCGGCTGCCGGCACGGCAAGACCGAGGCGTGGATCGTGATCGGCACGTCCGGGCCCGACCCGACGGTGTACCTCGGGTTCCGCGAGGACGTGCCCGCCGCGGTCGCCGCCGAGTGGGTGTCCACTCAGGACTCGGCCGCCATGCTGGCCGCGCTGAACCCGGTCAAGGTCTCGCCCGGTGACACGGTGTTCGTGCCCGCGGGTGTGCCGCACGCGATCGGCGAGGGCGTGTTCATCGTGGAGCTCCAGCAGCCGACCGACTTCTCGGTGACGTTGGAGTGGAAGGGTTTCCTGGCCGACGCCGAGGCCGGGCACCTCGGTCTGGGCTACGACAAGGCGTTGGACTGCCTGGAGCGCCGCGCCCAGTCGCCGGACGACCTCGTGCGCCGCACGCGGGCGCTCACCGGCCGGTCGGTGGACCTGTTCGACGCCCAGGCCGACCCGTTCTTCCGCGCCGACCGGCTGCACGTGTCCGGCACGGCGGCGCTGGAGCCCTCGTTCGGCGTGTTCGTGGTGCTGGAGGGCGCCGGCACGCTGGGTCCGGTCGCGGTGCACCGGGGCAGCACGGTGGTCGTGCCGCACGCGGCGGGCGAGGTCGTGGTGACCGGCGACGTCGTCGCCATCCGGTGCCGTCCGCCCTCGGTGCCGACGCTCCGGAGCTGAAAGCCCACCGCGAGAGTCCAACGCTCAGCGCGCGAGAGTCCAACGTTCGCGGACCCTGAATTCCACGCTCAGGCGTCCTGCGAGGCGCCCCCTCACGCGTCCCGCGAGGCACCTGAGCGTGGAATTCAGGTGCGCTGAGCGTTGGACTCTCGCGCTGTGAGCGTTGGACTCTCGCGGTCAGAGGTACTTGTTGGCCAGTTCGGAGTACTCCTTCTCCAGGTCGTCGGCCAGATAGGCGACGTAGGCCCACGGCACCTCGTGCACGTGGTCGCGCATGCCGAGCAGGTGGCGCTTGGCCCGCGGCGCGTCGTCGGCCAGGGCGAACGCCGCCGCGAACAGGTTGTGCGCCTGCAACGCGCGCGGGTGCGGCTTGGTCGGGGTCGAGTCCCACTTGTCCGCCGCCGCGGCGATCTCCTCCCGGTGCCGGGTGAAGTACCGCATCTTCAGCGTCGCGATCTTCAACGCCGACCGCGCCTGCACGGCGTCCTCGAACTGCTCCAGGAAGATCTCGAAGTGCGCGAGCGGCAGCATGGCCACCACAGGGTCACCCGGCGGCGCGGCGTCGACGCTGCCCTGCGCGAACGCCATCATCTCCTCGGCCGACCCGCCCCACTTCGACGCCAGGATCTGCAACCGGGTCCAGTGCGCCGGGTACAGCGTCGCGCACCGCGCCACGATCTCCCGCCACACCTCGTCCTTCTGGTCCCGGTCGACCTGCAACCCGAGGCCCGCGGTCTGCAGCTGCGCCCACGGCACCGCGTCCCGCGGCAGGAGCTTGGCGGCCTCGTGCAACGGGCCGACGGCCTTGCGCAGGGTGCCGAAGAAGACCTTGAACCGGTCCTTGCCGACGCTGTCGGCCCGCCCCGAGCCGCGGATCGCCCACGCCTCCCGGATGAACGCCGTGCCGGCCAGCAGCCACAGGTCCGGGTCGGTGTTGTTCTTCGCCAGCTCCAGCAGCTCGTCGGCGTGGCCGATGGCGTGCTCGCCGAGCACCTCGACCCGCAACGCCCGCACCTCGGGCTCGTCACGGCACTCCGCGAGCACCGTGGTCGCCGCCCTCAGGTGGCCCGCGTCCATCTCCTCCGCCGCGATGTCCAGGATCGCGTCGTCGTAGGTGTGGTCCCGCACCACTTCACGGGCGAGCGCGGCAGGCCGCTTCCTCCGGAAAATCCCCACTCCAGCGACCTTACTTTCCTCCGAGCCCGAGTGGCTTAAGTCTTTCGTAGAGCCGAACAGGGCCTTTCTGCGGTTGTCCCCCAGCGTACGTGCGCGGTGAGGTGGAGGCCTCGACCGGAGGGGGAATCCATGAGAGGGACAGTCGCCGCGGTGGTCGCCGCGGCCTTGGTCGGCGCGTCGCTGCCGACGTACGCGGAGGCCGCACCGGCACAGGGCATCACCTGGTCGCCGTGCGCCGATCACGAAGGCCTGGAGTGCGGCACGTTCCAGGCGCCGTTCGACTGGCGGACACCGGACGACGGCCGCACGATCACCATCGCGGTCAGCAGGCTCAAGGCGCGTTCCGGGCAGGCCAGGGGCGTCGTGCTGACCAACCCGGGCGGTCCGGGGGCGCCCGGCCGGTCGCTGCCGCTGCTCTACACCGGCCGCGCCAAGCTGGTGGAGCACCTGGACGTCATCGGCATCGACCCGCGCGGCACGGGGGCGAGCACGAACGTCACCTGCGGCGGGTACAACTGGATCGGCCTCACCGACCCGCGCGACCGCGGCCGCGCCAACACCGACCTGCTCTACGACAGCGCCGAGCTGCAGGCCACGGCGTGCCAGACCCGGTCGGGCGAGTTCGGGAAGGTCGTCAACACCGAGCAGACCGTCCGCGACCTGGACCTGCTGCGCACCCTGCTGGGCCGGGAGAAGGTCAACTGGATCGGCTACTCGGGCGGCACGTGGATGGGCGCCTACTACGCCACCTACTTCCCCGACCGGGTGGACCGGTTCGTGCTCGACTCCAACGCCGACTTCACCTCGACGTTCCAGGACGTGTTCGACAACTTCGGCTACGCCTTCGAACGCCGGTTCCGCACCGACTTCCTGCCCTGGGTGGCCCGGTACGACCACGTCTACCACCTGGGCACGACCGCCGAGCAGGTCCGCCGAGTCTACGAGACGACCCGCGCCCGGCTGGCCGCGGACCCGTTGACGCTGCCGGACGGCACGGTGGTCGACGGTGTCCGGCTGGACCTCGCGCTGGTCCGGGCGCAGTACAGCAAGCAGGCGTTCCCGGAAGCGGCGGAGGTGCTGGCGTTCCTGCGCGAGCCCACGGCGACCGCACCGGCGTCGGCGGTGTTCCCGGACGCGCCCAACGCCGCGCTGTACGCCGTCACGTGCAACGACACGAGGTTCCGGCACAACCGCGCCACCCTGGCCGCGGAGGCCGAGCGGCTCGGCAAGCGGTACCCGCTGTTCGGCTACTACCAGCGGCTGGCGCCGTGCGCGTTCTGGGACCGGCCGCCGCTGGAGCTGAAGAAGCCGACCGGCAAGGGCGTGCCACCGGTGCTCATGGTGCAGTCGGAGCGCGACCCGGCCACCCCGCTGGAAGGCGCCCAGCGGGCCCACCGCAACTTCGAGGGGTCACGGCTGCTCACCGTGACCGACGAGGGCGACCACGGCGTCTACGGTTTCGGCAACCCGTGCGTGGACGAGGTGGTGGAGGCGTTCATCGTGGACGGCGTGGTGCCGCCACGTGACCTGACCTGCCCTGGAACGCCCCTGCCCGACTCGACCGCGCCCACCGCCGCGAGCGAGCGCCCACTGGTCGGGTGGCCGTTGTGACCGCTCAGAACGTCCCGCCGGCCTGCCGCCTGCGCGCGGCGTAGACGCCGGCCTCCGTCCGGCGGTCGAAACCGAGCTTGTGCAGCAGCGAGGAGACGTAGTTCTTCACCGTCTTCTCGGCCAGGTACAGCCGGTTCGCGATCTGCCGGTTGGTCAGGCCCTCGGCGATCAGGTCGAGGATCCGCCGCTCCTGCGGGCTCAACGACGCGTAGCGCGGGTCCTCGACCGGTCCGCCGCGCAGCCGTTGCAGCACGGTCGCCGTCACGCCGGAGTGCAGCAGCGAACCGCCCGCGGCCAGCGTGCGGATCGCGGACACCAGGTCGTTGCCGGACACCTGCTTGAGCAGGTACCCGGCCGCACCCGCCATGATCGCGCCGAACAGCGCCTCGTCGTCGGAGTACGAGGTCAGCATCAGGCACGCGGGCGGCGGCTGGACCGTCGAGCGGATCTCCCGGCACACGGTCACGCCGTCGCCGTCGGGCAGCCGCACGTCGATCACGGCCACGTCGGGCCGGTGGAACGCGGCGGCGGACACGGCGGCCGCGGCGCTCTCCGCCTCACCGACGACCTCGATGTCCGACTCGACCGCCAGCAACTGCTGCAGACCACGCCGCACGATCTCGTGGTCGTCCACCAAGAGCACGGAGATGGACATGGGCCCTCCCTACACCGATACCAACGGGACGGACCACGTCAGCGTCACACCCCGGCCCCCGGCCGACTCGACCTGGCACGAACCGTCCCACCTCGCGGCCCGCGCCGCCATGTTCACCAGGCCGCCGGTGTGCCTGTTGCGCCCGGACGGCAGGCCTTCACCGTCGTCGCGCACGACCAGCCGCAGGTTCGTCGCCGCCCGGTCCACCACCACCTCGACCTCGACGTTCTTCGCCGACGCGTGCCGGGCGGCGTTGGCCAGCGCCTCGCGCAGAGTGGCCAGCAGGTCCGGCCGCACGTGGTCGGGCACCACCGAGTCGATCGGGCCGTCCATCGCCAGCGCGGGCTCGAAGCCGAGCAGCCTGGCCGACTCCTGCACCACCTTCATCAGCTGCGCGCGCAGGTCGGCGGCGCCCGCGGGCGGTTCCTGCAGCGAGAAGATGGTGCGGCGGATCTCGCGGATCGTCTGGTCGACCTCGGTCACGAAGTCCGCCAGCCGCTGCGCCACCATCGGCTGCTCCACCAGCCCGTTCATGCTCTGCAACCCCAGGCCGAGCCCGAACAGCCGCTGCACGACCAGGTCGTGCAGGTCGCGGGCGATCCGGTCGCGGTCCTCCAGCACGGCCAGCCGCCGTCCGGCACCGGTGGCCCTGGTGAACTCCAGGATCAGCGCGGCCTGCCGGGCGAACGACTCGACCAGCGCCACGTCGGAGGCGTCGAACGCCCGCCGGCCGCGCGCCCGCGCCACCATCAGCACGCCCAGCACCCGGTCGCCCGCGGCCAGCGGCACGAACACCACCGGGCCGATCCTGGGCTGGCCGGGCAGCCCGTCGAGCACCTTCGCCTTGCCGGTGTCGAACACCTCGTGCGCCGGACCGCCCTGGCCCGCCTCGCCGAACCCGCGCATCTCGCCGTCCATCACCCGCACGGCCAGCTCGCCCTGCAGGTCGGGCAGCGACAGCAGCGCGTTCACGCCGTCCGCGGCCAGCCGGGCGCGGACCGCGACCAGGCGCAGCGCGTCCCGGTCCGGGGTGCCGGTGAGCAGCGCGTTCGTCACCTCGTTGGACGCGCGCAGCCACACCTCGCGCTGCCGCGACTGCTCGTAGAGCCGGGCGTTCTCGATCGCGATGCCCGCCGCCGCGGCCACCGCCACCACCACCTCGCGGTCGGCCCGGGTGAACTCGGAGCCGTCGGCCTTGTCGCTGAGGTAGAGGTTGCCGAACACCGCGCCGCGCACGTGCACCGGCACACCCAGCAACCCCGGCCCGGACGGGTCGAACGCGGTCGCCTCGTCCCCGTGCTTCTCGAAGTCGGTGTTGTGGTGGCCGTCGTCGTAGGTGAACTCCAGCAGCTGCCGGTTCGGCCCGACCACGGCCAGCGCACCGTACCGGGCGCCGACCAGGCCGCAGGAGGACTCCACGATGCGGCGCAGCACGTCGGGCAGCGACAGGTCGCTGGCCAGCGACACCACCGCGGTCAGCAGCCTGCTCAGCCGCTCCTGCGAGACGACCACCTCGGTGGTGCGGTCGGTCAGCTCGCGCAGCAGGCCGTCCAGCCGCGTCGCGGCGTTCGCGTCCGGGGTTCCGGCCACCCAGACCACCCTCAAGAGTCGGAGGTGTCGAGGTTAACGCCTTCTCCTAGGGGATGCGACGACCCGACAGGACCTCCAGGTCGACCGCCAGGAAGTGATCGCCTCGGCCGTGCCCGCGCGAGGCCAGCGGCAACTGCCGCAGCCTGACCAGCCGCGCCTGCTCCTCGACCTCGGTGACGTGCCCGACGGCCATCACCGACCAGCCGCGGGACAGGTCGGGCGCCACGTCGTCGATCTGGAAGGCGACGATCGTGTCACGGGCCGCGAGGGTGGCGCTGCCGTCCGGCACGCGCAGCACGACGCACTCGCCGTCGAGCACGAACACGACGGGGTGCACCACCGGCAGCGCCCTGTCGGTGTAGACCAGGCGACCGATGGCCGCCGTGCCGAGCAGCTTCAGGCATTCCTCGCGGGACAGGACCTGAAGTCCAGCGGAGTCGTACATCGCACCTCTTCGTCACCCGGTCGCTGGCATAAACGTTCGGCGCTGTGATCGTCCTTGCCTAGAGTCGGAAGTCCCGGCTTCGACGCGTCCCACCCGGATGGGGGATTTTCAGATGGACCCAATGGACGTAACGGCGTTTCTGCGCCGTCTCGGCCTGACCGACGCCGAACCGCCCGGCGTGGCGGCGTTGACCAGGCTGCACCGGGCGTTCGCGGAACGGGTGCCGTACGAGTCGGTCGACATCCAGCTCGGCCGGGTGACCTCGCTGGACCCGCGTGACTCGGTGGCCCGCGTGCTGTCCGGCCGCGGCGGGTACTGCTTCCACCTCAACGGCGCGTTCGCCGAGTTGCTGCACGCGCTCGGCTACCACGTGACGCGGCACCCGGGCGGCGTCCAGATGACCCCGGAGTCCGCGCCGACCATCAGCCGCAAGCACCTCGCGCTCACCGTCCGTGATCTGCCTGACTCCGACGATATCTGGCTGGTGGACACCGGTCTGGGCGATGGCCTGCACTCGCCGTTGCCGCTGCGCGCGGGCGTGCACCGCCAGGGTCCGTTCGAGTTCGAGCTGGGGCCGTCGACGGCCGCGCCCGGCGCGTGGCGGCTGCGGCACGACGTGCGCGGCAGCTTCTTCGCCATGCACTTCACGTTCGACGAGGTGGGCCTGGACCACTTCGTCGACCCGCACGTGGAGCTGTCCACGTCACCCGAGTCGGGGTTCGTGCGCACGTTCGGCGTGCTGCGGACCGACGCCGGTGGCTGGGACGTGCTGCGCGCGCTGACCCTGGCCCGGGTCGAGGCGACGACCACCAAGACCGTGCTGGACGAGCGGGCCGACTGGTTCGCCGCCTTGGCCGACGTCTTCGGGCTGGTCGTCGCCGCCCACGACCGGGAACCGTTGTGGCGCAAGGCGGTGTCCCAGCACGAGGCCCACCTGGCCCGCGCGGCGACCTAACCGGCGAAGTGCGGCACGAAGCCCCGGTAGAGCTGCGGTGCGTACCGCCGCAGCGCCAGGTCCAGCATCTCGGCGCCGATGTCGTCGTACAGCTTGATCCAGTGGCCGTGCACGTTGTGCGGGATGCGTCGGTAGGTGGCCTGGAACGCCTGCGGGTCGTTCGGGACCAGGGTGAGCCACAGCGCCTGCTTCTCACCGCCGCGCGCCAGCGCGACCCCGGCCAGCTCGTACCACGGCACCGCCCACGACAGGCCCTTGTCGTCCCAGCGCAGGCCCTGGTGCTCCACCACGAGCCGGCGCGGCCGGGCGCTCGCCCGCCACACGCCGCCGCCGACCAGGCCGCCCAGCGCCACCACCGGTCCGACGAACATCGCCGCCAGGTGGCCGTCGGCGTAGGACAGGAACATCAGCAGCACGCCGAAGAGCGTGAGGCCGAGCTGGACGGCCAGGGCCACCCGCCGCTCGGTCCTGTTGCCGAAGGGAATCTCGATCTCGTTCATGCCAACCCCACCGTGAAGCCCTCGTCCTGCACTCCGCGGTACAGGTGCGGTGCGAATCCAAGCACGGCCCGCTCGACCACCGGGATCAACGCGGCCGCATCACCCAGCGGGAGCCGGTAGACGCCGTCCTGGCGGGCCAGGTGCGCCATGTCGGCGTGTCGCGCCCGGAAGGTCGACGGGTCGGCGGGCAGCAGGTCCAGCCGCACCATGGTCTTGCGCACCACCGCGTCGGAAGGGTGGAACACCCGTTCCCTGGTCCGGGAGATCCGCACCCCGCCCAACTCGGGCCAGGCCACCGCCCACGGCGTGCCGGCCGGGTCGTCCCACCGCACGCCGGGCATCTCCAGCACGAGCTTGCGCGGCCGGGAGATCCTCTTCCAGTTGACGACCGCGCCGAGCGCGATGCCCGTGAACGCCAACCCGATGACCAGCCCGATCGTGCCGCCGACCCCTTCACCGTCCGCGTACGCCGTCACGGCGCCCACCAGTGCCACCACCCCCAGCACACCGGTCACCGTGCCCCCGATCAGCACCCGACGGGTGTCCCGCCTGCCGATGTCGATCACCACCGGCGTCGTCATGCCCCCACCCCCTCGACCAGTCGATCAGCCGCAGCGTAGGGGTCCAGCTCACCCGCCACGACCCGTTTGGCCAGGGTTTCGAGCGCGGACGCGCCGCGCAAGCCGCCGATCCGGGAACGCAGCCGTTCCAGCGCGATGGCCTCGATCTCGCCCGCCGCCCTGGTGGCGCGGCGTCGTTCCAGCTCACCGCGGTCCGCGAGCCACGCGTGGTGGGCGTCGATCGCGTCCACGACCTCGTCCAGCCCTTCGGCGCGGGACGCGACCGTCTTCACCACGGGTGGCCGCCACCGGCCGCCTTCCCGTTCGCGGCGGCCCAGCGAGATCATGTGCTTGAGGTCGCGCGCGGTCTGGTCGGCGCCGTCCCGGTCGGCCTTGTTGACCACGAACACGTCGGCGATCTCCAGGATGCCCGCCTTGGCGGCCTGGATGCCGTCGCCCATGCCGGGCGCGAGCAGCACCACGGTGGTGTCGGCCAGCGACACCACCTCGACCTCGGACTGGCCGACGCCGACCGTCTCGACCAGCACCACGTCGCAGCCCGCCGCGTCGAGCACGCGCAGCGCCTGCGGCGTGGCCCAGGACAGCCCGCCCAGGTGGCCGCGGGTGGCCATGGACCGGATGAACACACCGGGGTCGGTGGCGTGCTCGCCCATCCGCACCCGGTCGCCGAGCAGCGCGCCGCCGGAGAACGGCGACGACGGGTCCACCGCCAGCACCCCGACCCGCTTGCCGCGCCGCCGGTAGGCCGCGACCAGCGCCGACGTGGACGTGGACTTGCCGACGCCCGGAGCACCCGTCAAGCCGATGACCTGCGCGTTCCCGCAGAACGGGGCCAGCGCGCCCGCCACCTCGCGCAGCTGCGGGCTGGCGTCCTCGACCAGCGAGATCAGCCTGGCGACCGCGCGCGGCTGTCCCTCTCGCGCGCGGTCGACCAGTTCGGCTACGTCAACGGTGCGGGCCACACCTCTAGACCTTAGGCACGCGGACGATCAGGGCGTCGCCCTGACCGCCGCCGCCGCACAGGGCCGCCGCGCCGACGCCGCCACCGCGGCGCTTCAGCTCCAGCGCCAGGTGCAGCGCGATCCGGGCGCCCGACATGCCGATCGGGTGGCCCAGCGCGATCGCGCCGCCGTTGACGTTGACCTTGTCCTCGGCGATGCCCAGCTCACGGGTGGAGACCACGCCGACCGCGGCGAACGCCTCGTTGATCTCGACCAGGTCCAGGTCGGCCGGGTCGATGCCCTCCTTGGCGCACGCGGCCTTGATCGCGTTCGCGGGCTGCTCGTGCAGGCTGGCGTCCGGACCGGCGACCACGCCGTGCGCGCCGATCTCGGCCAGCCAGGTCAGGCCGAGCTCCTCGGCCTTGGCCTTGCTCATCACGACCACGGCCGCCGCGCCGTCGGAGATCTGCGACGCCGAGCCCGCGGTGATCGTGCCGTCGGAGGCGAACGCCGGGCGCAGCTTGGCCAGCGTCTCCACGGTGGTGTCGCCGCGCACGCCCTCGTCCTCGGCGAACAGCACCGGGTCGCCCTTGCGCTGCGGGATGGCGACGGGCGCGATCTCCTCGCCGAAGATCCCGTTCTCCGCCGCCTTGGCGGCCAGCTGGTGCGACCGGGCGGAGAACGCGTCCTGCTCCTCGCGGGTCAGGCCGTAGCGGGCGTTGAACTTCTCCGTGGAGGCACCCATCGCCACCTGGTCGAACGCGCAGAACAGGCCGTCGTGGGCCATGTGGTCGAGCATCGAGACGTCGCCGTACTTGAACCCGCCGCGCGACTTCGGCAGCAGGTGCGGCGCCTGGGTCATCGACTCCTGACCACCCGCCACCACGATGTCGAACTCGCCGGCGCGGATGAGCTGGTCGGCCAGCGCGATCGCGTCGATGCCGGACAGGCACACCTTGTTGATCGTCAGCGCGGGCACGGACATGGGGATGCCCGCGTTCACCGCGGCTTGCCGCGCCGGGATCTGGCCCGCGCCGGCGGTCAGCACCTGGCCCATGATCACGTACTGCACCTGCTCGGGCGCGACACCGGCCCGCTCCAGGGCCGCCTTGATCGCGACGCCACCGAGCTGGGCGCCGGAGAAGTCCTTCAACGATCCGAGCAGTCGCCCCATCGGGGTACGGGCCCCGGCGACGATGACGGAACCGGACACAGCAGCCTCCACAGCGGGTGTAAGCGGTTGTTAACTCGCCACGATACCCACGGTTACCGCAGAGTAGCCGTGTGAGGCGTCGCACAGCGGGACCTGCACCGATTCGGCCACTAGCCTGCGAGGCATGGAAGAACTCCGCGGATTCGTCACCGCCATCGACCACGTCGGCATCGCCGTGCCCGACCTGGACGCCGCGATCGCGTTCCACCGCGAGCACTTCGGGCTGGAGGTCGCGCACGAGGAGGTCAACGAGGAGCAGGGCGTGCGCGAGGCGATGCTGCGCGCACCCGGCGACGACGGCACGGGCGCGGCCGTGCAGCTGCTCGCGCCGCTGACCCCGGAGTCCACCATCGCGAAGTTCATCGGCCGGTCCGGGCCGGGGCTGCAGCAGCTGGCCTACCGGGTGTCCGATGTGGACGCGGCGGCGGACGCGCTGCGCGCCAAGGGCTTGCGGATGCTGTACGACCAGGCTCGGCGCGGCACGTCCGACAGCCGGGTCAACTTCGTGCACCCGAAGGACGCCGGCGGCGTGCTGGTGGAACTGGTGGAGCCTCGCTAAGGCCGCTCCAGGGCGGCGGCCACGAACGACAGTTCAAGGTCCATCCGGTCGTCGCCCGGCGCGTGCCTGGCCACCGAGTGCCGGTAGCTTACCGCGAGCGCGAGCAGCGCGGAGGCGCTGTCCACGTCCTTCGCGGCCACCGCCGCACCACCGGCGGCGATGATCACGTTGCGGATCTGCCGCACCACCGACTCGTACCGCTCGTGCAACGCGTCGCGGACCGCCTTGTGCGTGTCCGCCTCGCGCCACAGCAGGTGGCTGAGCAGCGGTGACGCGTTGAGCCTGGCGTCCAGCGCGGCGACGAGCCTGCGCAGGCTCTCCGCGATGTCGCCGACGACCACGACCCGGCGCGCGTCGACGTTGCCGTCCGGCAGGCGCTGCACGAGGGCCGCCAGCAGGTCGGTCTTGCGGCGGAAGTAGTAGTGCACGAGCCCTTTGGGCACGGCGGCCCGTTCGGCGATGCGCGAGGTCGGCGTCGCGTCGAAACCCGACTCGGCGAACAACTCCTCGGCCGCTTGCAGGATCCGTTCCCGGGCCGACGAGTCCTCTGCCAATTCCCGTGCCTCCCGTGTTGGATTGCCGCTGCTCCGCAGACGGCGGCTCGGTCGCCCGGAAGTCGTTCGCTCGCGCCTGAATTGCCGACGATCGAAAAGCGTGATCGCCGGCAATTGAGTCGCGAGCGAACGACGCGACCTCGCGGTTGTTCCGTCACTCTCAGGCGGTGCCGGCCACCCGGCGACCGTGGGCCGCGTTCGCCAGCGGGACCGCCATGGCGCCCGCCGCGACGGTCAGCACGCCGCCGATCCACGAGATCCACGACGCCGCCATCAGGTCGCTGTAGCCCATCACCCACGGGGAGATGAACAGCAGCGCGCCCAGGACCATCTGGAACCACTCGCCGTACACCATCCCGGGCATCGCGAGCGACGCGAGGCCGTCGATGGCGATCAGTGCGCCGAGCACGATCATCGTCCACATGGCCCCGGTGGTCGTCTCCACCACCAGGGGCGAGAGCAGCACCAGGACGCCGATGACGACCTCGGCCCAGTCCTGCCACCTGGTCCACGCCTTTGCCATGACTCGTACCTCCGTCCTCATCAATCGGACGTCTCCGATGGTCCGCTTGGTTGGCCGCCCGGTCAAGGTGCGCCGATCGGGCGAAAACCCAGTGCGGTGGCTCACAGCTCGGGTTCTGAATCGGTTACCCGTGGGTAACCTCCGGCCACCTGCGTGGACCTCTAGAGCCCGCCACACCGACCATCCCCCAAGCCCCCATTGGGAGGGAACGCCGTGCAGAAGATCCTCGACGCGATCCTCGCGGACGAACTGGACGCGATCGGATCGCTGGACGTACCGGAGAGCTACCGGGGCGTGACGGTGCACGCCGACGAGGTCAAGATGTTCGAGGGTCTCGCGACCAAGGACAAGGACCCGCGCAATTCGTTGCACGTGGACGAGATCGCCACGCCGGAGCTCGGCCCGGGCGAGGCACTGGTGGCCGTGATGGCCAGCGCCATCAACTACAACACGGTGTGGACCTCGATCTTCGAGCCGCTGCCGACGTTCGCGTTCCTGAAGAAGTACGGCGGCCGACACGACCAGCCGTTCCACGTGGTCGGCTCGGACCTGGCGGGCGTGGTGCTGCGCACCGGGCCCGGCGTGAACACGTGGAAGCCCGGCGACCGGGTCGTCGCGCACTGCCTCGACGTGCAGCTGGAGCACCCGGACGGGCACAGCGACACCATGCTCGACCCCGAGCAGCGGATCTGGGGCTTCGAGACCAACTACGGCGGTCTCGCCGAGATCGCGCTGGTCAAGGCCAACCAGCTGATGCCGATGCCCGCCCACCTGACGTGGGAGGAGGCGGCGTCACCCGGTCTGGTGAACTCGACCGCCTACCGGCAGCTCGTGTCGGCCAACGGCGCGAACATGAAGCAGGGCGACACCGTGCTGATCTGGGGTGCGTCCGGTGGCCTCGGCTCCTACGCGACCCAGTTCGCGCTGAACGGCGGCGCGACCCCGATCTGCGTCGTCTCGTCGCCGGAGAAGGCCGAGATCTGCCGGCGCATGGGCGCCGAGCTGATCATCGACCGCAGCGCCGAGGGCTACAAGTTCTGGAAGGACGAGCACGAGCAGGACGTGCGCGAGTGGAAGCGGCTCGGCGCGAAGATCCGCGAGCTGACCGGCGGCGACGACCCGGACATCGTGTTCGAGCACCCGGGCCGGGAGACGTTCGGCGCGTCGGTGTACGTGGCGCGCAAGGGCGGCACGATCGTGACGTGCGCGTCCACCAGCGGGTACATGCACCAGTACGACAACCGCTACCTGTGGATGCACCTCAAGCGGATCGTCGGCTCGCACTTCGCGAACTACCGGGAGGCGTGGGAGGCCAACCGGTTGATCGCCAAGGGGAAGATCCACCCGACACTGTCCAAGGTGTACTCGATGGAGGACACCGGGCAGGCCGCGCACGACGTGCACCGCAACGTCCACCAGGGCAAGGTCGGCGTGCTGACGCTGGCGCCCGAGGAAGGGCTCGGCGTGCGCGACCACGAGCTGCGGGCCGCGCACCTGGACAAGATCAACCGTTTCCGGGGCGTCTAAAGCGAAATCACTCCCGATGTGCGGCGCTCGGGTGACCGCCGCACATCGGGAGCGGGTAGCGTGAGCGGCATGGGCCTCGCCGACGACCGTGACCTCGTCCCCCTGGGATCCGGCTTCGACATCGTCAAGCGCGGGTACGACCGCGCCCAGGTCGAGGACCACCTGGAACGCCTCGACTCCGACCTGCGCCTGCTCGCGGCCGACCGGGACGCGGCGGTGTCGCAGACCAACGACCTGGCCCGGCAGCTCGAAGCGGCCCGGTCGGAGATCGCCGAGCTGCGCGGCCAGGTGGAACGGCTGTCGCTGCCGCCCACCACGTTGGAGGGCCTGAGCGAGCGGTTGCAGCGGATGCTGCGGCTCGCGCAGGACGAGGCGAACGAGATCAAGGCGCGGGCCGAGGCCGAGGGCGGGCACATCCGCGCCAAGGCCGAGGCCGACGCGGGGGTGCTGCGCACCCGGTACGAGAAGCTGATCGCCGAGCTGGACCAGCGCCGCGCCGAGATGGAGGCCGAGCACCGGGGCGTGCTGGAGACCGCGCGCGCCGAGGCCGAGCGGATCGTGGGCGAGGCGCGGGCCGAGGCGGCGCGGTTGGACGAGGAGTCGCTGCAGCGCCGCACCACGGTCGAGGAGGACTTCGAGATCGCGATGGCGGCCCGGCGGGTCGAGTCGATGAAGACGCTGGCCGAGCAGGAGGCGTCGTCGAAGGCCGAAGCCGAGCGGCGGTTGCGCGAGGCGGCGGAGGAAGCGGCGCGCGTGCGTGCCCAGATCCAGCAGGAGCAGGCCGCGTCGAACGCCGAGGCGCAGCGGTTGGTGCGCGAGGCGACGGAGGAGGCCAACCGCCGCCGGCACGACTCGATCAGCGAGGCGACGGCGCGCGTGCAGGAGGCGACCGACGAGGCGAACCGCCGGGTGCGCGAGGCGACGGAGGAAGCGAACCGCCGCGTCACCCAGGCGAGCCAGAAGGTGGACGCCCTCCGCCAGCTCCGCAACCGCCTGTCCCAGCAGCTGCACGCCGTCAGCTCCGCTTTGCACGACGTGACCCCCCTCCTGGACCCGCTGGAGGAGGAACGCCCGAAGCCTCCGGCCCCCGCCGCCGCGGAACCCGCACCAGCACCGGCCTCCCCGACCCCGGCCTCCCCGACCCCGGCCTCCCCGACCTCGGCCTCCTCGGGCGCCACCGCCGCGAAGCCCTCCCCGAAGCCGCAGTCACCGCCCAACCAGGGCTCCACCGAACCCGCCCCCGCGGCCTCGGCGAAGCCCTCCCCGGACGGCCCGACCCAGAAAATCGCCCGCCCGAAACCCCAAACCACCAAGCGCTGACCCGCGTGTCCTACCTCCAGAACGCGCGTGTCCTACGTTCGCGTCGCGTGAGTCGTACGTTCGCGTCGCGTGAGTCGTACGTTCAGGACCCCTGAATTCAACATTCAGGACAGGCGGTCAGACCCCGGCACGCCGTCGCCAGTCGAGCACGGCGGCGGCGAACGCGTCCGGCGCCTCCAGCGGCGTCAAGTGGCCGACGCCAGGCAGCTCGACGTACTCGCCGTGCCGCAACATCCCGGCCAGCTCACGGGCCAACGCGGGCGGTGTGAGCGTGTCGTGCTCCCCGACCAGCACCAACGCCGGCACGTCGACCTGCGCCAGCACGTCGGCCGAGTCGCGCCGCGCGGCCATCGCCCGCTGCGCCCACACCACCTCCGCCGGGTCCTGGTCGAGGATCAACTCCCGCACCCGCCCGATCACGGCCTCGTCCGCCGCGGGCCCGAGCAGCCCGCTCACGACGGTGTCCGGCACCCAGCCGAGGCCTTCCGCCTCCACCCGTGCGGCCATCGCCAGCCGGTTCGCCCGCGCCTCGTCGGTGTCGGCACCGGCACGCGTGTCGGCCAGCACGAGCCCGGCCACCCTGGACGGGTCCCGCCGCAGCACGGCCATCGCCACGTACCCGCCCATGGAGCACCCGCCGAGCACCGCCCGCTCGACCCCGCGCTCGTCGAGCAACCGCAGCACGTCGTCCGCCACAGCCACCAGATCGGGTGAACGATCGGCGCCGCGCTGATCCGGCGTGATCGGTTTCAGCAGGTCACGGACTCCGTCCCACATCCGTGAGTCGAACGGGAAGGCGTGCAGCAGGACGATCGGAGCAGGTTCCACACCCGGAATTGTCGGACCCCCCGGCTAGCTTCGTCGCATGACCTCCACCCCGGAACCGGACGAGCTGCGCACCGACCGCCTCCTGCTCAGGCGCGTCGGCCCGGGTGACGTGCGCGCGGCGATCGCGGTGCTGTCCGATCCGGAGACGAACCGCTGCAACCCGGCGGGGCCACCGTCGGCGGAGCAGGCGGCGAAGATGCTGGCCGAGTGGCAGCTGCACTGGGCGCGTGACGGCATCGGGTACTGGGCCGTGGAGCTGCCGGAGACCGGGGAGGTCATCGGCTTCGGCGGCCTGCGCCACCACGACCTGGACGGCGAGGCGACGTTGAACCTGTTCTACCGGTTCCGCCCCCGGCGCTGGGGGCGCGGCTACGCACCGGAGATGGCACGCGCGGCCGTCGACTGGGCACGCCGCGTCCGGCCGGACCGCCCGGTCACGATCAGCACCGACCCCGACAACGCGCCCTCCCAGCGCGTGGCGGAGAAGCTGTGCTTCGCGCACGTGGGCGAGAGCAGGACCGACGTGGGTCCGGTGCTGATCTGGCGGCCTCAGGAGGTCACGATGGTCACCTGATGCTGCTCGTGGGGGCCGGACCAGGTGCGCGGCAACGGCGTGGGCACCTCGGGCACGGCCGCGGACACGATCGCGTCCAGCACCTCTTCGGCATGCCCGACCATGAGGTGCTTGGCGCCGGGGAAGTCGATGACGTCCGCGGTCGGGATGCTCTCGCCGAACCGCCGCCTGGCCTCGGCCGGTGGCAGGTAGGTGTCGAACTCGGGCACCAGGCACACCACCGGCTTGCCCGCACGTGCCCACGCGTGCAGGTGCTCGGCCTTGCTCCACCGAAGAGGAGGTGAGATCAACACGGCGCCTCGGACCATCGACTCGCACCCGTGCATCAGGGCGAGGTCCGTGCCGAAGGACCAGCCGACGAGCCACACCGAGGGCAGCCCACGTTCGGCCGTGAACGCCAGGGCGGCGGCCACATCCAGCCGCTCGCCCACGGCGTGGTCGAACGCCCCCTCGCTGCGCCCGGCCGCACTGACCGTGCCCCGGGTGTTGAACCGCAACACCGCCAGCCCGGCCAACGCGGGCAACCGCCAAGCGGCCTTGCGGTAGAGGTGGGAGTCCATCATCCCGCCGTGCGTCGGCAAGGGGTGCAACAACACCAAGGTGGCCAACGGCTCCCGGTCCACCGGCAACGCCAACTCACCGACCAACGCCAACCCATCTGCCGTCCGCAATGTCACGGCTTCCCGACGCGCCGGCAGCACGGTGTTGGCCTTGATCGAAACCTCACCACCCACAACAACATCGTCCCACCACCCAACCCGACCACCGCACCCATCGCCACAGCACCCACCGACCCGTGGCCAGCAACTCGAGGCCGACAACTCGGCGACTGGGGCCGATGGCTCGGCGACTGGGGCCGGCAGCTCGGGCCCACACCCTGCGGCCCGCTGGCCGGACGGGCGGCAAGCCGCACCACCGGCATCGCGGGTGGTGGCGTCCTTGACCGAACCCTGCCGGCGTTCGGCGGCTTGCCGGGCGGCGGACGGGCCGGACCTCCCACCAAACCGGTTGGGTACCGGCGAGGCTCTGTCGTGGGCTTCCGGGCGGCCGGTACGGAGCGTTACCAGCGGCGGGTGGTGGGGCCGCGTCGACCTCTCGACGACCAGCAGCCCTGGTGCCAGTGGCGGCGGTCTTCCACCGAGCCGTAGTCGGCGGCGGGCCAGGCTACGACGTGCGGGGTGCCGGGGCGGATCTCGTGGTCGCAGCCCGGACAGCGGTAGGTCTTGGTGGTGGCGTTGCCGGAGACGGTGCGCACCAGCCACTCGCCGTCCGGGGCGCTCTCGGCCCGTGCCCAGCCGTGCCCACCGATGGGTGAGGGCTCGTCCGGGCGTTGCGGGCGGTTACGGCGTGGCACGAGGAACGAGGGTATCCGGGCTCGCCCTGGGTGATCGCCTACGGTCCACTGGGTGAGCAAGTGGCAACGGGTCGTATTGACCCTTCTCCTGATGACCGAGGTGGCCGTCACGCTCGTGCCGGTGGTGCGCGGGCTGCTGGTCGAGCCGTCGCCGCCGGACGTCGTTCCCGGTGGCGAGGTGCGGCCGGAGCTTCAGGAGGCCGATGTGCCGGTCGGCCAGCCGCGTGGGCTCCGGCAGGGCGTGCTGCTCGGCACGACGATGTTGATGCTGGTCACAGCCCTGTCGGCGTTGGCGCCGGTGTGGTTGCGCCCCAGCTCGCGGATGTGGGTGGCCACGTTCACCGGCACCCACCTGGCCGCCGTCGGTCTGGGCTGGGTGCACGGCCTGCCGTTGTTGACGTTGCTCGCCGCGGTGTCAGCAGTTGGGGTGCCCTTGCTGGTGCTGGCACCGTCGCGCCGGGGACAATGAGCGACGTGCCAACCTACGAATTCCGCTGCAAGGCGTGCGGCTCGACCTTCGACGTGAAGCGGTCGATGGACGACGCCTCCGCGCCCGCGCCGTGCCCGAACGGCCACGACGACACCGTCAAGCTGCTCTCCATGGCCGGCCTGAGCGGCAAAGCCAACGCGCCCGCCGGCGGCGGTGGCGGATGCTGCGGCGGCGGCTGCTGCAGCTGACCCACAACGCCCCCACCAGACGACTACGCCCAGGCGGCTACAACCGGGGCGGCTTGGCGGCCACAGCCGGGCGGCCGCGGCTGAGCCGAGGCTGAGCCGAGGCTGAGCCGAGGCTGAGCGGCTGCGGCTGAGCGGCTGCGGCGGCTGAGCGGCTGAGGCTCGGCGGCTGCGGCTGGGCCAAGGCTGAGCAGCTGCGGCTGGGCGGCTGCGGCGGCTGGGCGGCTGCGGCGGCTGGGCGGCTGCGGCGGCTGGGCGGCTGCGGCGGCTGGGCGGCTGCGGCTCGGCGGCCGGGCGACTGGGTGGCGGAAGCCGGGCAAGTATGGCCGGGCGGCGGAAGCTGGGCGGCTGCGGTGCTCGGCGCTGAGCTGAACGCCGCTGCCCGGCACCGCCAGCATCCGCCACCGTCGTCCACCACCCGGCACCGCCGTCCACCACCCGGCACCGCCGCCCTGCGCGGAGTGGGCCGGAGCGCGGCTGACAGGAATGCGGCCGGCGGAACCGCAGGGGTCGGGGCGGTTCGCGGCGGTGAGCGGGTTAGCTGGTCGGTTCCTTCTCCAGCAGGACCTGGGCCACCTTCTTGCCCTGGTCGCAGATGGCGCCGAAGCGGGCCGAGCCGTCGATCACGATGATCCCGATGCCGCCACCGGCGTAGTCCATCACCAGCACGCACGACGGCTGCACCGACGTGTCCGTGGTCCGGTCGAAGTAGGTCACCTTCCGGTCACCCAGGTCGAACTCGCCGTTGCTCTGCTCCAGCGTGATCGCCCGCCCCTCGCGGAACCGCAGGGTCACGCCCACGTCCAGCGAGCCGACCGACGTCTGCCACTTGCACGACTGGTCGAACGACGTGTCGTAGCCGGTCTCGGTCGGCTCGGCGTCCTTGTCCGGCACGTCGTAGGGCAGGTCCTTCCACCCGATCAACGCACAGATGTCACCGACGTCCCCGGTCGGCTCGCGGGACGGGTCCGCGGAGCCCGTCGGCGTGGGCTTGGCCGACGTGAACGGCGGGTCGACGTCGAGCACCTGCTCCGCCACCGGGGTGCCGTTGACCGTGTACGCGCAGGCGCTCGTCAGACCGAACGCCGCCACCAGGAGCGAGATCACCACACGCCGCATGGTGACCACGATGCCAAACGCCGAAACCCGCCACGCCATCAGCCCGCACAACGCGTCCCTCAGGCCGCGTAGTCGCGGAACCCCTTGCCGGTCTTGCGCCCCAACCGACCGGCCTTCACCAGGTGCTCCAGCAGCGGCGCGGGGGCGAAGCCCGCCTCGCGGAACTCCAGGTACAGGGTCCGCTCGATGGCCAGCGACACGTCCAACCCCACCACGTCCAGCAGCTCGAACGGCCCCATCGGCAACGAGCAGCCGACCTTCATCGCGTTGTCGATGTCGTCGGCCGACGCGTAGTGCGCCTCCAGCATCTTCACCGCGTCGTTCAGGTACGGGAACAGCAGCGCGTTGACGATGAACCCGGCGCGGTCGCCGCAGTGCACCGGCACCTTGCCCAGGTCGAGGCACACCCGACGGGCGGTGGCGACGACGTCGGCCGACGTCGAGATCGTCCCCACGACCTCGACCAGCTTCATCACCTGCGCCGGGTTGAAGAAGTGCAGGCCGACGACGTCACCGGGTCGCGAGGTCGCGGCGGCGCACTCGATCACCGGCAGCGAGGACGTCGTGGTCGCCAGCACGGCACCCGGCTTGCACACCTCGTCCAGCGCCTCGAACACCGCCTTCTTGATCGACAGCTCCTCGGCCACCGCCTCGACCACGAGGTCGCAGTCGGCCAGGTCCGCGAAGTCGACCACCGGCGACACCCGGGCCAGCGCGGCGTCCCGGTCCGCCTCCGACAACTTGCCGCGCGAGACCGCCTTCTCCAACGACTTGCGCACCTTGCCCACCGCCGCGGCGGCCTTGTCCTCCGACCGCGCCCGCAGCACCACGTCGTACCCGCGCTTGGCGAACACCTCCACGATCCCCGTGGCCATGGTCCCGGTGCCGATCACGCCGACCCGCTGCACCTCGCGCGCCGCCTCACCGTCCGCCGAGGCGACCGGCGTCAGCACGTCCGGCACGACGACCGGCGAGTCCGGCCCGTCGTAGGTGTAGAAACCGCGCCCGCTCTTGCGCCCCAGCAGCCCCGCCGTGATCATCTGCTTCAACAGCGGCGCCGGCGCGTGCAGCCTGTTGCGCGACTGGTGGTACATCGTGTCCAGGATCTCGTACGCGGTGTCCAACCCGATGAGGTCGAGCACCGCCAACGGGCCCATCGGGTAGCCGCACCCGTACCGCATGGCCGCGTCGAGGTCTTCCCTTGTCGCATAACGGGATTCGTACATCCGCACCGCGTGGTTGAGGTACCCGAACAGCAGCGCGTTGGCGATGAACCCGGCCCGGTCGCCGATGACGACCGGCGTCTTGCCCACCCCCTCGGCGAACGCCACCACGTCGGTCACCACGTCCGGTTCCGTGACAACCGTGCGGATCACCTCGACCAGCTTCAACACCGGCGCGGGGTTGAAGAAGTGCATTCCGACGACCTTGCCCGGCCGTCCGGTGTGGACACCGATCTCGGTGATCGACAGCGACGACGTGTTCGACGCGAACACCGTGTCCGGACCGCAGATCCGGTCCAGTTCGGCGAACACCGCCGCCTTCAGCTCGATCCGCTCCGGCACCGCCTCGATGACCAGGTCCACGTCCGCCAACGCGTCCAACGAGGTGGCGTACGAGATGCGGCCCAACGTGGCGTCACGCTCGTCGGCCGACAGCTTGCCGCCCGCCACCGCGCGGTCCGTCGAGTGGTCCAGGTGGCCGCGACCGCGGGCCAGCCCCGCCTCGTCCACGTCGACCGCCACCACAGTGATGCCGGTCCGGGCGAGGACTTCGGCGATACCGGCGCCCATCGTGCCGAGACCGACGACTCCGACCGTGCTGAACTGGCGCGTCACTGTTTACCTCCCACTCACCGGAGTGGCTACCGGACGGTAACTTGACGCGACTATCCCACGGCCGTCACGCGGCGTTCGCGTGAGCTTCACCATCGGTATCGAGCAAGTAATCGGTCCAGGGACGTCTCAACAGCTCATTCGTCGAACCGCCGCGCGGCGAGCTCCTCCACCCTCCGCACGGCTTCCGCCGCGTCCGCGCCCGATGCCTCCACCTCGACCCGCGCACCACCGGGCGCACCGAGTCCCATCAACGCCAACACGCTCTTGGCGTCCGCCGCCTCGTCCCCGTACCGCACGACCACCGACGCGTCCAACGAGTCCAACGCCCGCACCACCAACGCCGCCGGCCGGGCGTGCAGCCCCACCGAGTTCGTCAACTCCACCTCGGCCCGAACCACCTCCCCGGCCGCCGCCGGGGCAGGCGAAACGGACCCGGCCGACGACGCCGCCGCGGCCACCTCCGCCAACCCCGCCCCACCCTGCGCCCGCACCGCCGCCGCCACCGCGCCCTCGACCAGCGGCGCGTCCACCACGAGCACCGACCCCTCGGCCTCCTCGGCAGCCATGTCGGCCACCATCTTCGCGCTGCCGAGGTCGAACAGGACCACCACGCCCGCACCGGAATCGGCCCGCGTGATGGCCTCACCGACCGCCACGTAATCCGTGCCCAGCCCGCCTTCGCCGTCACCACCGGACGGCACGATCGCCACCGACGGCGCCATCTGCCCGGCCAGCTCCGCGACCCCCGCGGCCAACTGCCGGCTGTGCGACACCACCACGAGCCCGATCACCGCGCCCTCCCGGCCAACGTCCGCAGCAGCAACGCCGTCGACCGCGCGCCGGGGTCGAGGTGCCCCTCGCTGCGCTCACCCAGGTACGACGCACGCCCCTTCCGCGCCACCATCGGCACCGTCGAGTCGGCGCCCATCTCCGCCGCGTCGGCCGCCGCGCCCAACACCTCCGCCACCCCACCACCGGTGACCGCGACCGACTCCGCCGCCGCCACCGCGGGCGTCAAGGCGTCCACCATCGTCTTGTCGCCGACAGCCGCCTTGCCCCGCGCCACGACCCCTTCCAACGCCGCCCGCAACGCCGCCGCCACCGCCGGCCCGTCCAACTCCGCCACGTCACCCACCGACGTCGCCGCACGCAGGAACGCCGTCCCGTACAGCGGCCCGGCCGCACCACCCACCGTCGAGATCAACGTCGTGGCCGCCAACCTCAACACCGCGCCGGGTGACGACGGCACTTCGTCCAGCTTGGACACCAACGCCGTGAAGCCGCGCGCCATGTTCTCGCCGTGGTCGCCGTCACCGATCTCGCGGTCCAGCCGGATCAGCTCCTCGCGGTGCTCGACCACGACCGCCGCCACCGCCCGCAACGCCTCCGCGACCGACTCCGCCGTGCACGCCATCAGACGCCCCACCGCAGCGCCGGGGTGTGCACGGGCGCGTCCCACAACTCGAGCATCTCGTCGTCCAGCTTCAACAACGTCAAGCTCATCCCCTGCATCTCCAGGCTGGTGATGTACGGCCCGACCAACCGCCGTTCCACGACCACACCCCGCTCCACCAACAACCGTTCCGCGATCCCGTGCGCCAAGTACAACTCGATCAACGGCGTCCCGCCCATCGAGTTGGTGAACAGCAGGACCCGGTCACCTTCCTCGAACGGCAGGTCCTCCACCACCGGGTCGAGCAACGCCGCCACCATCTCCTCGGCGGAGGAGACCGGCACCCGCCGACGCCCCGGCTCCCCGTGGATGCCGATGCCCAACTCCATCTCGTCGTCGGCCAACGTGAACGACGGCTCGCCCGCGTGCGGCACCGTGCACGCCGTCAACGCCAACCCCATCGACCGCACCTGCGCCACGACCCGCCGTGCCAACGCCTCGCACCCGTCGAGGTCGACGCCACGTTCGGCAGCCGCGCCGACGATCTTCTCCAGCAGCACCGTGCCGCCGACACCACGCCGCCCCGCCGTGAACAACGAGTCCTTCACCGCCACGTCGTCATCGATGACGACCGTCCGCACGTCCACGCCGTCAGCCGCCGCCAACTCGCCCGCGGTCTCGAAGTTGAGCACGTCACCCGTGTAGTTCTTCACGATCAACAACGCGCCCGCACCACCGTCGGTCCGCGCCACGGCGGCTGCCACCTGATCGGGTGTCGGCGACGTGAACACCGCACCGGGACAGGCCGCGTCGAGCATCCCCCGCCCGACGAACCCACCGTGCAACGGCTCGTGCCCGGACCCGCCACCGGAGATGACGGCCACCTTCCGCGGCACCGGCGCGTCCGCCCGCACCACCACCGCCGGGTCGTACTGGACCTCCAGCAGGTCGGCGTGCGCGAGCGCCATCCCGCGCAACGCGTCGACCACCACGGTCGCCGGATCGTTGATGATCTTCTTCACGGGTGGACCTCCCGATCGACGCTGATCACCCCATTACTACTCCACCGCACCCGGCCCCGAAAGCGGAACTACACCCTCAAGAACCGCAAAGGTCCCATGTCGAATCGAGCCGAACTCGCGGCCTTCACCTCGACCCTGAGCGTTGAACTCACACGCCGCGAACGTTGGACTCACGCGTTCTGAACGTTGGACTCACGCGTTCTGAACGTAGGACACGCGGCGTTAGCGGCCGTAGAGGACGCGGACCAGGCGCACCACGTGCCGGATCGTCCGAGACCCCCGGTCGTACGTCATCGGGTTCAGCAGCGCCCCGAACCGCTTCCGCGTCACCGCGTGCGCATAGGCGAACTCACGCAACCCGTCCTCCCCGTGGATCCGCCCGAACCCCGAATCCCCGACCCCGCCGAACGGCAACCCGGGCACGGACGCGTACGCGAGCACGGAGTTGATCGACACCATCCCGCACCGCAGCTTGTCCGCCAGCTCCTCACCCCGGTTCCGCGAGTACACCGTCGCGCCCAACCCGTAAGCCGACGAGTTCGCCCGCCGCACCGCCTCGTCCGCGTCGGCCACCCGCGTCACCACCAGCGTGGGCCCGAACGTCTCCTCGGTCACCGCCGTCGACTCGTCCGGCACGTCCACCAGCACCACCGGCTCGACGTACGGCGGCCGGATCGACTCCAGCCCACCGACCACCGCCCGCCCACCGCGCTCCAACGCGTCCGCGACGTGCGACTGGATCACGTCGACCTGCTTGGGCATCGTGATCGGCCCGAAGTGCGCGTCCGCCTCACCACCCGGCCGCAGCTTCTTCGCCTTCTCCACCACCAGCGCGACGAACTCGTCGTACACCGCGTCCGCCACGTACACCCGCTCCACCCCGGCGCACGTCTGCCCGGAGTTGAAGATCCCGCCCCACACCGCGCCGTCCGCCGCAGCCCGCACGTCGGCGTCCTCCGCCACGATCAACGGGTCCTTGCCGCCGCACTCCACCAGCACCGGCGTCAACGACGCGGCGCACGCGGCCATCACCTTCTTTCCCGTCGGCGTCGACCCGGTGAACGCCAGCTTGTCCACCCCGGACGTGCACAGCGCCGCACCGGTCTCGCCGAACCCGGTCACCACCTGCAGCACGGGGAACTCCGGCACCACCTCGCCGAACGTGGCCGCCAGGAACACCCCGACCCCCGGCGTGAACTCCGACGGCTTGAACACCACCGCGTTGCCCGCCGCCAACGCGTACGCGATGGAACCCATCGGGGTGAACGCCGGGTAGTTCCACGGCCCGATCACGCCGACCACGCCCAGCGGCCGGTACTCCAACGTCGCCGCGTGGTTGTACATGAGCATCCCGGGCGCGACCTTGCGCTTGCCCAGCACCTTCGGCGCGTGCTTGGCCGCCCAGTGCAGGTGGTCGATGACCAGCGCCAGCTCGGTCCGCGCGTCGTCGGCCGACTTGCCGGTCTCGGCGCTGATCAACACCTGGAACTCGTCCAACCGCTTGAGCAGCAGCTTGCGCCACGCGTCCAGTCGCGCCCGCCTGCCGTCGAACCCGAGCTCCGCCCAGAACACCGCGGCGCCCCGCGCTACCCGGACGGCCTCGCGGACGTCCTCCTCGGACGCCACCACGTGGTGGCCGATGACCTCACCCGTGCGGGGGTCGAGCGACGCGAACCGCCGCTGCCCGTCGTCGGCCCGCGCCGGAGTGGTGGGAGCGGTCTGCGTCATCGGGCCCTCCAAGCACAAGCACGAACGCGGGTGTTACTCGACAGTAACGGGTAACTGGGGGTGATGTCAGCCCCCGTTCAGCCCTTCGGGATCTTGCCGACGATCGACTTGGCGAAGGCCACGGCGGTCGCGCAACGGTCGAACTCGGACGCCTTCGGGCCCGCCGACTTGACCTCGACGACCTCGCCGTCGTTGTCCGCGCCTTCCAGCTGCACCCACGTGACCTCGCAGGACGGGAACGCCGTGCTGCTGGACAGCTGGTAGCCGACCACGCCGCCGCCCAGGTCGACCTCGGTCTGCTTGTCGTCGAACTCGTGGTCGTCGGGGATGAAGGTCTCGCGGAACGCCAGCGTCAGCTCGCGGTCGTCGCCGACCCAGGAGCAGTGGTGCAGCCCGTACGGGTACACACGGTGACCGGCGCCCGCGCCCGCTTCGACCGCGGCCTTCTCAGGCAGGGCGCACGGGTCGAGCGTGATCAGCGAGCCCTTGGCGGCCGTGCGGGTCGCCGCGCGGTCCTTGATCTGCCTCACCACCGACTCGGCCATCTCGCGGCCGGGCGCGCACGCGTCGCCGTCCTCGTACCCGATCTGCACCGTGATGCCGAGACCCGGCTCCTCCTGCGTGATGACCGAGACGAAGCACGCGCTGTTCTCCAGCACCTGCTCGTAGCTGCGCAGGCCGGCGAGCTGCTTGTCCGCCTTCTTCAGCTCGGTGGTCATGGTCTGGCCGATCTCGACCGTGACCGCGAGGTCCTTGCCGTTCTTGTCCTTCATGAAGTTCGAGCACCGGCTGAACCCGCCGCGCGACCGGTCACCGGGCGTGCCGAACCGCTTCAGCACGTCCTCGTCCAGCAGCTCGCACGGGTCGGTCAGGCGCAGCTCGTCGGCCGCGAACGCCGGGTCGACCGGCTCGCCGTCCGCGGGCGGTGCGGGCGGCCTGCTCGACCCGGTCGGGTCGGTGACGTTCTCGGCGTCGGCCGGGATCGTGGTGCGCGGGAACCTCTGCTTGGCCAGATCCGCCCCGGCACAGCCGGCCAGCAGCAGGATCAAGCTCAACACGGCGACGAGACGGGGCACGTGGTGCACGGTAGCGACCGACTCCGCCATTCGTGGCACGAACCCTGTGTCCGTCCTCACGACGGCCTTCGGGAACGATTCAGAAGATCGACGCGCTGACCCTGGTGACCAAGCCGAAACCAACGAAAGGACCATCGCATGCGCAGCCGCATCCGACGCGCCGTCCGCTGGCTCGACACCTGGACGGTCGAGGCGTTCAACCCGGTCTACCCGAGGCGCTGACCGCCACCGCGCGCGGTACCCGTGCCCTCACCGTCCTCGGGCACGATGACCGGCCGCAGGGTCGCCCAGGTGACGAACACCGCCGCCAGCGCGATCATGCCGATCCCGGTCCACAGGTTGATGTTCAACCCGTCCGCTTTGGTCAGGTCGGCCTCGTCGGTGAAGCCGAGTCCGACCACCAACAGCACCACGCCGTAGATGGCGAACAGCATCGCGATCACCAGTCGCAGGTCGAACAGACCGGCCTTGCGCGCCACGACGACCTCCCTCAGCCGAAGATGATGTTGAGCACGGCGGTCAGCACCAGCACGCCGATGCCGAGCAGCAGCGGCGACCGGTACCACCCGGCGTCGTCACCCGTGGTGGAGTGCCTGCGGTCCTCCTTGGGCGTCAGGCTGTAGACCAGCCCGACCAGCCGCTCCTGCGGCACCGGCCGGGTGAACACCGTCACCACCACGCTGACCACGATGTCCACCGCGAACGCCACGCCCGCGCCGACGAAGCTCGCGCCCTGACCGGGCAGGTCCAGCACCCCGGTCTCGGCGAGCACGAACACCAGCACCGCGCCGAGCGTGCCCGCCACGAGACCGGACCACCCCGCCGCCGCCGACATCCGCTTCCAGAACATGGCCAGGATGAACGTGGCGAACAGCGGCGCGTTGAAGAACGAGAACAGCGCCTGGATGTAGTCCATGATGTTGCCGTAGCCGGCCGCCAGGAACGCCGTCCCGATGGCGACCAGCGTGCCGCCGATCGTGGCCAGCCGCCCGACCCGCAGGTAGTACTCGTCCGGGCGGTCCTTGCGCACGTAGTCCTGCCACAGGTCGTACGTGAACACCGTGTTGAACGACGACACGTTCGCCGCCACACCCGCCATGAACGAGGCCAGCAGACCCGTGATCGCGATGCCCAGCATGCCGTTGGGCAGCAGTTCGCCGATCAGCGCGGGCAGCGCGTTGTTGTAGACCACGCCGCCGCTGTCGTCACCGGCCTTGAGCGCGACCATCTCCGGCACGACCAGCGCCGCGATGATGCCCGGGATGATGATCACGAACGGGATCAGCATCTTCGGGTACGCGCCGATGATCGGCGTGCGCCGGGCGGCCGACATGCTCTTGGCCGACAACGCGCGCTGCACCTCGGCGAAGTTCGTCGTCCAGTACCCGAACGACAGCACGAACCCGAGCCCGAACACGATGCCGATGACGCTGAGCACCGGGTTCTGGATGCCGGTCAGCTCGGTCGCCGGCCACGCCGACAACTGCTCGGCGCCGCCGGGACCGCCGGTGACCTTCTCCACCAGGCCGTCCCAGCCGCCGACCTTGTGCAGGCCGACGATCGTCAGCGGCAGCAGCGCGGCGACGATCACGAAGAACTGCAGCACCTCGTTGTAGATGGCCGCCGACAACCCGCCCAGCGCCGTGTACGTGAGCACGATCGCCGCCGCGATCACCACCGACAGCGGGATCGGCCAGCCGAGCATCAGGTTCAGCAGGAACGCCAGCGCGTACAGGTTCACGCCCGCGATCAGCACCTGGGCGACGGCGAAGCTGATCGCGTTGACCAGGTGCGCGCCCTTGCCGAAGCGGCGGCGCAGGAACTCGGGGACGCTGCGCACCTTCGAGCCGTAGTAGAACGGCATCATCACCAGGCCGAGGAACACCATGGCCGGGATCGCGCCGATCCAGTAGTAGTGCACCGTCGCCATGCCGTACTGCGCGCCGTTGGCCGCCATGCCGAGCAGCTCGATCGCGCCGAGGTTGGCGGAGATGAACGCCAGACCCGTCACCCACGCGGGCAGCGAGCGGCCGGAGAGCAGGAAGTCCAGGCTGGACGAGACCGATCTGCGAGCCAGGAAGCCGATGCCGAGGACGAACGCGAAGTAGACCGCCAGCAGGGCGTAGTCCAACGGACCGGCGTCCAGCCGGAGATCCACCTGGGCCAGTACGGGCACCTCCGCCCACCTCCCTGATCCAACAACCCCGAACACCAACGCGCACTACCGCACAGCCGATCAAGCCGACGGTAGTGCACCCCGGCGCGCTCCGCCGGTTTGAACTACCCCGGGCTAAACCTCAGGTGGGCGCGTCAGCGGGTGAGGACGAACGGCGTCTCGGCGTAGACGGGGCCGGAGGTGGCGCCGATGGTGAACTGCGTGCCGGGTGCGGAATCGCCGAACGAGTCGGGCACGCGCACCGGGACTTCGGCGAACCGGCCGACCGCGTCCGCGGTGGTGTCGCCGACCCGCCGGCCGTGGAAGGTGAACACCACCCGACCGTGTGCGGGATACCCGGTGCCGCTGAGCCGGACCTCGCCGCCGGCCTGACCGGCGACGGGCTGCGCCGCGAGGTGCGCGGCGGGAGAGGGTGCGGCGGTGGAGCTCATCGCCGCGATCACGGGTGGCGGCGGCGCGGGCGCCTGCTGCGCGCAACCCGCCACCGCCAGGAACAGCAACGGGACCAGTGGACCGGATCTTCGTCTTCGAGGTCTTCGCACCACGCGCCTCCAGGCCCGTCGACGGGGGAAGTCAGCGTATATCGCGAAATCCGACCTGCCACGCGCCCGAACGGCTTACCGCTCACCCGGGAATTGCGGAGTCGACCGCGGCGCCGCCGGCCCGCACAACACGGACCAGCGGCGCCCTTCGGAGCACTAGAACGGCCAACCGGCGTCCCGACCGCTCTCCAACAGCGGGATCATCCGGAAAGCTTGGTCGGTGAGGCCTCCGAACGTGTGCCGGTCCCGACCGCCACTCGGCGCGCCTCCGGTGCGGAGCTCAGCCATGTCTCCCGGTACCTCCGGCTCGGCCGTGACCGTATCGGCGCAACACCGGGGTTGTTGAGGTGCTGGTAGTTGGGCGTCAAAGAGTGGCAGTTCGGACAGAGCAGACGCACCTCGTCCGGCCGGTTCCGGCTGCGGTCCCCGGTGATGTGATCGACGTGCAGCGGAACTCGACCGCTGACCGGGTTCACCTGGTTCCACCCGCACTCCTCGCACCGCTGACCACGCAGGAAGACGAGGGCCTGACGAACCCGGTGATCCGGCCGTCCGTCCTCGCCGGTGCCGGTGATCAACCCGGATGTCCACTTAGCGAGCCATGTGGCGAACGAACCGGTCCGTTCGTAACGGTCCTCGTTGAAACACTCCCAGGTGCAGTAGGGACCGTTCCTGCGACGCCCGAACCGCTCCTGCGATCCACAGCGGCGACAGGGATCAGGCTTGCGTCGGCGCATTTCGTCCGAGCAGGCCCGGCTACAGGTTTTCGCACCTCGCACAACAGAGCCGATGCCACACTGAGGACAAGGCGGACGCGGTTTGCGCAAGCGCGCCGAACGCACCTCCTGGGTCCCCTTGAGGTGACAGGAGTTGCTGCAGAAGCGCGGATTTCGGGTTTCCGACCCGCAGTGGTCACAGGGATGTGGATCGACTGGCGGCCTGGTCAACGCTCAACCTCTCGTCGAGACGGAACCATCACCTACGTGACCGAGACCGAGAGCGGGAAGGAGGCGGAAGGCACGCCGAAGCACCCGTCTCCCGTACCTTAGGCACGTGACGTTGATGGCTCCCGAGGACCAGACGTACCGCTGTGCCGTGCAGTGGCAACCGTCGCGGGACTTCGCACCGGGAATGCGTCGATCAGCGTAACCGGATGCGACGAAAGGTCAACTCGAGAGGTCAGAACAGGCGGAACTCGTCGGACTCGATGCCGCGCAGCGCGTCGTAGTCCAGCACGACGCAGCGGATGCCGCGGTCCTCGGCGAGGGTGCGGGCCTGCGGTTTGATCTGCTGGGCGGCGAACACGCCCTTCACCGGTGCCAGCAGCGGGTCGCGGTTGAGCAGTTCCAGGTAGCGGGTCAGCTGCTCGACGCCGTCGATCTCGCCGCGGCGCTTGATCTCGACCGCCACGGAGACGCCCGACGCGTCGCGGCACATCAGGTCGACCGGGCCGATCGGGGTGGGGAACTCGCGGCGGACGAGGGTCCAGCCCTCGCCGAGCGTGATGACGTGCTCGGCCAGCAGCTTCTGCAGGTCCGCTTCGACGCCGTCCTTGACCAGGCCGGGCTCCGGGCCGAGCTCGTGCTTGGAGTCGTGCAGCACCTCTGCCAGGGTGATGATCAGCTTCTCGCCGGCCTTGTTCTGCACGACCCACATGTCCGGGTCCTCGATCAGCCAGCACGGCGGGCTCATCCAGTTCAGCGGCTTGTACGCGCGGTCGTCGGAGTGGATCGACACCGAGCCGTCCGCCTTGATCAGCAGCAGCCGCTGGGCCATCGGCAGATGGGCGGTGAGGCGTCCGACGTAGTCGACCTGGCAGCGAGCGATGACGAGGCGCACGGCCGACAGGCTACGGGGTGCGAGGCCCGATCCACCGACAGGTACCGTCGGCCGACGTGTCACCGCGGCGCCGGTCGGAACTGGCCCGGCATTCGGCACAGGGAGAGTGATCGTGGAAACCCTCGGATCGCGTGAGGTGTACGCGAACCAGTGGATGGTGGTCCGGGAGGACGCCATCGGGCGGGCGGACGGGACCACCGGGATCTACGGCGTGGTGGACAAGCCGGACTTCGCGCTGGTGATCCCCATGGACGGCGAGCGGCTGCGGCTGGTCGAGCAGTTCCGCTACCCGCTCGGCATGCGACGCTGGGAGTTCCCGCAGGGCACCGCGCCCGAACGGGCGGACGAGGACCCGCTGGTGCTGGCCGAGCGCGAGCTGCGGGAGGAGACGGGGCTGCGGGCGGGCAAGCTGGTGCAGCTGGGCCTGCTCGACGTGGCTCCGGGCATGTCCAGCCAGCGCGGGCGGGTGTTCCTGGCCACCGAGCTGCGCGAGGGGTTCCACGAGCGGGAGCACGAGGAGCAGGACATGCGCTCGGCGTGGTTTCCGCGCGCGGAGTTCGAGGCGATGATCGCGCGCGGCGACATCACCGACGCCCAGTCGATCGCCGCCTACACCCTGCTCCTGCTGCACGAGCACGCGCAGCCGTGACCACCGAGGTCGTGGAGTTGACCTCCGCCGAGCTGACGGCGTGCGCCGACGGGTTGGCCGACCTGCTGGTCGACGCCGTGGCGGGCGGCGCGTCGGTCGGCTTCGTCGAGCCGCTGTCGCGCGAGCGGGCGGGCGAGTGGTGGCGGGCCAGGGCCGCGGCGGTGGCGGACGGCGTGCTGGCGCTGTGGGTGGCCCGCGACGGTGGGCGGGTGCTGGGCACCGTGCAGGTGCGGTTCACCGACACGGCCAACGGCACGCACCGCGCCGAGGTGACCAAGCTGATCGTGCACCGCGACGCGCGTGGTGCCGGGCTGGGGCGTGCGCTGCTGGACGTGGCCGAGCGGGGTGCCGCCGAGCGGGGCGCGACGCTGCTCGTGCTGGACACGCAGACGGGGTCGGCGGCCGAGCGGCTCTACCGGCGGGCCGGGTGGACGGAGGTCGGCGTCATCCCGGACTACGCCGCCGACCCGGGCGGCGTGCTGCGGCCCACGACGTTGTTCTACAAGCGGGTGGGGTAGCCGGTCACCTTCGGCGGCGCCCGCGCGTCGGGGTGGGCAGACAGGTTGTCTGCTCACGGAGGGGCTCATGTCCACCGCTCACGTCGTCGTCACCGTCCTCGCGATCCTGGCCAACGCCGGTATCGCCGTCGCCGACCTGCTGAAGGCCGAGTTCGTCCTGGCGAACTCGGCCGAGGTCCACGTGCCGCCGGCTTGGCTGCCCGTGCTGGGTCTGTTGAAGGGCGCGGGCGCGGTGGGGCTGCTGCTCGGCCTGCTCGGCGTGCCCGTCGTCGGGGTGGCGGCGGCGATCGGGCTGGTGGCGTTCTTCGTGGGCGCGGTCGTCGCCCACGTGCGGGCCGGGGTGTGGCACAACATCGCCTTCCCCGGCGCGTTCCTCGCCCTCGCCGCCGCTTCCCTCGTGCTCGGGCTCGCGCGTTAGTCGGTCCAGGCGGCCGGGCGCTTCTCCAGGAACGACGACATGCCCTCCTTGGCCGCCGGCGTCTGCGACGCCGCCGCCATCACCTCCAGCGCGATGGCGTAGGCGTCGGCCTCCGGCCGGTCGAGCTGGGCGTAGATCGTCTGCTTGCCCAGCGCCTTGCTGGCCCGGCTGCCGCGGGTGGCCCGGCGCATCAGCTCGTCCACGGCGTCGTCCAGCTCGGCGAGCGGCACGACCCGGTTCACCAGGCCCCACTGCTCGGCGGTGCGCGCGTCCACGGTGTCGCCGGTCAACGCCATCTCCATCAACCGCTTGCGGCCGATCGCCCTGGCCACGGGCACCGCCGGGGTGTGGCAGAACCAGCCGCCCTTGCCGCCGGGCAGGGCGAACCCGGCCTCCTCGGCGGCCACGGCCAGGTCGCACGAGGCCACGAGCTGGCAGCCCGCCGCCGTGGCCAGGCCGTGCACGCGCGCGATCACGACCTGCGGCACGGACTCGATCGTGCGCATCACGTCCGTGCACAGCGTGAGCAGGTCGCGCACGCCCTCCAGGTCGCGGGCCGCAACGTCGGCGAAGTCGTGCCCGGCGGAGAACACCGGCCCCTCGCCCGCGAGCACCACGCCCACCGCGTCCGACGCGGCCACCTCGCGGAACGCGGTCAGCAGCTCCGCCAGGTGCTCGGCGGACAACGAGTTGCGCCGGGCGGCGCGGTCCATGGTGATCCGCACGAGGTCAGCCGTGCGTTCGACGCGGATGTGCTCGTATTCGGCCATGTTGCGACGGTAACCGGCCGTGCAACCGCTTGCCGGTCCACCACCGTCCTGGGTGCATGAGACTCCCACTGTTAGCGGTGGCCCTCGGCCTGGTGGCTGCCGGCTGCGCAGGTGTCGACCGGACGACGTCACCGGACCTCGCGATCGGATCGGACCTCCCGGCCGCGGTCGCACCCGCCGGCGTGGACTTCCCGGTGACCGCCGTCCCCCGCCCGATCGTGCTGTTCCAGCCGAGGCTGCTGACCGTGGAGTGGATGGGCCTGGAGGAGGAGAAGCTGGCCGCCGGCTACCGGTTCACCGGCGTGGAGCCGCCGACGCCCGGCCCGGCGTCGGTGGTGCTGCCCGACGGCCCGGCGACGTTGCCGCTGATCAGCGTGCGCGACGCGGTGGCCGGGCTGCCCGGCGGCGAGCTGGAGCTGGTGAGCGCCGAGCTGGGCACGGCGGAGTTCAACACCGACCGCGGCCGGCTGGAGCTGCCGGCGTGGCGGTTCCGGTCCGTGTACGGCAGCGTGTACGCGTGGCCCGCGGTCACGCCCGACGCGTTCTGGAAGCGGGGCGAGGAGATCAACGGCAGCCACCACGCCCGGACGTCGGACGGGGTGCGGCTGGAAGTGGAGCTGGGCGCGCCCCCCGCGCCCTGCCAGGGTGACCCGCCTTCCACCAAGGAACCCGTCGTGACCGAGACCGAGACGTCCGTGGTGATCGGCGTGCGGACGGTCGGCACCGTCGGCAACTGCGCGCGTGCCGCGATCTACCGGTCCCAGTACTACCCCGTGACGCTGAGCAAGCCGTTGGGCGCCAGGGTGGTGGTGTTCGAGGAGGACAGCACCATCATCCCCGTGACAACGCACTGACCAGGTCGGGCACGCGGAACGTGCGGCGGTAGGCGTCCGGTGTCACGCCCACTTCCGCGCGCAGCCGGCGGCGGAGGTTGGGTGCGGTGCCCAGGCCCGCGCGTTCGGCCACCCGGTGGACCGGCAGGTCCGTGGTCTCCAGCAGGCGTTGGGCCAGCTGGACCCGTTGCACCTGGAGCCAACGCCCGGGGGTGTTGCCGGTCGCCGCCAGGAAGGCGCGGTGGAAGGTGCGCTCGCTCATCCCGGCGTGCGCGGCCATCTCGGCGACACCGACGGGCTCACCGAGGCGGCCCACCGCCCAGTCCACTGTGGACGCGATACCGGCGCGGTCGGGACGTGGCGGCAAGGGCGGGTCGACGTACTGGCGTTGGCCGCCTTCGCGGGTCGGTGGCATCACCAGGCGGCGGGCCAGGGCGGCGGCCACGTCGGCGCCGTGCGCCCGGCGCACCAGGTGCAGGCACAGGTCGAGCCCGCCGACCACACCGGCCGACGTGAGAACGTCACCATCGGTGAACAGCACGTCCCGCACCACGCGGACCCGGGGTGCGGCGGCCTCCAGCGCGTCCAGCAGCCGCCAGTGGGTGGTCGCCTCACGCCCGTCCAGCATCCCCGCCGCCGCCAGCGTGAACGCGCCCGAGCACAACGCCGCCACCGTCCCGGAGAACGACCGCAGCGCGCGCACCGCCGCCTCGGGCACCGGAGCCAGCGGATCCGCCCGACCGGGTACCACCACCAGGTCGCAGTCGCGCAGGCCGGACAGCCCGTGCGTCGCCGGGATGACACCCACCGGCCGCACGGACGTCGCCGCCCGCCCGGGAGCGCACAGCCGCAGCGCGAACGGCCCGACCCCGCTGTCCCGCCGGTCCACCCCCCACACCTCGCTCACCATCGAGATGTCGAACATGCGACTGCCCGGCAACACCAGGACACCCACCGTGCGCATGGCAGGAAAGTACCCCAACGCGCCGGTTCTGCCACTCACTCCGACCTCATCGACGACCGCAGACTCGGTGCCATGACCGACACCGCCTTGATCCTCATCGACGTGCAGCGCGGCTTCGACGACCCCTATTGGGGCAAGCGCAACAACCCCGACGCGGAGGCCAACATCGCCCGCCTCCTCGACGCCTGGACGGGCCCGCTGGTGCTCGTCCGCCACGACTCGACCACGCCCGGCTCGCCGCTGCGCCCCGGCCAGGACGGCAACCGGTTCAAGCCCGAGTTGGACCGCGCCGAACCCGACCTCGTCTTCGCGAAGAACGTCAACTCCGCGTTCCACGGCGAGGTCGACCTGGACGGGTGGCTGAGGGCGCGCGGCATCACGGACGTCGTGCTCGCCGGCGTGCAGACGAACATGTGCGTCGAGACGACCGCCCGCGTCGGCGGCAACCTCGGCTACCGCGTGCGGGTCGTGCTCGACGCCACGTTCACGTTCGACCTGGAGGACCTGACGGCCGACCAGCTCTCCCGAGCCACCGCCACCAACCTGCGCGGCGGCGGGTTCGCCGAGATCGTGTCGACCGACGACGTGCTCTAGAGGCCGTTCCCCTCGCGGACCACGGTCACGATCTCGTCCATGATCTGCGTCAGCTCGTAGTCCTTCGGCGTGAACACCCGGGCCACACCGCGTTCGCGCAGCTTGTCGGCGTCGTCGGGCGGGACGATCCCACCGACGACGACCGGCACGTCACCCGCGCCCGCCGCGCGCAGGCCGTCGACCACCGCGGGCACGACCTCCAGGTGCGAGCCGGACAGGATCGACAGGCCCACCACGTGCACGTCCTCCTGCACGGCGGCAGCCACGATCTGCGCGGGCGTGAGCCGGATGCCCTGGTACACGACCTCGAAGCCGACGTCCCGCGCCCGCACGGCCACCTGCTCCGCGCCGTTCGAGTGCCCGTCCAACCCCGGCTTGCCGACCAGGATCCGCAGCCGCTCCCCCAACTCCTCGCCCGTCGCCCGCACCCGCTCGCGCACGCGGCCGATCTCCGCACCGGCCTCACCGGACGCCGACGCCGCCGAGACCCCGGTCGGCGCGCGGTACTCGCCGAACGTCTCGCGCAACGCCTGCGACCACTCACCCGTCGTCACACCGGCCCGCGCACAGGCGATCGTCGCCTCGACCAGGTTGGCACCGGTCTTCGCCGCCGCCCGCAGGTCATCCACAGTGGACTTCACCAGCGCGTCGTCCCGCGAGGCCCGCCACGCCTTGATCGCCTCGACCGCCCGCTCCTCCACCACCGGGTCGATCTGCTCGATCGCGTTCGCGCCCTCGGCCTGCAACGGCGACGGCTCGGTGGTGGCGAACTTGTTCACGCCGACCACCACGTCCTCACCGGACTCGACCCGCCGACGCCGTTCCGCCAACGACGACACCAGCGCCGACTTCATGTACCCGGACTCGACCGCCGCGACCGCGCCGCCCATCGCCTGCACCCGGTCGATCTCCGCCCGCGCGCCTTCGACGAGTTCGTCCACCTTGGCCGCGACGACGTGCGAGCCGTCGAAGATGTCCTGGTACTCCAGCAGATCGGTCTCGTAGGCCAGCACCTGCTGCATCCGCAGCGCCCACTGCTGGTCCCACGGCCGGGGCAGTCCCAGCGCCTCGTTCCACGCCGGCAGCTGGATCGCCCGCGCCCGCGCGTCCCGCGACAGCGTCACGGCCAGCATCTCCAGCACGATCCGCTGCACGTTGTTCTCCGGCTGCGCCTCGGTCAGCCCGAGCGAGTTCACCTGCACCCCGTACCGGAACCGCCGGTGCTTGGGGTCCGCGATGCCGTACCGGTCACGGGTGATCTCGTCCCACAGCCGGACGAACGCCCGCATCTTGCACATCTCCTCGACGAACCGCACACCGGCGTTGACGAAGAAGGACATGCGCGCGACGACCTCGCCCCGCCGTTCCTCGGGCACCTGGCCGGAGTCGAACACCGAGTCCAGCACGGCGATCGCGGTGGACATCGAGTACGCGATCTCCTGCACCGGCGTCGCGCCCGCCTCCTGCAGGTGGTACGAGCAGATGTTGATCGGGTTCCACCTCGGCACGTTCGACACGGTCCACGCGACCATGTCGGTGATCAGCCTCAGGCTGGGTCCGGGCGGGAACACGTACGTGCCGCGGGACAGGTACTCCTTGATGATGTCGTTCTGCGTGGTGCCCGCGAGGGTGGCGCGGTCCGCACCCTGCTCCTCGGCCACGCTCACGTACAGCGCGAGCAGCCACATGGCCGTCGCGTTGATGGTCATCGACGTGTTCGCCTCGGCCAGCGGGATCCCGTCGAACAGCTGCCGCATGTCGCCGATGTGGCTGATCGGCACGCCGACCTTGCCGACCTCACCCCTGGCCAGCTCGTCGTCCGGGTCGTAGCCGGTCTGCGTGGGCAGGTCGAACGCGACCGAAAGACCCGTCTGGCCCTTGGCCAGGTTGCGGCGGTACAGCGCGTTGGAGGCGGCGGCGCTGGAGTGACCGGCGTAGGTCCGCATCACCCAGGGGCGGTCGCGCTCTCGGTCTGCCGGGTAAGGCACGGCGGCAACCTCCTACGTCGTCGTTGGAGGTAGCGTACTGACCAGTAACACGGCTCGCGCGTGCCGTTGCTCACTGAATCGAAGCTGCGGGAGGATGGGCGGCGTGACCGCGCTCACCACGTTCCTGCTGCTGGTCATCGTCTTCGGCGTGCTGGCCCTCGTGCTGTTCTGGGCGTTCGGCATCGACCGACGGGCCGTGCCCGACTACACCGGCGACGACTTCGGCCTGCTCACCGAAGTCACCGCCGTGCCCACCCCCGAAGCCGCGGACGTGCTCGCCAAACGCTTGCGGGCGGCACGCATCAAGGTCACCGTCGTCCGGCGCGACGGCCTGCACCGGCTGATGGTGTTCCCCGCCGACGCGCCGGACGCCAAGCTCCTCCTGCGCACCACCTGACCGTCAGGCGCTGACCCGCTCCACCGTCGCGCCGAGCTTGCGCAGGTTCTCCACGAACCCCGGGTAGCCGCGCTCGATGTGGAAGATCTCGTACACCTCGGTCGCGCCGTCCGCGCACAACCCGGCCAGCACCAACCCGGCACCGGCCCGGATGTCCGACGCCCACACCGGCGCGCTGGACAGCTGCTCCACGCCGCGCACCACCGCGTGGTGGCCGTCGGTGCGCGCGTCCGCACCCAGCCGCACCATCTCCTCGATGAACCGGAACCGCGCCTCGAACAGGTTCTCGGTGATCATCGACGTACCGTCCGACACGCTCGACAGCGCGATCGCGAACGGCTGCAGGTCGGTGGCGAAACCGGGGTAGGGCAGCGTCACGAAGTCCACCGACCGGGGCCGGTCGGTCTGCACCACGCGGAACCCGTCCTCCAGCACGCTGACCTCCGCACCGGCCATCCGCAGCTTCTCCAGCACCAGGTCGAGGTGGTGCGGGTCCACGCCGCGCACGGTGATGTCACCGCGGGTCATGGCCGCGGCGAACGCCCACGTGGCGCCGACGATCCGGTCGCCGATCACCCGGTGCTCGGTCGGCTGCAGCGACTCCACGCCGTGCACGGTGAGCGTGGACGTGCCCGCGCCCTCGATCTTCGCGCCCATCTGCTGGAGCATCACGCAGATGTCCACGATCTCCGGCTCGCGGGCGGCGTTGTCGATGACCGTGGTGCCGTTGGCCAGCACCGCCGCCATCAGGATGTTCTCCGTCGCGCCCACGCTGGGGAAGTCGAGCCAGATCTGGGCGCCGTGCAGGCCCTCGGCCTCGGCGATCACGCAGCCGTGCTCGATCTCGCTGTGCGCGCCGAGCTTGCGCAGCCCGTTCTGGTGCATGTCCAGCGGCCGGTTGCCGATCGCGTCACCACCGGGCAGCGCGACGACGGCCCGCTTGCACCGGCCCACCAGCGGACCGAGCACGCACACGGACGCGCGCAGCTTGCCCATCGCCTCGGAGTCGGCGCGGTGGTTCAGCTCCTTCGGCGTGGTGATCGTGACGACCGAGCCGTCCAGCACCACCTCGCAGCCCAGGCTGCGCAGGACGTCCGCCATCAGCGGCACGTCCAGGATCTCCGGGCAGTTGGTGATGGTGGTAGTGCCCTCGGCCAGCAGTGCCGCCGCCATCAGCTTGAGCACGCTGTTCTTCGCGCCGACGACGGCGACCTCGCCGACGAGCCGCGCACCGCCCTGAACCCGGAAGTGCTCACTCACGTAAGGAACTCCTTGCTCGTTGTGCGGCAATCCTACGTACGGTCTGAATCGAGCCCGTCCGTGGTGGGCCACTGCGGTGTCTACAGTGCTGGACATGGCCGTGCACCTGACGAAGATCTACACCCGCGTCGGCGACGACGGGACCACCGGCCTCGGCGACTTCTCCCGGGTGCCCAAGACCTCGCCCCGCATCACGGCGTACGCCGACGTGGACGAGACCAACGCCGCCCTGGGCGTCGCCCTGGCGCTGGGCGCGCTGGAGACCGACGTCGCCGACGTGGTCCGGCAGGTCCAGAACGACCTGTTCGACGTCGGCGCGGATCTGTGCGCGCCCGTCGTGCCCGACCCCAAGTACCCGCCGCTGCGGGTCACCCAGGCCTACGTGGACCGGCTGGAGTCGTGGTGCGATGCGTTCAACTCCCGGTTGGGCAAGTTGGAGTCGTTCATCCTCAACGGTGGCACACCGGGCGCGGCGTTGCTGCACCAGGCCCGCACCATCGCCCGACGGGCGGAGCGGTCGGCGTGGGCGTTGATCGAGGTCGAGGCGGAGCGGACGAACACGCTGACCGCGAAGTACCTGAACCGGCTGTCCGACCTGCTGTTCATCCTGGCCAGGGTGGCGAACCCGGACGGCGACGTGCTCTGGCAGCCGGGGGCGAACGCCTGATCCGGACCTCCCGGTGGTACTTCCTGGCGCCCGCACCCCCCGCCTACGCCCTCACCGGGGCCGGTCGGAACTCGGGCCCGCGGTCCTCGCCCTGGCCCGGTGGGGCGCCAAGTGGGCCATGGACGGACGGCGGGAGGGCGAGGCGTTCCACCCGGGCTGGACGGTGCTGGCGATGGAGGCGTTCTTCGACCCGGGCGCCGCGGCGGGCGTGCGGGCGACCTACGAGTTCCGGGTCGGCGACGAGGTGTTCCACGTGCGGGTGGACGACGGCACGGTCGACGCGGGCCACGGTCCCGACCCGCGCCCCGACGCGGTGGTCGAGACGAGCGAGGACGTCTTCGCCGACCTGGCCGGCGGCCGGTCGAGCCTGGCGGACAAGATCACGTCCGGCGCGGCCGCGGCCTCGGGCGACCGGGACGCCCTGCGCCTGCTCGGCACGCTGTTCCGCCGGCCGGAGCCGGCCCGGCGGGTGCCCGGTCAGGACGCGTAGACCACCTTCTCCGCGCCGATGCGCCGCATCCGCTCGGCACCCCACTCGCCCAGTGCGGCGAGCGCTTCGTTCAGCGACACCCCGTGCTCGGTCAGCGTGTACTCCACCCGCGGCGGCACCTCGGGGAACACCTCGCGGTGCACCAGGCCGTCCTCCTCCAGCTCGCGCAACTGCTGGACGAGCATCTTCTCGCTCACGCCCGGCAGGCCGCGGCGCAGCTGGGCGAACCGCCGCACGCCGTGCTCGGCCAGTTCCCACAGGATCAGCGACTTCCACTTGCCCGACACCACGTCCATCGCGGCGTCCATGCCGCAGAAGTAGGGACCACGCCGAGCCGCCATCGACCCTCCCGGGTGCTTACCAAAAGGTGGGTACCGCACAATAAAGTCCGTACTGGTACGACAGTACCGGTTCGGGTGACGATCAAGGCATGACGAACACGAAGGTCACCGTCCTCGGGCTCGGCGCGATGGGCGCCGCCCTCGCCGCGGCCCTGGTGCGGGCCGGGCACCCCACCACCGTCTGGAACCGCTCACCCGGCAAGGCCGACGCCCTGGTCGAGCTCGGCGCCACGGCCGCCGACTCCGCGGCCGACGCCGTGACCGCGGCCGACGTCGTGGTCGCCTGCCTCCTCGACGCCGCCTCCGTCCACCAGGTGCTGGACCCGGTGGCCGACCTGCTCACCGGCCGGACGCTGGTCAACGTCACCACGACCACGCCGGAGCAGTCGCGGGAGATCGCCGGGTGGGCCGCGGCGCACGGCGTGGTCTACCTCGACGGCGGCATCATGGCCGTGCCGCACATGATCGGGCAGCCCGGCTCGTCCATCCTCTACAGCGGCTCGCAGGCCGCGTTCGAGCAGTACCGGCCGCTGCTCGACCTGTGGGGTGAGAGCGCGTACTTCGGCGAGGACGCGGGCACGGCGTCGCTGTACGACCTGGCCCTGCTCGCCGGCATGTACGTCATGTTCGCCGGGTTCCTGCACGGCGCGGCGATGGTCGCGGACGCCGGGGTGTCCGCAACGGAGTTCGCCGAGCGTGCCGCGCCGTGGCTGTCCGCGATGACCGGCGGGCTGGCCGGCTTCGCCACCGTGATCGACGGCGGCGACTACACCGTGCCGGGGCAGCAGAGCCTGGAGTTCTCCGACCTCGGCGACATGATCGACGCCAGTGCCGCGCAGGGCATCTCCACCGAGGTGGTCGGCGTGGTGCAGGCCCTGATCCGGCGGCAGGTCGACGCCGGGCACGGCAAGGAGGGCTTCGCCCGGATCTACGAGAGCCTCAGGCAACCCGCCTGACCTCTGTTCGAGTGACGCGCCTGGGCCGATCGAGTGCCCACGTGATCAACGAACCGGCGCGGCTGATCGTCTTTGTGTTCACTCGGTCGAGTCCGGACGCCGGGGGGCGTCCACTCGACGAGGGGGTATTCCGCGGTGCGCAGAACACGAAGATCCGCACCGGTCTTCGTGGCCGCGATGCTCGGTCTGCTCGTCCCGGGGGTGGCGCACGCCGCGCCACCCCCGAACGACGACTTCCACCAGGCGACGTCGATCGCATCCCTGCCCTTCACCACCACCCAGTCGGCAGTCGAGGCGACAACCGCCTACGACGACCCCGCCGACTGCCACGGGTTCCACCAGTCGGTGTGGTTCACCTACACCGCGCCCGCGGACGGCGTGCTGGTCGCCACCACCGCGGGCAGCGACTACGACACGATCCTGTCGGTGCACACCGGCTACCGCGGCGCGCTCACGCAGGTCGCGTGCGACGACAACGGGGAGGAGGGCACGCTCCAGTCCCGCGTCGAGGTCCCGGTCGTCGCCGGCACGACGTACCACCTGATGGTCAGCGCGTACCCCTGGGGACCGGTCGGGTCGCTGACCTTCGGCGTGACCGGGTGGCCGGGCACGCCACCGCCCGCCAACGACGCGTTCGACCACGCCGAGCGGGTCACCTCGCTGCCGCACACCGCGGACGCCTCCCTGGCCGGGGCGACCGAGGAGCCGGGCGAGCCGGAGAGCCGGTGCGGGAAGTCCACCAGGTCCCTCTGGTACGCCGTGACGCTGCCCGAGACCACCCCGGTCGTCGTCGCCCCGACGTGGGGCATCCCGCGGTTCGAGGTCTACACCGGGTCGCAGCTCAAGGACCTCACCGAGGTCACCTGCGCCTGGAACGGCGGCGTGTCGTTCCGCGCGACCGGCGGCACCACCTACTACCTGCGCGTCGCGGACGTCTTCGACAGCACGTCCGCGAGCTTCTCGATCGCCGCCGCCCGGCCGATCCGCGCCGGCTTCTCCTACCTCCCGGGCGCGCCGTCCACGTTCACCGACGTCGGCTTCACCAACACCTCCACGGTCCCCGACACGCCCGGCCCGGTCACCGTGCGGTGGGACTTCGGCGACAGGACGACCGCCGACACCGGCGACCCGCGGCACCGCTACGCCGCCGACGGCGACTACACCGTGACGCTGACCGTCACCTCCGAGGACGGCCGCACGGGCAGCGCGTCCCAGGTGGTCCGGGTCCGCACGCACGACGCCGCCATCACCCGGTTCGCCACACCCGCCGCCGCGGTGGTCGGCGAGACCAAGCGCGTCACCGTCCGGGTCGGGACCACGCGGTACGCCGAGGACGTGACCGTCACGCTGCACCGCGCCACGCCGTCGGGCTGGAGCGAGGTCGGCCGCTACACGCAGTACGTGCCGGCGAGCGCGACGGGCGGGGTGGCGTTCCCGTTCAACTACACGTTCCGCCCGGACGACGCCGCCCTCGGCAAGGTGAACTTCCGGGCCGTGGCCACCCTGGCGGGCACCCCGGACGCCCAGCCGCTGGACAACGAGGCGATCAGCGCGACCACCGCGGTCCAGCAACCCACGACCACCGCGCGGCAGGCCGCGGACAGCCTCGACGTCGCCTGACCGGCGGCTTCAGGAGGCCCAGGGAATGGATCGGCCCGGAGGCGCTGACTCCAACCAGGACAGGAATCCCGTCAGCGCGTCCGGGCCCATCGCGATCTCGACTTCGCCCTTGTTGCCGCGGCAGCGGAGTACGACCGCGCCCGTGGGCATCGCGTACGCCTCCGGCGCGGTGGGCTCACGCCGGTCGTCGATCTCGAAACCCTCGCGGGAGATCACCATGTCCGGGCCGGACCGCAGGCTCAGCACGCGGAACCAGGTGAACTCGTCACCCCGGTAGTGCCCGACGCCCAGGTGCCAGCCCCGGCCGGAGTCGTCCAGCCTCGACCTCAGCGCGACGTGCACACCGCCCGCGCGCAACAGCCGGACGCGGCGCCACGTGAGGTACACGAGGACGACCACCGCGCCGAACAGGACCACCCCGACCAGTTCGGCGATCCCCACGGCGTTCGTCCGCCCGTCCGCGTCAGGCCGAGTGTCCGGCGGCGCGCAGCCGCGCGATGGCCCGGGCCCGCTGCACGTCGTCCGCGTCCTGCGCGTCCGCGCGAGCCTGTTCGACGTCGATCTCGTGGGAGAGCTCCGCGTCCTCGGCGAGGATGCTCACACCCTCACCGGTCACGGAGAGGAACCCGCCGTGCACGGCCGCCGTGACGAGCTCGTTGTCGGTGGTCCGGATCCGGACCACGCCGCCCTCGACCAGCTGCCCGAGCACCGGCTCGTGGCCGGGCAGGATGCCGATCTCGCCTTCGAGCGTCTGCGCGACCACCGACGTGGCCGTGCCGGACCACAGGCGGCGTTCCACGGCGACCAACTGGACGGTCATCTCGGCCACGCGCATCTCCCTGAAGTCGACTGGAGTCATCCGCAGTCTAAACGGTGACCGGAACACCCCGCCGCACCAGCCACCCCTACCGCCACCCGGCCGGGGTCGTCGCCGGGTCGATCCCGGTGAGCGGAAGGCCCGACCCCTGCGAGACTGGGCCCGTGCCACCACCGAAGTCGCTGCTGGAACGCGCGTTCTCGCTGTTGTCGGTGTTCACCGTGGAGCGGCCGGCGGTCACGCTGTCCGAGCTGAGCCGCCACTCCGGCCTGCCGCTGAGCACCACGCACCGGCTGGTGGCGTCCCTGGTCGAGCTGCGCGCCCTGGACCGCACCCCCGACGGCCGCTACTGCGTGGGCCTGAGGCTGCTTGAGCTGGGCGCGTTGTCGCCGGGCAGCCTGGACCTGCGGGACCGGGCCCTGCCGTTCCTGGAGGACCTGTACGAGGTCACGCGGCACAACGTGCAGCTGGCCGTGCGCGACGGCACGGAGGTCGTCTACGTGGAGCGCATCTCGGCGCGGGACGCGGTGAACGTGGTGACCCGCGTGGGCAGCCGGATGCCGTTGCACTGCACGGGCGTCGGCCTGGTGCTGCTGGCCGCCGCGCCCGTCGCCGTGCAGGAGGCCGTGCTGGCCGCGCCGCTCAAGCGGTTCACGCCCAAGACGATCGTGTCGCCGCCGCAGCTGCGGGAGACCCTGGCCCGCGTGCGCCGCGACGGTTACGCCATCAGCGACCGCCAGATCGAGATGATCACCTACTCGGTCGCCGCACCCGTGCGCGACCAGGACGGCGAGGTGGTCGCCGCGGTGTCCGTCGTCGTGCCCACGGGCACCCGAACGGACACCGTCGTGCCCGCCGTGCGGACGTGCGGGCTGGCCATCTCGCGCGCCCTGGGCTGGGCGTCCCCGTGAACGCCCGAAGGGCCGTCCCCACACCCGGGAACGGCCCTTCGGAACGAAGCCCGACTTACTTGCCGGCGAGCTTCTTGGCGTTGGCCTCGACGTCGTCCAACCCGCCGCAGGAGAAGAACGCCTGCTCCGGGTAGTGGTCGAACTCGCCCTTGCAGACGCGGTCGAACGCCTCGATCGTGTCCTTGATCGGCACGAACGAACCCGGCTGACCGGTGAACTTCTCGGCCACGATGAAGTTCTGGCCGAGGAAGCGCTCCAGGCGACGGGCGCGGCCGACGAGGACCTTGTCCTCTTCGGACAGCTCGTCCATGCCGAGGATGGCGATGATGTCCTGCAGTTCCTTGTACTTCTGCAGGATTCGCTTGACCTCCTGCGCCACCCGGTAGTGCTCCTCGCCGACGATCGACGGCTCGAGGATCCGGGAGGACGAGGACAGCGGGTCCACCGCCGGGTAGATGCCCTTCTGGGAGATCGGACGGGAGAGCTCCGTCGTCGCGTCCAGGTGGGCGAAGGTGGTGGCGGGCGCGGGGTCGGTGTAGTCGTCCGCGGGCACGTAGATGGCCTGCAGCGAGGTGATCGACTTACCGCGGGTCGAGGTGATGCGCTCCTGGAGCTCACCCATCTCGTCCGCCAGCGTCGGCTGGTAACCCACGGCGGACGGCATGCGGCCCAGCAGGGTCGACACCTCCGAACCCGCCTGGGTGAACCGGAAGATGTTGTCGATGAACAGCAGCACGTCCTGGTTCTGCACGTCGCGGAAGTACTCCGCCATCGTCAGCGCCGAGAGCGCGACGCGCATGCGCGTGCCGGGCGGCTCGTCCATCTGACCGAACACCAGGGCGGTGTCGCCGAGCACGCCCATCTCCTCCATCTCGAGGAGGAGGTCGGTGCCCTCACGGGTGCGCTCACCGACGCCGGCGAACACCGACGTGCCGGAGAACTCGCGGGCGATACGGGTGATCATCTCCTGGATGAGCACCGTCTTGCCCACGCCCGCGCCGCCGAACAGGCCGATCTTGCCGCCCTTGACGTACGGGGTCAGCAGGTCGATGACCTTGATGCCCGTTTCCAGGATCTCGGTCTTGCCCTCGAGCTGGTCGAACGACGGCGCCTTGCGGTGGATGGCCCACTGCTCGCCGTCGCGGCCGAGGCCCGGCTCGTCCAGGCAGTCGCCCAGCGCGTTGAAGACGTGGCCCTTGACGACGTCGCCGACGGGCACGCTGATCGCGCGACCGGTGTCGGTCACCGCCGCGCCGCGGACCAGGCCGTCGGTCGGCTGCATCGAGATGGTGCGGACCAGGTTGTCACCCAGGTGCTGGGCGACCTCCAGGGTCAGCGTCTTGGCGACCGCCTCGAAGGTGATCTCGACGCTCAGGGCGTTGAACAGCTCCGGCACCGCGTCACGCGGGAACTCCACGTCGACGACGGCACCGATCACCCGGACCACACGGCCGGTGCGGGTGGTGGTGGCAGTAGCACTCATGTCACTCATCACTTCCTGCGCCACCGGTAAGCGCGGAGGCGCCACCGACGATCTCGCTGATCTCCTGGGTGATCTGGGCCTGGCGGGCCGCGTTCGCCTGGCGGCTGAGGTTGCGGACCAGCTCGGTGGCGTTGTCCGTCGCCGCCTTCATCGCGGTCCGCCGCGCCGCCGACTCCGAGGCCGCCGCGTCCAGCAGTGCCGAGAAGAGCCGGGTCTTGACGTACTTGGGCAGCAGCGCGCCCAGCAGCGTCTCGGCACTCGGCTCGAACGAGTACACCGACTGGAGCTTCGCGGGCGCCGGGTCGAAGTCGACCACCATCGGCGCGATCCGCTTGGCGACCGGCGTCTGGCTCAGCATCGACTTGAACTCGGTGTAGACCACGTGCAGCTCGTCCACGCCGAGCACGCCGTCCGGGCCGGGCTGGTCGCCCTCGTCGTCGCTGCCCGCGACGAACGCCTTGACCAGCTCGTCACCGGCCTCGACCGCGTTCACGTAGTGCGGCAGCTGCGAGAAGCCGGTCCACTCGCCCGCGATCGCGCGGCGGCGGAACCTGTAGTAGCCCACGCCCTTGCGGCCGACGACGTAGAGCACCGGCTCCTTGCCCTCGGACCGCAGCAGCGAGAACAGCTCCTCGGCGGCACGCAGCACGTTGGCGTTGTAGCCGCCGCACATGCCCTTGTCGCTGGTCACGACCAGGACACCGGCACGGCGGGGGTTCTTGCGCTCGGTCAGCAGCGGGTGGTCGAGGTTCGCGGACGCCGTCGCCAGCGAGGAGAGCACGTTGGTGATCTCCTCCGCGTAGGGCTTCGACGCCGCGACCCTCGTCTGCGCCTTGGCCAGACGGGACGTGGCGATGAGCTCGTACGCCTTGGTGATCTTCTTGGTCGAGTTGACCGAGCGGATCCGCTGGCGCAGCTCTCGGATCTGTGCCGCCATGCCTACGTCACTTCTCGGTCGGAGCGGGCCGGTTGACCTTCACCGACTCCTGCCCGACCTTGTCGGCGTCCATCGCGTCGGCGGGCGCCTCGTTGATCACCGTGGCGCCGCCCGAGGCGCTGAACTGCTGCTTGAACGCGTTGACGGCGTCCACGATGCCCTTCTCCGTGTCGTCCGACAACTTCTTGGACTCACGGATGTCGGACAGGATCACCTCGTGGCTGCGCCGCACGTGGTTGAGGAACTCCGACTCGAACCGGCGGACGTCGCCCACCGGGATGTCGTCGTAGTGGCCGTTCGTGCCGAGGTAGATGGAGACGACCTGCTCCTCCATCGGGACCGGCGAGTACTGGCCCTGCTTGAGCAGCTCGACCAGGCGGGCGCCGCGGTCCAGCTGGGCGCGCGAGGCGGCGTCGAGGTCCGAGGCGAAGGCGGAGAACGCCTCCAGCTCGCGGAACTGCGACAGGTCCAGGCGCAGCGAGCCGGAGACCGTCTTCATCGCCTTGGTCTGCGCGGCGCCACCGACGCGGGAGACCGAGATACCCACGTTGACGGCCGGGCGCACACCGGCGTTGAACAGGTCGGACTCCAGGAAGCACTGGCCGTCGGTGATCGAGATGACGTTGGTCGGGATGTACGCCGACACGTCGTTGGCCTTGGTCTCGATGATCGGCAGACCGGTCATCGAGCCGCCGCCCATGTCGTCGGACAGCTTCGCGCAGCGCTCCAGCAGGCGCGAGTGCAAGTAGAAGACGTCGCCGGGGTAGGCCTCGCGGCCCGGCGGGCGACGCAGCAGCAGCGAGATGGCGCGGTAGGCCTCCGCCTGCTTGGTCAGGTCGTCGAAGATGATCAGGACGTGCTTGCCCTGGTACATCCAGTGCTGGCCGATGGCCGAGCCGGTGTAGGGCGCGAGCCACTTGAAGCCGGCCGAGTCGGACGCGGGGGCGGCGACGATGGTGGTGTACTCCAGCGCGCCCGCCTCCTCCAGCGCGGCCTTGACGCCCGCGATGGTGGAGCCCTTCTGGCCGATGGCGACGTACACGCAGCGGACCTGCTGCTGCGGGTCGCCCGACTCCCAGGCTTTCTTCTGGTTGATGATCGTGTCGATGCAGACCGCGGTCTTGCCGGTCTTGCGGTCGCCGATGATCAGCTGGCGCTGGCCGCGGCCGATCGGCGTCATCGCGTCGATGGCCTTGATGCCGGTCTGCATCGGCTCGCTCACCGGCTGCCGCTGCAGCACGGTCGCGGCCTGCAGCTCCAGCGCGCGGTTGTCGTCGGCCACGATGTCGCCGAGGCCGTCGATCGGCTGGCCGAGCGGGTTCACCACGCGGCCGAGGAAGCCGTCGCCGACCGGCACGGAGAGCACCTGGCCGGTCCGCTTGACCTCCTGGCCTTCTTCGATCTTGTCGAAGTCGCCCAGGATGACCGCGCCGATCTGGCGGACTTCCAGGTTCAGGGCCACGCCGAGCACGCCGCCGGGGAACTCCAGCAGCTCGTTGGTCATGGTGCCGGGCAGACCCTCGACGATGGCGATGCCGTCGTAGGTCTCCGCGACGACGCCGACCTCTTCCCGGCTGACTTCCGGGGAGTAGGTCGAGACGTACTTCTCGATCGCACTGCGGATCTCGTCCGACGAGATCGTCAGCTCCGCCATGTCGTTCCTGCTCTCACTTCGTTTTCGGGAAAGGGGCTTGTGGGCCGCGGTTCCGGTTCGGTCAGCCGGCGAGGTCGCGGCGCAGGGACGCCAACCGACCCGCCACGCTTCCGTCGATGACTTCGTCGCCGATCTTGATCAGCAGGCCGCCGCGCAGCGTCGGGTCGACCTCCACGTGCAACGCGATCGGCCTGGAGTAGATCCGGGTCAGCGTGGCTTCGAGGCGCTCCTGCTGCGCCGCGTCCAGCTCGACGGCGGAACGGACGTAGGCGACGGAACGTTCCCGGCGCTTGGCCGCGAGCGACGCGAGTTCACCCAGGCCGCTGACGACCCCCTGGCCACGCGGTTCGCGGACGAGCTGGTCCACCAGGGTCTTGGTGGTGTCGTCGACCTTGCCCGCCACGAGGCTGTCGACCAGCGCGACCTTGCCCGCGGGCTCGGCCGCCGGGTCGGAGAGCGCCAGCTCCAGCTCGTGGTTGCCCGCGATGATGCGGCCGAGCCGGAACAGCTCGTCCTCGACGGAGTCGAGCTTGTCGTCCCGCTCCGCCCGCACCAGCAGCGTGGTGCGGGCCAGCGACTCGATGCCGTCGACCAGCTCACGCGGGCTGGACCAGCGCGCGGTGACGACCGTGGCCAGCACCTGCAGGGTCACGTCGGCGACCTTGCCGCCGAGCAGACCGCGCAGCAGCTGCTCCCGGGACGCGGGGTCCGAGGAGTTGTCGGCCAGCGCCCGGCGCAGCGCGGGCTGCGCCGACAGCAGGCTGACGACCGCGAACAGCTCCTCGCCCAGCTTGCCCAGGGACTCGCTGGCGGTGGGGCCGGTCGTGCCGTCGACGACCTCCAGCAGCCGCAGTTCGGCGGCGGCCAGGGCGTCACGGCTAGCGGCGTGCAGCGTCATCGGCGTTCCCTCACTTGGCGGCCGGAGCCGACGTGCCGTCGAGCTCGGAGAGGAACCGGTCGACGGTGCCCCGACGGCGCACCTCGTCCTCCAGCGACTCGCCGACGACCCGGTCAGCCAGGTCGATGGCCAGTCGGCCCAACTCGCCACGCAGCTCCGCGACGATCTGCGCGCGCTGCGTCTCGAGCTGGGTCTGCCCCTGCGCGACGATCCGCGCGGACTCCTCCTGAGCCTTGGCGCGCAGCTCGCTGATGATCTGCTCGCCCTCGATGCGGGCGTCGTCGCGGATGCGGGCCGCCTCGGCACGGGCCTCGGCCAGCTGCGCCTTGTACTGCTCGAGCGCCTGCTGGGCCTGCGCCTGCGCCTGCTCGGCCTTCTCGATCCCGCCCTCGATCTTGGCGGCACGTTCCGCGTACAACGTCTCGAAGCGCGGCGACACGAACTTCTTGATGACGAAGAACAGCAGGAGGAACGCGATCAGGCCGAGGATGATCTCCGACGTGTGCGGCAGGACGGGGTTGATGGCCCCGTCCTCCGCAGCCAAGATGAGGGTATTCATCACAAACCTCTCTGATGCGATGAACCGGTACTCAGGCCGTCGCGAGGAAGTACACGACGAAGCCGAGCAGGGCGAGCACCTCGACGATGGCGAACGTGGTCCAGGCCAGGCTCAGCAGCACGCCGCGAGCCTCGGGCTGACGGGCGGTGCCGTTGATGACCGAGGAGAAGATCAGACCCACGCCGATGCCGGGGCCGATGGCGGCGAGGCCGTAGCCGATCGCGGCGAGACCCTGGTTCAGGTTGACGTTCGCGGCTTCCTGAGCAAGAACGATAGCGCTCACTTGTGCTGTTCCCTTTCCAACTCGGTCCGCGAACGCTCGCGGATCGGAGGCTTGTGATTTTTCAGTGCTCTTCGGCCAGCGCCGCGCCGATGTAGTTGGCGGACAGCAGCGCGAAGATGTAGGCCTGAAGAACCATGATCAGCGCTTCCAGGAACGTCAACGCGATGGCGAAGGCGAACGCGATGGGCGCGACCACGACGGTGATGCCGCCGGCGAAGAGCAGGTACTCACCGGCCAGGGTGAACACCAGCAAGAGCAGGTGACCCGCGAACATGGCCGCGAAAACTCGGATCGCGAGCGTGAGCGGGTTCAGGAAGAACTTCTGGAAGAACTCGATCGGAATCAGCAGGATGAGCACGAACCACGGCGCGCCGGGCGGCATGGTCTGGTGCTTCAGGTAACCGAGGAAACCGTGGCGCTTGAATCCGACGAAGTGGTACACCGGGTAGATCACGAGCAGCGAGACGGCCAGCGGGAACCCGATGTGCGACATCGTCGGGAACTGCACGACCGGGATGATCCCGAACAGGTTGTTCACCAGGATGAAAGTGAAGACCGTGAGGATCAGCGGCACGAAGGGCTTGAAGTCCTTGGCGCCGATCTGCTCGCGCGCGATCGAGTTGCGGCCGATGTCGTAGAGCGACTCGGCGGCGAACTGGAACTTGCCGGGAACGAGCTTGAGGTTGCGGGTCGCCGCGATGAAGAACGCACCGATGATCAAGATCGAGAGCACCAGAAGCACCATGGGCTTGGTGACCTCACCGAAGATCGGTGGGAGGAAGAAGTCCTTCACTCCGGGTGCGACGAACTCATCACCCGCAGCCAGCACCATCGTGGTCACTGTGTTCCTTCCGGTTCTCCCGGCCGGCGTTCACTCCGCCGGGGGAATCGTCACGATCGGGACTTAACGTACCTTACGGACCGCAAGCGCCCGCGAGAGGCACCCCACCTACCTGGGTGTCCCGTCTTGCGCGCACCGTACCAGCCGGTAGATCAGGTGTTTCCAGGGGTCGGGATGACGATCTGACTGCGACTGCGCTTGGAAGCGCGCACCTCCATGAACGTGGCGACCACGATGGTCGCGGCCATGGTCAAGGCCAGCGCGTTGGTGTGCAGGACCGGGAACTGGCGCAGCAGCAGCATCACCGCGAACAGCAGGATCAGCTTGCCCATGAACCCGGCGAACGCCGCCACCATGATCACCTGGAGCGGCATCGCGGCGGTGCGGTGCATGAGCAGCAGCGTCCCGGCCGAGGACAGGCACGCGATGGCGCCTCCGATCAGCGCGGCGACCAGGCCCGGCACACCGGCCAGCACGGTCCAGAGGATCGCGCCCGCGACCACGGTCGCGAGTGCCGCCCACAGCGCGCTGCGGTACATCTCACCTGCGAGTCGTCGCACGACGGCCTCGTGCGTCCACTCCGTCTTCTCCGGAGAGCTCATGTCACCTCTTCCCACCCATCGGGACCGAGTGTAAAGAGCCCTTGGTTCTCACCACCCCATCGGGGGTCATGTGCGGCGGACTTCACGAAGCCTGGGTATCGCGGAGACCAACAGTGCGAGAACAAGTCCGATCGCCAGGCACCACACCACCACCACGACGTCGAACAGGGTCAGCGCGACCGCGCCGAAGGCCAGCACACCGGCCCACAAGTAGATCAACAGCACCGCGCGGCGCTGCGAGTGGCCGATCTCCAGCAGCCGGTGGTGCAGGTGCATCTTGTCCGCGGAGAACGGGCTCTCCCCGCGCCGCGTCCGCCGCACCACGGCCATCAGCAGGTCCAGCAGCGGCACGAACAGCACCGCCGCGACCACCACCAACGGCGACAGCAGGCCGAGCACGTCGGTAGCCCGAACCGACTCGTAGTTGATCTTCCCGGAGGCCGAGATCGTGGCCGCCGCCAGCATCAGCCCGATCAGCATCGACCCGGAGTCGCCCATGAAGATCCGCGCCGGGTTGAAGTTGTGCGGCAGGAACCCCAGGCACGCACCCGCCAGCGTGGCCGCGATCAGCGCGGGCGGGTAGGCGCCCACGTCACCGCCGTTGTTCGCCAACAACCCGATCGAGAACACGCAGGTGGCCGCCGCCGCGATCAACCCGATGCCCGCCGCCAGCCCGTCCAGGCCGTCCACGAAGTTCATCGCGTTGACCATCGTCACGGCCAGCAGCACGCTCAGGATCGCGCCCTGGTTCTGGTCCAGCGACAGCAGCGACCCGGTGCCCTCACCGTCATCGCCCCACGGCACCCAGAACAACAACCACTGCAGGCCGAACAGCACCAGGATGCCCGCCGCCGTCACCTGGCCCGCGAGTTTCGTCAGCGAGTCCAGCTCGAACCGGTCGTCCAGCACACCGACCAGCACGATCACGCCACCACCGACGATCACCGCGTACGGGTCGTAGGAGAAGTCGAACGCCGAGCGCAGCACCGGCAGCTGGTGCGCCAGCAGCATGCCGCCGAGCACCCCGCCGTACATGGCGAGACCACCCATCCGGGGCATGGGTTTGACGTGCACGTCCCGTTGCCGGGGGTAGGCGACCGCGCCGATCCGGAACGCCAGGACGCGCACCAGGCCGACGAGCAGGAACGTCACGACCGCCGCGGTCAGCGCGACGAGCAGGTACTCCCGGACGGGGAGGACGTTGGACACGGCAGGCAACTGGCCCACAGCAGGCTAGCCCCTCGGCACTGGGGTGACGGGCGATGGAACCACCACGCTACCCCGATCGGGAAGATCCACTAGCGCGCGACCTCGACTTCGACGCCCAACGCCTCGGAAACCGCCGCCACCGGCACCGCGCCCTCCCGCAACACGACGGGGTCCGGCCCGGTCAGGTCCACGATCGTGGACGCGATGTTCTCGGCCGCCGGCCCACCGTCCAGGTAGACGCCGACCTCCTCGCCGAGCTGGTCCCAGGCCTCCTGCGCCGTACCCGCCGGTGGGAACCCCGACTTGTTCGCGCTCGACACAGCCATCGGCCCGACGTCCCGCAACAGCTCCAGCGCGACCGGGTGCAACGGCATCCGCAGCATCACCGTGCCCCTGGTGTGACCGAGATCCCACGCCAACGACGGCGCGTGCGGCAGCACCAACGACAGCCCACCGGGCCAGAACGCCTCGATCAACGCCCGCGCCTGCCGAGGAACCCCGAGGACCAACCCGTCGATCGTCGTCCACGACCCGACCAGAACGGGAACGGGCATGTCCGGGCCGCGCCCCTTGGCCTCCAACAGCGCACGCACGGCAGACGCGTCAAACGCATCGCACCCGATGCCGTAAACCGTGTCCGTGGGAAGGACCACCAACCGCCCGGACCGCACCGCGCCCGCAGCAGCCGCAAGCCCCGCCGCCCGATCAGCCGGAACGCCACAATCGTAGACCGTGCTCACCTTGCTGATCCAAGCACAGCACCACGAACCCCAGCGTCCGAGGTCACACACGACCCCCAGGAACCCCTCGACCACCCATCACACAGCACAACCCCGACCGCCGAGACCCAGCAGGAAACCTGCAGGTAAAACGCCATCACCGCCCACAACGGACCCGCAACCCAACCGCAGCGGGACCGCAAAAGGCCCGATTTTACATGGGGTTCGGGTGCTTTAGGCTGGTCGAAGCCGGGCAGGCTTGGCGGGCGCTTTATCCGCCAGGCCTGCCCGGCTTCGGCCTGCCTGGAGTGCTCGTAAGGGGCCCCATGTCAAATCGAGCCTGACCCAACCACCGAGCCGTTCCGAGCGTTCAACTCGGGGGTCCTGAACGTAGGACACGCACGACGCGAACGTAGGACACGCGCGTTCTGGACGTAGGACACACGCGTTCTGGACGTAGGACACGCCGGTCAGCGGCCGGCGTCGACCGCCCACCCCCGCCTCCGGTGAGCCATCACGAACCCGAACACCAGCGCACCACCGACCACCACCCCCGCCACCGTCACCGCCGCGCTGCCGACCGCCGCACCGACGAACGGCAACACCAGCACCGCCAACCCGACCACCGCCGCCGTCCCCACATCCGGCTCCACCCACCGCCACCGCTGCGCCTCCACCAACCGCCCGCGCAACCCGGTCGCGAACGCGATCAACTCCGGGTGCGGGCTCAGCGCGATGATCTCCTCCACCAACGCCCGGCACTCGGCCCACTGCCGGGCGTTCGCCACGACGAGCTCACCGCCCGGCCCGACACCTCGCACATCAGCCGTCCGGGCCGCCAACACGATGGCCAGGTGGGTGCGCAGCACGTCATCCGCCCTGGCCTCACCACCACGCCCCAACTCACCGCGCACCACCTCGGCCGCCGCCCCGCTGTCGCCATCGGGACCATCGCCCAACGCCGACATCACCGCCGTGAGAGCACGCGCCAACCGCCGACGATCGGCCTCGGCGAAATCGGTCAGGTCCGCGTAGACGATCCTCGCCGCGAGCCATTCCCGCAGTTCGCTCCACTCGTTCGGCTTATTGACAGCCATCGCGGGTTCTCCGATTTACTCGGCGGAGCGTTACCGTCCAGATCATCCCCGATGGCGAGGCGCCCGGTGAATGCGAAAAACCCGATCGGCGCCCTCCCACTGGCGCTGACCTTCACCGCCGTGTACCTGGCCACCGCCGGAACCGCGGGCTATCTGACTTTCCACGCACGCCAACCCGCACCGACCACCCTCGCCGCCGCACCTTCCCTTCCGACAATCCCCACCACGACCACAACCACCCCGACCACAACCACGACAACCACCACGCCCACCAACCCGACCCCCGACCAGCGTCAGCTCCGGGCACCGGGCGGCCTCACCACCACCATCCCGGCCAACTGGAACGTCACCACCGGCACCGTCGCCACGACCCTCGTCGCCACCGACCCGACATCGCCCGAACGTGAAGTCCGACTCGGCGGCGCACCCGTCACCGACCCGGCGAAAACGCTCCTCGACCGCATCACCCGGGCCGCCACCGACCGCGAACGCGAACCCGGCCACCGAAGGGTGGCGCTCACCGCCACCACGATCCGCGACCACCCGGCCGTCACCTGGGACTTCACCGAGCACACCCCGACGGGCCCCAAACGGGTGGCCACCGCGTTCTGGGAAGTCGACGGCGTCGAGTACGTCCTCTACTCCGCAGGTCCACCCGACGAGTGGGACGTGACCCGCGCCCGCCTCACCCTGATGGTCGACGCGGCCAAGCCCTGACCCCTACGCCCCGACCCGACGCGCCGTGGCGAACCGCGGCCTCCCCGCCAGGTCGCGGTGGTCCTCGACCTCGGTCAACACCCGACGCGTCTCCAGCAGGGCCGGCACCGCACCCCCGTGCGTGTCGTCGTGCTCGATCGCCACGTGCCCGCCGGGTTTGAGCAGCCGGGCCGCCAACCCGACGACGTGCCGGATCACGTCGAGCCCGTCCACCCCGCCGAACACGGCGTGCCGCGGGTCGTGGTCCGCCACCTCCGGCTGCACCTCGACCCCGTCGGGCACGTACGGCGGGTTGCACAGCACCAGGTCGACCTGCCCGTCGAGGTCAGCCAGCACCTCGGGCTCCGTCACGTCACCGGCGTGCAGCGTGATCGGCGTGTCGCCGGCCGCCGCACGTGCCTCCGCGTTGCGACGCGCCCACGCCAGCGCCGAGGGATCACGCTCCACCGCGTGCACGGACGCGCGCGGCAACCGGTGGGCCACCGCCAACGCCAGCGCGCCGGACCCCGTGCACAGATCCACTACCACCGGGTCGTCCATCTCCACAGTGGACAGGCCCCACGCCAGCACCAGCTCGGTCTCCGGGCGCGGGATGAACACGCCCGGACCGACCTCCAGGTCCACGTCACCCAGCCACGCCCGCCCGGTGATGTGCTGCAACGGCACGCGCGTCGCGCGCTGCCGCACGACCTTGTGCAGCGCGTCCACCACCGGCGGGTCGACCAGCGGGATCAGCGGCAACCGCGACCGCTCCACCCCGAGCACGTGCGCGGCCAGCAGCTCCGCGTCCACGCGAGGGCTGTCGACACCCGCCGCGGCCAGCAGGCGTTCCGCTTCGTTGATGGCCAGCCGCAACGGGTGTCGGGTCATGGACCCAGCCTAAGCCGCTCAGAAGTTGATCATGTGTCCGGCCAGGCCGTGGACGGCCTCCTTGACCGCCTCGCTCAGCGTCGGGTGCGCGTGCACGTTGCGCGCCACCTCGTGCACGGTCAGGTCCCACTGCTGGGCCAGGGTCAGCTCCGGCAGCAGCTCGGTCACGTCCGGCCCGATCATGTGCGCGCCGAGCAGCTCGCCGTACTTCGCGTCGCTGATCAGCTTGACGAAGCCGTTCGGGTCGGCCAGGCCGTGGGCCTTGCCGTTCGCGGTGAACGGGAACTTCGCCACCTGGACGTCGTAGCCCTTCTCCCGCGCCTGCGCCTCGGTCCAGCCGAACGACGCGATCTGCGGCTGGCAGAACGTCGCGCGCGGAATCATCGGGAAGTCCAGCTCCATGGTCTCGGCGCCCGCGATGGTCTCGGCCGCGACGATGCCCATGGACTCGGCCGCGTGCGCCAGCATCAGCTTCGCGGTCACGTCGCCGATGGCGAAGATGTGCGGCACGGTGGTGCGCCCGCGCCCGTCGACCGCGATCGCGCCGCGCTCGGTCAGCCCGACGCCGGTGTTCTCCAGGCCGTAGCCCTCCACCCGCGGCTGGAAGCCGATCGCCTGCATGACCTTGTCGGCCTCCAGGACCTCCTGCTGCCCGTCCTTCGACACGGTGACGCGGACCTTGTCGCCGCTGTCGTCGATGGACTCCACGCGGGTGGACGTGCGCACGTCGATGCCCATGCGCTTGTAGCGCTTGGCCAGCTCGGCGGACACCTCCGCGTCCTCCAGCGGTACCACCCGGTCGAGGAACTCGACGATGGTGACCTTCACGCCGTAGTTGTGCAGCACGTAGCCGAACTCGACGCCGATGGCGCCCGCACCGGCGATGACGATACTCCCGGGCAGCTCCTTGGACAGGATCTGCTCCTCGTAGGTCACCACCCGGTCGGACAGCTCCGTGCCGGGCAGCAGCCGGGTCTTCGCGCCCGCCGCGATGATGGCGTGGTCGAACGTGACGGTCTCGCCGTTCACCTCGATGGTGTTGGCGTCGCGGAACGTGCCGTAGCCGTTGTACTCGGTGATGCCGTTCTTCTTCATCAGGAAGTGCACGCCCTTGACGCGCCCGTCCGCGACCTTGCGGCTGCGCTCGTAGGCGACGCCGTAGTCGAACTTCACCGTGCCGTCGACCTGGATGCCGTAGGTCTTCTGCTCGTGGGTGAACAGGTGCGCGAGCTCCGCGTTGCGCAGGAGCGCCTTCGACGGGATGCAGCCCACGTTCAGGCAGACCCCGCCCCAGTAACGCTCCTCGATGATCGCCGTCTTCAGCCCCAGCTGGGCGGCCCGGATCGCGGCGACGTACCCGCCTGGCCCCGCACCGAGGACCACGACGTCAAAGTGTGCGCTCATGAGCGACACATTAGGTGCCCAATTGGTCCGAGAAGAACTCGACGGTCCGACGCCACGCGTCCGCGCGAGCGGCGGCCGTGGCGGCGGGCGTGCCGCCCATCGAGAACCTCACGCCCGGACCCGGGACCACCACGTCGGTGGTCGGCCGGTGCGGTGGGCCCGCGATCAGGTGTCCTGCCTCGGGGTACACGACGCGCTCGTGCCGGTGCGGGTGCCCGTGCTCCTGCAGCCTGCGGAAGGCGACCTCGCTCAGCTCCGCGCACGGCCACGACTCGTCCTGCCCGGATGAGAGCAGCAACACACCGCCTTCGATCCGCTCGACGGGGATCTCGGCGTCCTCCGGGATGCCGTCGGTGAGGTCGAACGCCGACCGCAACGACGCCGGCTCGCCGTCGACCACCGCGCGGCGCAGTTCCGCCGGGATCGCGTACGGCAGGTACGGCAGCGGCCTGCCCTGCCAGGTCCACGACGCAGCCTCGTGCTCCAGCTTCTGCAGCAACCTGGAACCCGGTCCGACGCACTGCGTCACGACACCGCTGCCGACCACGCTCACCACGGCCTTGATCTGCGGGAACGTCGCACCGACCAGCAACGCCAGCTCACCGCCGCGCGACCCGCCGACGACGCCGAGCTCCCCCGCCCGCGCGCCGAGCCACTCCAACGCGGTCCCGAGGTACTCCAGCGGGACCTCGACCAGGTCCTCCGCGACACCGGGCACACCGAAGTAGGCCAGCGCGAGCGCCGCGAACCCGTGCCCGGCGAGCAGCGCCGCGTCCAGCTCGTGCAGCCCGCCCTCGGACCCGCCCAGGACCAGCACGCCGGGGTGCACGCCCTCGCCCTCGGGTTCGAACAGCACCCCGACCAGGCCGTTCTCACGCACCTCGGTCCGCCGCACACCCTCGGGCACGGTCCGCCGGTCCAGCTCCACCTTGCCGACCCCGACGACCTCGACCAGCGCGGGCCCGGCCGACTCACCCGTCCGAGTCATGGACCAGAACAACCCCATCGGGTCAACGCCCGAGTAGTCGCCCTCGACCGGCGCGTGCCTGGTCAGGTCCACCACGCCGCGCTCGTCGGCCACGAACACCGCCGAGGACGACCAGTCGCCCGTGGACGCGCTCACCGTGACCCGTTCGTCCGGTGGCAGGTCGAGGACCCGGACCTCCAGCACCGCGTCGAGGGGAGCGCTCCGCGGTGTCACCAGGATTTCCGCCATCGCGCCGCCCCCTCATCGTCGCCTCACCCGCCGGCGAGCCGCTCCGCGCGGTCCGCTGCCGCCAACGCGTCCAGCACCGCGTCCAGGTCGCCGTCGAGCACCTGATCCAGGTTATGGGCTTTGTACCCAACCCGGTGATCGGAGATGCGCGATTCCGGGAAGTTGTAGGTCCGCACCCGCTCCGAGCGGTCCACCGTGCGGATCTGGGTGCGGCGGGCGTCCGACGCCTCCTGCTGCTGCTTCTCCTCGGCCAACGCGGTCAGCCGGGCCTGCAGCACCTGCATCGCGCGCGCCTTGTTCTGCAGCTGGCTGCGCTCGTTCTGGCAGGACACCACGATGCCGGTCGGCAGGTGCGTGATGCGCACCGCCGAGTCGGTCGTGTTGACGCTCTGCCCGCCCTTGCCCGACGAGCGGAACACGTCGACGCGCAGGTCGTTCTCGTCGATCTCGACCTCGACCTCGTCCAGCTCCGGGAACACCAGGACGCCGGCGGCGGAGGTGTGGATGCGGCCCTGCGACTCGGTCACCGGCACCCGCTGCACGCGGTGCACGCCGCCCTCGTACTTCAGCCGCGACCACACGCCGTCCGGGGTGTCGGTGCGGCTCTTGATGGCCACCGTGACGTCCTTGTAGCCGCCCAGGTCGGAATCCGTGCCGTCGAGGACTTCGGCTTTCCACCCGTGGCGTTCGGCGTACCGCAGGTACATGCGCAGCAGGTCGCCCGCGAACAGGGCCGACTCCTCGCCGCCCTCACCGGACTTGATCTCCAGCACGACGTCCGCGCCGTCGTGCGGGTCGCGCGGCAGGAGCAGCTCGGTCAGCTTCGACTCCAGCGCCGGGACGGCCTTGGCCAGCTCCTCGGCCTCCTCGGCGAACGCCGGGTCCTCGGCGCCCAGCTCACGGGCCGTCTCCAGGTCGGACTTCGCCTGCTCCAGCTCGCGAGCGGTCTTCACGATCGGGGTCAGCTCGGCGTAGCGCTTGCCGAGTTTCCGCGCGCCCGCCTGGTCGGCGTGCACCGAGGGGTCGGCGAGCTTGGCTTCCAGCTCGGCGTGCTCGGCCAGCAGGGCGTCCAGCGTCACGTTCTTGCTCCGGTCTCAGCGTCTGGCGAGAGGTGCTTCTGGGTGGGGAGACGACAACGGCGCCCACCCGCGCACTCGGGGTGGACGCCGTTGTGGCAGCTACTTGGCGCGCTTGCCGTAGCGGGCCTCGAAGCGCGCGACCCGACCACCGGTGTCCATGATCTTCTGCTTGCCCGTGTAGAACGGGTGGCAGTTGGAGCAGATCTCGACGTGGATGGCGCCGGACTTCTGGGTGCTGCGGGTGGTGAAGGTGTTGCCGCAACCGCAGGTGACCTCAGTCGTCACGTACTCGGGGTGAATGCCGGTCTTCAACGTCTTGTCCCTTTCCTAAGTGGCCGCCGGGTCCTCGTTGGGGATTCTTCGAGGTGAACCGGAGCCGGACTCGACCCGACAGTGTGCCAGATCGGCTGTCACCGACTGCAACGCCGGGCACGGCGGGCTTGTTCCCGGTGGGGAGCGTCACAACCGCTCGCCGATGGTGGTCGACCATTCGGCGCACGAGGTAACCGCTGGACTACACAGTGCAGCAGATGACGTTGCGTGGACGCCACACTGGCGGCGTGTTGTGCACTGTCGGGCGTCCCCTGCCGCTGACCGCGTGGCTGGCTATGCCCTTCCTGTTCAGCATCGCCGTACTGGGTCTCACCGGATTGGGCGGCCTGCTGCTGGGCGCGCCGGCGTACCTGGCCCTGTCGAGCCCGGTCTTCGGCGCGGGTGTCGCGGTCGGCTTGGCCACCTCCGGCAACGTCCAGTGGGCCGCGCGGTGGCAGCGGGTGTGGCTGCGCTGGCCGTACCTGGCCGCCGTGCTGGCGGTCGGCGTGCTCCTGGACGGCGTGCGCGTGCCCGTGGTGGCCGTGGTCGGGCTGGGTGTGCCGGTCACCGCGCTGCTGGTCGCCCAGTACTTCCACGAACGCCGCCGCACCGCCGCGCTGGCCGAGGCGGGTCTGGCGTCGCCCTCCCCGCCCTGCTGACCTCCGGGACCGACCCCACCAACGCCCGAAGGCCCGTCCGGCAGTCACGCCGGGCGGGCCTTCGGTCGTTGCACGCGGTCAGTCGTTGTCCGCGCCCGGGGTGGTCTTGGCCACCTGCATCAGGAACTCGATGTTGGTGCGGCTCTTGCGCAACCGGTCGAGCAGCAGGTCGATGGCCTGCTGGCTGTCCAGGGCGTGCAGCACCCGGCGCAGCTTGTGCATGACCGCCAGCTCGTCCGGCGAGAGCAGCAGGTCTTCCTTGCGGGTACCGGACGAGTCGACGTCCACCGCCGGGAAGGTCCGCTTGTCCGCGATCTTCCGGTCGAGCTTGAGCTCGGCGTTGCCGGTGCCCTTGAACTCCTCGAAGATCACGCTGTCACCGGCGGACCCGGTCTCGACCAGGGCCGTCGCGATGACGGTCAGCGAGCCGCCGCCCTCGATGTTGCGGGCCGCGCCCAAGAACCGCTTCGGCGGGTACAGGGCGGTCGAGTCGACACCACCGGACAGGATCCGGCCGCTCGCGGGGGCCGCGAGGTTGTAGGCGCGACCCAGGCGGGTGATCGAGTCCAGCAGCACGACCACGTCGTGACCCATCTCGACCAGGCGCTTCGCCCGCTCGATGGCCAGCTCCGAGATCGTGGTGTGGTCCGACGGCGGACGGTCGAAGGTGGAGGCGATGACCTCGCCCTTCACCGACCGCTGCATGTCGGTGACCTCTTCCGGGCGCTCGTCCACCAGCACCACCATCAGGTGGCACTCGGGGTTGTTCTTGGTGATCGCGTTGGCGATCGACTGGAGCACCGAGGTCTTGCCCGCCTTCGGCGGCGACACGACCAGGGCGCGCTGGCCCTTGCCGATCGGCATCACCAGGTCGATGACGCGCGTGGTGAGGATGTGCGGTTCCGTCTCGAGGCGCAGGCGCTCGTTCGGGTACAGCGGCGTCAGCTTGGTGAAGTCCGGCCGGTTGCGGGACTCCTCCGGGTCGAGGCCGTTGATCTTGTCGACCCGCACCAGGGGGTTGAACTTCTGGCGCTGCTGCTCGCCGTCGCGCGGCTGCCGCACGGCGCCGATCAGCGCGTCGCCGCGGCGCAGCCCGTACTTGCGGACCAGCGACAACGACACGTACACGTCGTTCGGCCCGGCCAGGTAGCCCGAGGTGCGGACGAACGCGTAGTTCTCCAGCACGTCGAGGATGCCCGCCACGGGCAGCAGGACGTCGTCCTCGCGCACCTCCGTGTCGGTGGCCTGGCCGCCGTCCTCGCCACGGCCACCGCGGCGGCGGCGGTCGCGGAAGCGGCGACCGCGACGGCCACCGTCCTCGTCGTCGCCGTCGGAGCCGCTCTGCTGGCGGTTGCGGTTCTGGTCGCGGTCGCGGCCACCCCGGTCGCCTCGGTCGTCCCGACCGCCCCGGTCCTGCCGGTCGCCGCGGTTGCCGCGCTCGCCCCGGTCCTGGCGCTGTTCGCGCTGCTCGGAGCGGTCCTGGCGGTCACCTCGATCGGACCGGTCGCCCCGGTCGGACCGCTCCGCGCGTTCCTGCCGCTCGGGGCGCTCGGCCTGGCGGCCCTCACCCTGCTGGCGGTCGGCCTGGACGCGGTCGGCCTGAGCGGGCCGGTCGGCCTGCGGCGCCGCCTGCCGGTCCTCCGCGGCCGGGGCCTCGGGGCTGCCCGCGGGGCGGTTGGCGGAACGGCGGCGGCGGTTGCCGCGGCGGCCACCCTCCTCCTCCGCGGCGGGCCGCTCGGCCACGTCGAGCTGCTGCTGGGTCGGCTTGTCCACGGCGGGGGCCTCGACGGCCTTCGCCACCGCGGGCGCGGGCTCGACGGCCGCCTTGGGCGCCTCGGCCTTCTTCTCGGCCTTGGGCGGCGTCGCGGCACTGCCCCGACCGGAGGTGCCGCCCTGCCGCTCCTTGATGGCGGCGATCAGGTCGCCCTTGCGGAGGCCGGCCACGCCGGTGATACCCAGCTGACCTGCGAGTTCACGGAGTTCGGCCAGCACCATTCCAGAGAGGCCCGCGCGCTTGCGCGGCGTGGCACTGCCGTTCGAAGGGGTGGTCAGAGCGTTCTCCTCGGCTCCGGAACTGGCAGCGGCGGGAGCAGCAGGAGCTTGGCTGCTCAGTACTTCGGTGTTGGTCACACATGTCCTTCCTGACCGGAACGCGCCTCCTACGCGTTCCAGCGGACCTGCCGTCCGACGGAATGCGGCGCGGCAGTTTCGTCCCGGTTCAGGCGGACCTGGCGACGGCGCGGAACGCGCACGAAAGCGGAGTCCTCCGGTACGGGACTTCGGTCACACGGCGAGCGGGTGCCTTCCAGCGTCGACCCCGTCCGTACGGCACAGAGCCAAGTCACTGGAGGAATGCGATCCGGAACGAACGTCCGGGCACCACACCGGCGCCCGTGCGCGCGGTGACTGATGGCCCCGAGGGTAGACGCCGGTCCGGCCGGGTGCAACAACCGGGGCACGGCGCGTCGCTTCACTCAGCCGAGTGGCGCAACCCGGACTCCGCCCAGGTCGACGGGTACCCGCCTCACCTGGAACCCTTCGGCGTCCACCTGGGGCGGCAGAACGCCATCGGGTGGCAGGGCGAGGACCGTGGGTCCCGCTCCCGACACCGCCGCCGCCACCCCCGCCGCCCGCAGCGACCGCACCAGGCGGGTCGTCGCAGGCCAGGCGGGTTCGCGGTACGGCTCGTGCAGCCGGTCGTCCAACGCGTCGAGCAGCAGCGAGGGGTCCGCGGAGAGCGCGTGCACGGCCAGCGCGGACCGCCCCGCCGCGAACGCCGCGTCCTCGTGCGGCACCTTCGACGGCAGCAGGCCGCGGGTCGTGTGGGTCGACGATTCCTCCGCCGGCACCAGCACGACCGGCGTCACGCCGGGGTGCGGTTCCACACGCACCGCGCGGAAGCGGTCACCCTGCGTCCACGCGATCGCCACGCCGCCGAACATGGCCGCCGCCGCGTTGTCGGCGTGGCCCTCGAACTCCGCGGCGAGTTGCAACGCGCTCGTGTCCGACTCGCGACCGGCGAAGGCGAAACCGGCCGCCACGCCCGCCACGATCGCCGCCGCCGACGAGCCGAGGCCTCGCGCGTGAGGGATGGCGTTGCGGCACGTGAGCCGCAGCCCCGGCACCTCGACGCCGACCAGCTCGCACGCCGCCCGGAACGCCCGCACGACCAGGTGCCGCTCGTCGGTCGGCACGGCGGAGGCGCCCTCGCCGGACACCTCCACCTCCAGCCCGCCGCCGGTCACCGCGAACTCCAGCTCGTCGTGCACGCCCAGCGCCATCCCGAGCGCGTCGAACCCCGAGCCGAGGTTCGCCGTGGACGCCGGCACGGTGACGCGGACACCGCGGACGGCCAGGGCCGTCACGCCAGCTCCAGCGCGGTCGCCACGGCACCGGGGTCCACCGGCACCGGCTCGACCTCGGGCATGCCCAGCAGGGCGGTGTCCGGGTCCTTCAGCCCGTGACCGGTGACCGTGCAGACGACCGTGGAGCCCTTGGGCAGCCTGCCGTCGGCGGCCGTGGCCAGCAGGCCCGCCACGCTGGTCGCGGACGCGGGCTCGACGAAGATGCCCTCGGTCGAGGCGAGCAGCCGGTAGGCCTCCAGGATCTTCTCGTCCGTCACGGCCTCGAACAGGCCGCCGGACTCCTCCTTGGCCGCCACCGCGCCGGTCCACGACGCCGGGCTGCCCACCCGGATGGCGGTCGCGATGGTCTCCGGGTTCGCCACCGGCTGCCCGAGCACGAGCGGTGCCGAACCCGCGGCCTGGAACCCGAACATGCGGGGCGTCGAAGAGGTGACGCCGTCTTTGCGGTAGTCGGAGTAACCGCGCCAGTACGCGGTGATGTTGCCCGCGTTGCCGACCGGCAGGCAGTGGACGTCGGGCGCGCGGCCGAGCACGTCGCAGATCTCCCACGCGGCGGTCTTCTGGCCGATCAGCCGCACCGGGTTGACCGAGTTGACCAGCGTGATCGGGTACTCGATCGACGTCTTGGAGGCCAGCTCGAGGCAGTCGTCGAAGTTGCCGTCGATCTGCAGGATCTTCGCGCCGTGCGCCACGGCCTGGGCGAGCTTGCCCAGCGCGATCTTGCCGCGCGGCACGAGCACCGCGGCGGTGAGCCCGGCCTTGGCCGCGTACGCCGCCGCGCTGGCCGAGGTGTTGCCGGTCGACGCGCAGATCACCGCGCGGATGCCGCTGGCCAGGGCGTGCGTCATGGCCACGGTCATGCCGCGGTCCTTGAACGAGCCGGTGGGGTTCGCGCCCTCGACCTTGATGTAGACCTGGCAGCCGGTCAGCTCCGACAGGTGCTCGGCGGCCACCAACGGCGTGCCGCCTTCGTGGAGGGTGACGACCTTGGCGCCCTCGGGGAGTCCGATCCGGTCCGCGTAGGCGTGGATGATGCCGGGCCACCCCGGTCGCACGCCTGCTGCTTGGATCGTCATGTCTCTTCGCCTTCCACCCGCATCACGCTGACCACTTCCCGAACCACGGGCAGCCCGCCGATTTTGTCGACGGTCGACCGCAGTGCCGCGTCGGTCGCGGCGTGGGTGACGATCACCAGGCTGGCGTCGTCGACCCGCCCCTCCTGCCGCACCGCCGCGATGCTCACGTCGTGTTCCGCGAACACCGCCGCCACCTGCGACAACACGCCCGCCCGGTCGGCGACGTCGAGGCTGATGTGATACCGCGTGGGCGTCTGGCCCATCGGCCGCACGGGCAGCGCCGCGTAGGCCGACTCACGCGGGCCGCGCCCGCGGTGCACCCGGTTGCGGGCCACCGCGACGAGGTCGCCGAGCACCGCGCTGGCGGTCGGGGCGCCACCCGCGCCCTGGCCGTAGAACATCATCTCGCCCGCCGCGTCGGCCTCCACGAACACCGCGTTGAACGCGCCGTGCACGCTGGCCAGCGGGTGCGAGGTGGGGATCATCGCCGGGTGCACGCGCACCGAGATGCCCTCGCCGTCCTCTTGCGTGACACGCTCGCAGATGGCGAGCAGCTTCACCGTGCGGCCCAGCGCCTTGGCGGCGGCGATGTCGGCGGCGCTGACCGACGCGATGCCCTCGCGGTGCACGTCGGCGGCCGTGACCCGGCTGTGGAAGGCCAGCGACGCCAGGATCGCGGCCTTGGACGCGGCGTCGAACCCGTCCACGTCGGCCGTCGGGTCCGCCTCGGCGTACCCGAGCCGGGTCGCCTCCTCCAGGGTCTCGGCGTAGCTCGCCCCGGTGGAGTCCATGCCGGAGAGGATGAAGTTCGTGGTGCCGTTGACGATGCCCATCACCCGGGTGATGCGGTCACCGGCCAGCGACTCGCGCAGCGGGCGCAGCAGCGGGATCGCGCCCGCCACGGCCGCCTCGAAGTACAGGTCGGCACCCGAGGCGTCGGAGGCCTCGAACAGCTCGCCCGAGTACTCCGCGAGCAGCGCCTTGTTCGCGGTCACCACGGACTTGCCCGCGCGCAGCGCGGCCAGCAGCAGCGTGCGGGCGGGCTCGATGCCGCCGATGACCTCGACGACCACGTCCACGTCGTCGGCGGTGACCAGGCTCTCGGCGTCGGTCGTCAGCAGCTCGGCGGGCACCTCTCGGTGCTTGTTCGGCCTGCGCACGGCGATGCCGGCCACCTCGACCGGTGCGCCGACCCGCGCGGTGAGGTCGGCCGCCTGGTCGGTGAGCAGCCGGACCACCTCGGTGCCGACGGTGCCGCAACCCAGCAGCGCGACCCGGATCGGTTTGCCCTCGTGGCTTGCCACTTCTCATACCTCCAGGCGGAACAGGTCTTCCTCGGTCTCCCGGCGCAGCAGCAACCGGGCCTGGCCGTCCGCGACCGCGGCGAGCGCGGGCCGGGGCAGTCGGTTGTAGCCGCTGGCCATCGAGTAGCAGTACGCGCCGGTCGCGGCGACCGCGATGAGGTCACCGGGCGCGAGGTCGTCGGGCAGCCAGCAGTCGCGCACGACCACGTCACCGGACTCGCAGTGCTTGCCCACGACGCGGCACAGCACGGGCTGGGCGTCCTCGCCCGCGGCGCGCGAGACCAGCTTGCAGTCGTAGACGGCGTCGTAGAGGGCGGTGCGGATGTTGTCACTCATGCCGCCGTCGACGCTGACGTACCGGCGGACCACGCCCGCGTCGAGCTGGACGTCCTTGATGGTGCCCACCTCGTACAGCGTCACCGTGCCGGGGCCGACGATGGCGCGGCCCGGCTCGACCGCGATCTTCGGCGCGGGCAGCTCGGCGTGCTCGCACTCCTTGGCCACGATGTTGTGCAGCTGCCTGGCCAGCTCGGCGGGCGGCGGCGGGTCGTCGTCCGGGGTGTAGGCGATGCCCAGGCCACCGCCCAGGTCGACGGTCGTGACGTGGTCGAGGATGTCGGCGCCGTGCTCGTCGCGCAGCTCGGCGAGCAGCCCGATGACCCGGCGCGCGGCGACCTCGAAACCGCTGGCGTCGAAGATCTGCGAGCCGATGTGGCTGTGCAGGCCGATCAGCCGCAGCCCGTCGGACTTCAGCACCCGGCGGGCGGCCTCGGCCGCGTCACCGGAGGACAGCGAGAAGCCGAACTTCTGGTCCTCGTGCGCGGTGGCGATGAACTCGTGCGTGTGCGCCTCGACGCCGACCGTGACCCGGATCATCACCGGCTGCACCCGGCCGCGTTCGCGGGCGACCTGGTCGAGCCGGGCGATCTCGTAGAACGAGTCGAGCACGACCGCGCCGACACCCGCCTCGACCGCGGCGGTCAGCTCGGCGACGGACTTGTTGTTGCCGTGCAGCGCGATCCGCTCCGGCGGGAACTCCGCGCGCAGCGCCACGGCCAGCTCGCCGCCGCTGGCCACGTCGATGCTCAGGCCCTCCTCGGCGACCCACCGGGCCACCGCGACGGACAGGAACGCCTTGGACGCGTAGTGCACGCGGGTCGGGTCGCCGAACGCCTCGGCGTGCTCGCGGCAGCGGGCGCGGAAGTCGGCCTCGTCCATCACGAACAGCGGGGTGCCGTGGTCCTGGGCGAGCTGCCGCACGTCGACACCGGCCAGGCGCACCGTGCCGTCGTCGCCGCGTTCGGCGGTGCGCGGCCAGACCTGCGGGTGCAGCGCGTCGAGCTGCTCCGCGGAGGACGGTCGGTTGCCCGCCGTGTTGGAGGGGATGAGGACGTCGGCGTGCCGGGGACCGGCCGGGTGCGCGCGCATCACATACGCTCCGGCGCGGTCACGCCCAGCAGCGCGAGGCCGTTGGCGAACACCTGGCGCGTCGCCGCGCACAGGCTCAACCGGGCCCGGTGCAGCTCGGCGGTCTCCTCGTCGCCCCTCGGCAACACCCGACAGGCCTCGTAGAACCGGTGGTAGGTGCCGGCCAGCTCCTCCAGGTACCGCGCCACGCGGTGCGGTTCGCGCAGCTCACCGGCGGTGGCGACGACGCGCGGGAACTCGCCGACGGTGCGGACCAGGTCGCCCTCGCGGTCGTGCGTGAGCTCCTCGACCGCGTCACCGGGCGTGACGCCCAGGTCGGCGGCGTTGCGCAGTACCGACGACAGCCGGGCGTGCGCGTACTGCACGTAGAACACCGGGTTGTCGTTGCTGCGCTTGCGCAGCAGGTCCAGGTCGATGTCCAGGGAGGAGTCGACCGACGACCGGCTCATGGCGTACCGGGCGGCGTCCACGCCGACCGCGTCCACCAGGTCCTGCATGGTGATCACGGTGCCCGCGCGCTTGCTCATCCGCACCGGCTTGCCCTCGCTGACCAGGTTCACCATCTGGCCGATCAGCACCTCGACCGACGCCGGGTCGTCGCCCAGCGCGGACGCGGCGGCCTTGAGCCTGCCGATGTAGCCGTGGTGGTCCGCGCCGAGCATGTAGATGCACAGGTCGAAGCCGCGCGACCGCTTGTCCACCAGGTACGCGATGTCACCGGCGATGTACGCGGGGTCACCGTCGCTCTTGATGACCACGCGGTCCTTATCGTCACCGAACTCGGTGGACCGCAGCCACCACGCGCCGTTCTCGAAGTACAGCGCGTCGGAGCCCTTGAGCTGCTCGACGGCCTTGGTGACCGCGCCCGACTTGTGCAGCGAGTCCTCGTGGAAGAAGACGTCGAAGTCCGTGCCGAAGTCGTGCAGGTCCTTCTTGATCTCCTCGAACATGAGGCCGACGCCGATGCGGCGGAACACCTCGTGCGAGTCCTCGGCGGTCAACGCGCTGGGCTCCTGCCGCAGCACCTCGGCGGCGATGTCGCTGATGTAACCGCCCGCGTAGCCGTCCTCCGGCGCGGGCTCGCCCTTCGCGGCGGCGATCAGGGACCGGACGAACCGGTCGATCTGCGCGCCCGCGTCGTTGAAGTAGTACTCGCGGGTGACTTCACCGCCGTTGGCGGTCAGGATCCGGCCGAGCGCGTCGCCGACCGCGGCCCAGCGGGTGCCGCCCAAGTGGATCGGGCCGGTCGGGTTCGCCGAGACGAACTCCAGGTTGATCCGGGTACCGGCGAGCTGGTCGCCGCGGCCGTAGGCCTCGCCGGCCTTCAGCACGTCGCGCACGATGGCGCCCTGGGCGTCCGCGGCGAGCCGCAGGTTCAAGAAGCCCGGACCGGCGACCTCGACCGAGGAGATGGCATCGGTGCCGGTCAGCGCGTCGGCGAGCCAGCCGGCCAGGTCGCGGGACGTCACGCCGACCTTCTTGGCGGTCTGCAGGGCCAGGTTCGTGGCGTAGTCGCCGTGCTCGGGGTTGCGGGGACGTTCGATCGTGACCGCTGTGGGCAGGGCGGCGGTATCGAGGCCGCGGGTGGACAGCACGTCCACGGCCGTCGCACGGACCAGTTCAGCGAGCGCAGCGGGAGTCACCCGGCAAGTCTAGGGAAGCGTTCCCGCTGGTCTCGACCGGGATGGGCGTCCCGCGAAGTGGGAATGGCAACTGTTGACGACCACCCCGCGTGACGGGCAGTTGACGGTGATCAGACACCGTATCCCTACACTGGCCCGCGGCATGGGCGTATGACGAGACTGAGGCGGACATGACCAGCGGCAAGAAGACGAAGGCCGCGCGCTCCAGCGTTGCGGCGGCGCGCTCCTCGGTGGTGGCCAAGAAGCCGAAGCCCTGGGGCACCATCCTCGCGGTGGTGGCCGTGCTGGCACTGGCCGGCACCGTGTTCGGTTACGCGTACTCCCAGATCGCGGACCAGAACGCGAAAGAGGCCGCACTCGCCAAGTGGAACCCGTCCGAGGAGAACAAGGACCCCTCGGACCAGATCCCGGGCGTGACCAAGCGCGAGTACAAGCCCGGCAAGCACGTGGACGCGCCGAGGCGGGTCGCCTACGACTTCTCGCCGCCGTTCGGCGGGCCGCACGACAACCAGTGGGCGGACTGCAACGGCGTGGTCTACCCCACCGCCGTGCGCACCGAGAACATGGTCCACGCGATGGAGCACGGCGCGTTCTGGCTGGCGTACAACCCCGACCAGGTGACCGGCGAGGCCTTGGACAAGCTCAAGAGCAGGGTCGACGGCCAGCCGTTCTCGATGATGTCGCCCTACCCCGGCCTGGACAAGCCGATCGCGCTGCAGACGTGGGGCCACCAGCTGAAGCTGGAGAGCGCCGACGACGAGCGCATCGACCAGTTCATCCAGTCGCTGCGGCGCAACCAGTACACCTACCCCGAGGTGGGGTCGCCCTGCGACAACGCCGCCTTCGTGGACAACCCGGCGCCGTTCGTGGCCGAGGCGCCCGGTGCGGACGCCGAGCCGATGGGCGACGAGGCCGAGAGCGCGCGCAACTCCGCCGCGCCCTCCTCCACCGCGCCGTCGGCGGGCAGCTGAGCACGTGACCGATCCATCCGGGACCACGCCCAGGCGGAGCAACCTCGCCTGGGCGGTGGTCTCGACCACGGCCGTGCTCGCGATCCTGCTGCTCGGCGCGGCGGTCGGCTTGTTGATCAAGATCCCCGGCTCGGACTCCTCACCCGCCGCACCCGGCGCGGACTCCGTTGACGTCGGGTTCTCCCAGGACATGGCCATGCACCACCTCCAAGCGGTGCAGATGGCCAACATCGCCCGTGACCGATCGGCCGACGACAAGATCCGGTCGTTCGCGTTCGACGTCTCCAGCACGCAACTGGAGCAGGTGGGCCGCATGAAGGGCTGGCTCATGCTGTGGGGGCAGCCCGAGCAGCCCATGGCCGGGCGGCACATGGCGTGGATGACCGAGGACGGGGCCCACGGGCACGACGCGACCGGGGCGGCGACGCCCTCCGGCAACCCGATGCCGGGCATGGCGTCCTCCGAGGAGCTGGCCAGGCTGCGCTCGCTGTCCGGCGTCGAGTTCGACGTCTACTTCCTGCAGCTGATGCTCCGGCACCACCAGGGCGGCACCGCCATGGTGCAGTACGCGGTCGACCACGCCGGCCAGCACGCCGTGCGCACCCTCGCGGAAAGCATGCTCAAGTCGCAGAGCAGCGAGAGCGAGTTGATGCAGCGGCTCATCGCCGAACGCGGAGCACAGCCACTCGCGCGGTGACCGACTCGGGGCACCCGCTGTCCCGGCCGGATACGCGCGCCTCCTGCGGTTTCCTGTCACCCGGTCGGCGCTACCCGCCGGTAGTAACGTGGGAGACCCCGTCCGCGAGGTCGCGTCGATCGTCTTCCAGGCGACCGAGCCCGCCGTCTGCGGAGCGGCAATCCAACACGGAGGTCAGCGATGACCGCAGTGGATCCCGACCGGCACGTCGACGAGCGCACCGCACGCAAGGTCGCCGAACAGGCCCGCGAGACCCGGTGGCGCCACCCCAGCTTCGGCCGTGAGCTCTTCCTCGGCCACTTCCGCCTCGACCTGATCCACCCGCACCCCGGCGGCTCGGCCGAGGACCGGGAGCGCGGCGAGACGTTCCTCGCCGCCCTGCGCGAGTTCTGCGAGCACTCCGTGGACGGCGCGGTCATCGAGCGGGATGCCCGCATCCCCGACCACGTGCTGACCGGCCTCAAGCAGCTCGGCGCGTTCGGCATGAAGATCAAGGAGGAGTACGGCGGCCTGGGCCTGTCCCAGGTCTACTACAACCGGGCGCTGATGATGGTCGGCTCGGTCAGCCCGGCACTGGGCGCGATGCTCTCCGCGCACCAGTCGATCGGCGTGCCGCAGCCGCTGGCGATGTTCGGCACCGACGAGCAGAAGCGCGAGTACCTGCCCCGCTGCGCGACCGGCGCGATCAGCGCGTTCCTGCTCACCGAGCCGGACGTGGGCAGCGACCCGGCCCGCCTGGGCACCACCGCCACGCCCACCGACGACGGCTGGGTGCTCGACGGCGTGAAGCTGTGGACGACGAACGGCGTGGTGGCCGACCTGCTCGTGGTGATGGCCCAGGTGCCCGGCAAGGGCATCAGCGCGTTCGTGGTCGAGGGCGACTCGCCCGGCATCACGGTGGAGAACCGCAACGAGTTCATGGGCCTGCGCGGCCTGGAGAACGGCGTCACCCGGTTCCACCAGGTCCACGTGCCCAGGGCCAACCTGATCGGCAAGGAGGGCATGGGGCTCAAGATCGCGCTCACCACGCTCAACACCGGCCGGCTGTCGCTGCCCGCCCTGTGCGCGGGCGCGGCGAAGTGGTGCCTGAAGATCGCCCGCGAGTGGTCGTCGGAACGCGTGCAGTGGGGCCTGCCGATCGGCAAGCACGAGGCCATCGCGGGCAAGGTCGCCTACATCGCGGCCACGGCCTACGCGCTGGAGGCCGTGCTCGACCTGTCCAGCGAGCTGGCCGACGCGGGCGGGCACGACATCCGCATCGAGGCCGCGCTGGCGAAGCTGTACGGCTCGGAGATGGCCTGGCTGGTCGCCGACGAGCTGGTGCAGCTGCGCGGCGGTCGCGGCTACGAGACGGCGGCGTCCCTGGCGGCCCGCGGCGAACGGGGCGTGCCCGCCGAGCAGGTGCTGCGCGACCTGCGCATCAACCGGATCTTCGAGGGTTCGACCGAGATCATGCACCTGCTGATCGCGCGGGAGGCGGTGGACGCGCACCTCGCCGTCGCCGGGGACATCATCGACCCGGAGGCCGACGCCAAGCGCAAGGCGCAGGCGCTGGCCAGGGCGGGCGGGTTCTACGCGAAGTGGCTGCCGACGCTGGTGGTCGGCAAGGGCCAGGTCCCGCGCGCCTACGCCGAGTTCGGGCCGCTGGCCGGGCACCTGCGGTTCGTCGAGCGGGCGAGCCGCAAGCTGGCCAGGCAGACGTTCTACGCGATGTCGCGCTGGCAGGGGCGGATGGAGCTCAAGCAGCGGTTCCTGGCGCGGATCGTGGACATCGGCGCGGAGCTGTTCGCGATCAGCGCGGCGTGCGTGAAGGCGGTGGCGGACGGCGACCGGGCGGTGGCGCTGGCGGACGCGTTCGCGGCGCAGGCCAGGGTGCGGGTCGACGAGCTGTTCGACCGGTTGTGGCGCAACTCGGACGACTCGGACGCGGCGCTGGCGCGGCAGGTCCTGGACGGTCGGTTCACCTGGCTCGAAGAGGGCGTGCTCGACCCGTCCAGCCCGGGGCCGTGGATCGCGGACTCGACCCACCGGGCGTCCACCGCGCGGGACGTGCACCGGAAGACGCCGTAGGCGCCGTTGTACACGGGGCGCGCCGTTGTACACGGGGCAGGTGTTTGCGGGCGCGGCACCTGCCCCGTGGCACGGTCGAAAGGGGACCACGTCCCCCGTACTCCCCTTTCGACTCCCCTTCTAACAACGGAAGGAACAACACCCTCCAGGAGGAGGTAACGAGTGACGCTACGTCATTACTGGTGAGTTGAGACTTGCGACTTTCGAGTGAATCACCAGGTGAGAGCCACTCGACTACTCTCAGGGAGTGACCGCACCTCGGCGGTCGAACACCAGTTCCCGTGCTGACCGCAACCCGATCTCGATCGCGCCGCTGAGCACCGCGCCGTCACCCAGCCCGCCCGCCACGATCCGCGGCACGAGCGGCGTCATCCGGCGCAACGCGGCCTCCAGCGGTTCCCGCAGCAGGTCGGTGTTGCTGCCGATGCCGCCGCCGAGCACCACCAGCTCCGGGTCGACCACCGCCACCACCGACGCCACCACGAACGCCAGCCGCTCGGCCTCGTCGCGCACCGCGAGCAGCGCCCGCTCGTCACCGGCCCTCGCCGCGGCGAACACCTCGCGCGCCGAGCGCGCCGACAACCCGCGCTGCTTCGCCAGCGCCACCACGGACTCCGCCGCCGCGGCCGCCTCGACCTGGCCGCGCTGCCGTCCGTCCTCTTCGGACTGACCGGGGAAGGGCAGGTAGCCGACCTCGCCCGCGGCACCGTGCGCGCCGCGGAACAACCGGCCGTCCACCACGATCCCCATGCCGATCCCGGTGCCGACGGTGACGCACACGAACACGTCGGCGTCCCGGGCCGCCCCGTGCGCGTGCTCGCCGACGGCCGCCAGGTTGGCGTCGTTCTCCACCACCAGGTCCGGGCCCAGCTCGGCTTCCAGGTCGTCCAGCAGGCCGGGCCGTTCCCAGCCCGGTAGGTTCGGCGCGTGGTGCAACGTCCGGTCGCGCGGGTCGGGCACGCCGGGCGTGCCGACCACCTTCACCACCAGGTCGGCGGGCGACAGGCCGGCGTCGGACACCGTGCGCTCGGCCAGCTCGCCCACCGTGCGGACCAGCGCCGTCGCCGAGCGGCACCGGTTGCGCTCGTCCACCCGCGCGATCACCGACCCGGACAGGTCCGCCACCGCGACCCGGATCCGCTGCCTGCCGATGTCCACGCCCAGCACGTGCCCCGCCGCCGGGTTCGGCTCGTAGACCACCGCCGACCGGCCCGGACCGGCTGACGTGCGGCCGGTGGTGCGGACCAGGCCGTGCTGCTCCAGGTCGAGCAGCGCCTGGCCCACGGTCGGCTTGGACAGGCCGGTGTCCTTGGCGATCTGCGGCCTGGTCGCCGGACCGCCCACCCGCAGCCGGTCGAGCACCGCGCGCTGGTTGAGCACGCGCATCCCCGCGGGGGTGCCCACCGGGGGCGTGGTCCGGGCCGTCACGGTGAGTGAGTGTAGATCGGGCGGAGCAGCATCCGGACAGGCTTGCGGACAAGTTGCGCGACCACTCTTGACAACGATGTCAGGTACGCCCTTTGCTTCGCTAAGGATCGCGGTCGGTTCGGGCGAAAGGCGTGCAATGGGGCACAAACGCGGCAGAAGATCGCTGGTGGTCGTCTCGACCATCGCACTGGCGGTGGGGAGCGTGGGAGGCTGGCCTTCCGCGACCGCCGCACCGGGGGAGCCAACCGTGAGCGAGACGCTCTTCGCCACGTCGTTCGAGGACGGGCAGCCGCAGCCGACCTGGGCCAGCACCGTGGAGACCGGCCCGGACGGCACGCCCAAGACATCGGGCGTCAACGGCTCGGACTCCACCGGTATCCCGGGCAACGTCACCGACCGCGTGGTCGACGTGGCGGCCAACTCCGAGCACACGAGCGCGGGCGAGGTGAAGGAGAACCTGGTCGACGGCAACGTGTCGTCCAAGTGGCTCACCTTCACGCCGACCGGCTGGGCGCGGTTCACCTTCGCCGAACCGGTCGCGGTCAAGCGCTACGCGATGTCGTCGGCCAACGACGCGCCCGAGCGCGATCCGAAGGACTGGACGCTGCGCGGCTCGAACGACGGCACCACGTGGACCCCGCTGGACGCCCGCACCGGTGAGGCGTTCACCGAGCGGTTCCAGACCAAGACCTACGACATCGCCAACACCGAGGCGTTCAAGCACTACCAGCTCGACATCTCGGCCACCGCGGGCGGCGTGAACCTCATCCAGCTCGCCGAGGTGCAGTTCTCCGACGGCTCCACCACCCCGCCGGCGAAGAACATGCGCACGACCGTGGGCAAGGGCGCCAACGGCGGGTACAACGCGAAGGCGGGCGCCGGGTTCACCGGCGTGAAGGCGTTGCGGTACCAGGGGACGCACGTCGCCGAGGGGCGCGGCTACTCGTACAACAAGGTCTACGAGGTCGACATCCCGGTCACCGCGACCACCGAGCTGTCGTACCTGATCTTCCCGTCGTTCACCACGGACGACCTCAACTACCCGGCCACGTACGTGTCGCTGGACCTCGCGTTCGCCGACGGCACGTACCTCAGCGACCTCGGCGCGCGCGACCAGCACGGGTTCGAGCTGTCACCGCGCGGCCAGGGCGCGGCCAAGTCGCTCTACACCAACCAGTGGAACCGGGTCGCGTCGGTGATCGGCCAGGTCGCCGCCGGCAAGACGGTCAAGCGGATCCTGGTGGCGTACGACAACCCGAAGGGACCGGCCGGGTTCAACGGCTGGGTCGACGACATCGCGGTGAAGTCCGCCCCGGTCGTGGTCGACCGGCCGCGCCCGTCGGACTGGGTGCTGACCACCCGCGGCACGAACTCCAGCGGCTCGTTCTCGCGGGGCAACAACATCCCGGCCACCGCGGTGCCGCACGGCTTCAACTTCTGGTCGCCCATGACCAACGCGGGCTCGACCAGCTGGCTCTACGAGTACGCGAAGACCAACAACCGGGACAACCTGCCGACGTTGCAGGCGTTCACCGCGAGCCACGAGCCCAGCCCGTGGATGGGTGACCGGCAGACGTTCCAGGTGATGCCGTCCACCGGCACGCCCACCGCCGACCGGGCGGCGCGCGCGCTGCCGTTCAGGCACGAGAACGAGACCGCCAAGGCGCACTACTACGGCGTGGAGTTCGAGAACGGGATGCGCACGGAGATCGCGCCTACCGACCACGCCGCGGTGTTCCGTTTCACGTTCGTGGACGGCACGTCGAACCTGGTGTTCGACAACGTCAACAACAGCGGCGGGCTGACGCTGGACCCGGCGTCCGGTGTGGTGACGGGCTTCTCGGACGTCAAGAGCGGCCTGTCGACCGGTGCCACGCGGCTGTTCGTGTACGGCGTCGTGGACAAGCCGGTCGTCTCCAGCGGTCGGCTGACCGGTGCGGGCCGGGACGACGTGGCCGGGTTCTTCCAGTTCGACACCTCCGGCGACAAGACCGTGACGATGAAGATCGCCACCTCGTTGCTGGGCGTGGACCAGGCTCGAAGGAACCTGGAGCTGGAGGTGTCCAGCTCGGACACGTTCGACTCGGTGCGCGACCGGGCGCGGGACGCGTGGGACCGCGTGCTGCGCATGGTCGAGGTCGAGGGCGCGTCGGAGGACCAGCTGACCACGCTGTACTCCAACCTCTACCGGCTCTACCTCTACCCGAACTCCGGCTTCGAGAACACCGGCACCGCCGACGCGCCGAAGTACCAGTACGCGTCGCCCGTGCAGGCCGCCGGGCCGGCCACGCCCACGCGGACCGGCGCGAAGGTCGTGGACGGCAAGATCTACGTCAACAACGGGTTCTGGGACACCTACCGGACCACGTGGCCCGCGTACAGCCTGCTGACGCCGGGCCGGGCGGCCGAGCTGGCCGACGGGTTCGTGCAGCAGTACCGGGACGGCGGGTGGATCTCGCGCTGGTCCTCGCCCGGTTACGCGAACCTGATGACCGGCACCAGCTCCGACGTGGCGTTCGCGGACGCGTTCGTGAAGGGCGTGCCGCTGCCCGACGCCCCGGCCGCCTACGAGGCCGCGGTGAAGAACGCGACGGTCGCGCCGCCGAACGCGGGCGTCGGCCGCAAGGGCCTGGACACCTCGATCTTCACCGGCTACACCTCCACCGCCACCGGCGAGGGCATGTCGTGGGCGATCGAGGGCTACGTCAACGACTACGGCATCGCGAACATGGCGAAGGCGCTGCACGAGCGGACCGGTGACGCGCAGTACCAGGCGGCGCACGAGTACTTCGCCAACCGCGCGCAGAACTACATCCACATGTTCGACCCGTCGACGGGCTTCTTCCAGGGCCGCAACCCGGACGGCACGTGGCGCGTGCCGACCGAGGAGTACGACCCGCGCGAGTGGGGCCACGACTACACCGAGACCGACGGCTGGAACATGGCGTTCTCCGTGCCGCACGACGGGCAGGGCCTGGCCAACCTCTACGGCGGGCGCGACGGGCTGGCGAAGAAGCTGGACGAGTTCTTCGCCACGCCGGAGACCGCGAAGTTCCCCGGCTCGTACGGCGGCGTGATCCACGAGATGACCGAGGCGCGCGACGTGCGGATGGGACAGCTCGGGCACTCCAACCAGGTGTCGCACCACATCACGTACATGTACGACTACGCCGGTCAGCCGTGGAAGACGCAGGAGAAGGTGCGCGAGATCCTGTCCCGGCTCTACCTGGGCAGCGAGATCGGCCAGGGCTACCCCGGTGACGAGGACAACGGCGAGCAGTCGGCGTGGTGGCTGTTCAGCGCCATGGGCTTCTACCCGCTGCAGATGGGCAACTCGTCCTACGCGATCGGGTCGCCGCTGTTCAAGAAGATGACCGTGCACCTCGACAACGGGCGCACGCTCGTCATCAACGCACCGGCCAACTCGGCGCAGAACATCTACGTGCAGTCGTTGACGGTCAACGGCAAGAAGTGGGACAAGGCGTACCTGCCGCACGCGGAGATCGCGAACGGCGGTGTGCTGGACTTCGACATGGGGTCGTCGCCGTCCCGGTGGGCCACCGGTCCGGACGCCGCGCCGCCGTCGTTGACCACGGGTACCTCGGCTCCCACGCCGTTGCGGGACGTGACGCTGCTCGGGACGGTGAGCGGTGCGCCGGCGGCGGTGGTGGACAACACCTCGCAGACGTCCGGTGCGCTGTCGTGGTTGCAGGTGGACCTGCCGTCGAAGAAGGAGAGCGCCACGTTCTACACGCTCACCTCGGGCAAGGACTCGGGCGACCCGTCGTCGTGGGTGCTGAAGGGTTCCTACGACGGGAAGACCTGGGCGGTCGTGGACGAGCGGTCCGGTGAGGCGTTCCCGTGGCGGCAGCAGACGCGGGCGTTCAAGATCGCCCGACCGGGTCACTACCAGCACTACCGGCTGGAGTTCCCGGGCTCGGCGACGGTGGCCGAGTTCGAGCTGCTGGCCAAGCCGTTCGTGACGTGCTCGGCCACGGTGACCGGTGAGCACGCCGGTCCGCTGCGCGTGGAGTCGGGCGTGACGTGCGTGGACGGCGCTTCGGTGACCGGTCCGGTGACGGTGGCGGCGGGCGCGTCGCTGTACGTGTTCGGCGGGACGGTGGACGGCCCCGTGCGGGCGACCGGTGCCGCGGCGGTCGTGCTGGTGGAGACGTCGGTCGGCGGGCCGGTGGACATCAGCGGGACGTCCGGCGAGTTGTCGCTGGAACGGGTGACCGCGGGCGGGCCCGTGCGGCTGGTCGACAACAAGGGCGGCACGCTCGTCGCGGGCAACACCGTGGCCGGACCGCTGTCGTGCACCGGAAGTTCGCCTGAACCGGTGAACAACGGTTGGGTGAACTCGGCCGACGGGCCGAAGACGGGGCAGTGCGCGTCGCTGTAGGTGGTGGTCACCAGGAGATTTCGCGGCACCTCTGCGCGGAATCTCCTGGTTCGACCTGCAGCGTGGCGTGCTCGATGTGGTACCGCTCGGCCAGCAGCACCTGTGCCGCGCGCAGCACCTCGGCCGGGTCGACCCGGTCGCGGGTGGTGAGGTGCGCCGAGGCGACCTCCATGCCCGACGTCAGCGTCCAGACGTGCAGGTCGTGCGTCTCGGCCACGCCGGGCAGGCGGCCCAGGTCGGCCTTCATCTCGGCGACGTCCAGGCGTTCGGGGGCGTGCTGGAAGAGGATGCGCAGGGCGTTCGCGGCCAGCTTGTACGTGCGCGGGAGGACGAACAGGCCGATCGCGACACCCATGACGGGGTCGGCGTAGCGCCAGCCGAAGATCAGCGTGACGGCGCCGCTGATGAGCACGCCGACCGACCCGATCAGGTCCGCGAGGACCTCCAAATAGGCGCCGCGAACGTTGATGCTGTCCTTCGCGCCGTCCCGGAGCAGGAAGAACGCGACGACGTTGGCCACCAGGCCCGCGCTCGCGGCCAGCACCACCGGCAGACCGGGCACCTCCGGCGGGTTGCCGAACCGCCCGACCGCCTCGTACACGACGTAGCCGGCCACGCCGAACAGCAGCACGGCGTTGGCGAGCGCGGCCAGCACTTCGGCGCGGTAGAGGCCGAACGTGCGGCTGCCACCCGTTCTGGCGCGGCGGGCCAGCATGATCGCGGCCAGCGCCATGCCGATGCCCAGGACGTCGGTGAGCATGTGGGCGGCGTCGGAGATCAGGGCCAGCGAGCCGGTGGCGAGGCCGACGACGAACTCCAGCGCCATGAAGGCCGCACCGATGCCGAAGGCGACCCACAGCCGGCCGAGGTGCCTGGCGCTCCCCGACGACACGCCGTGGCCGTGTCCGTGACCCATGAGCGGAACGTATAGTCACATGCGCATGAGTGCAACTCGAGTGTCGGGGGCGCCACACCGCGCCGAGGTGTCACCGGTCGGCGATCGCGTCCTCGATGTGCCGCGCCACCTGCTCCGGATGCGTCCGCGGCGCCCAGTGCCCCGCGTGGACGCTGCTCCTCGTCAGCCGCTCCACCCAGGGTTCCGCGGCTTCGAGGTGCTCTCTCACCACGAACGGGTCCTCGGTCAACTCGATCTGGTGAACGGGCACCGACACCACCGCCGGAACGCGCCCGCGCCCCACGTTGGCGCGGTACAGCCCCAACCCGTTGACCAACTCCCGCCGCCCCGCCCGCAACCACTTCCGGACGACCGGCACCCGCCACAGCACTTCGGCCACACCGGGCACCATGAACCCGGCGATGTACCACGACCGCCCCAGCACACCGGCCACCTTCACCGGCCGCAAGCGATTGCGCCTCACCCAATCGCCCAACTGCCCCAAATCGGGCCCGGAAACACTGGTGAACGACCGGAACAACTCGGGCCGAGCCACCACCGCCGCCCACCCCTGCACCGACCCCCAGTCGTGCCCCACGAGGTGAACCGGCTGCCCGACCTCCCCCACCACCGCCACCAAGTCCTCGACCAACCGCTCGACCCGATACCCCTCCACCCCACCGGGCTCTCCCGACCGCCCAGCCCCTCGCACGTCGTACCGAACCACCCGGAACCGCCGCCCCAACCTCTCCGCCACCCCGGCCCACACTTCCGACGTGTCCGGGTACCCGTGCACCAACACCACCGGCACCCCGCCCGCCACGCCTCCCTCCACCACCGAAATCCCCAGGTCACCGCTCCGAACCACCCAGCTGCGCCCACCTTCCACCCCGAAGAGGGTAGGGGGTGAAACCACCCCCCGGCCGTACGCTAAGCTTCCACCCGTAGCTGCGGCCCCCGTAGCTCAGGGGATAGAGCACCGCCCTCCGGAGGCGGGAGCGCAGGTTCGAATCCTGCCGGGGGCACTTAATTGATCAAGCTTCTCTGCAGGTCGGTCCTGTTCCTCCTGGGCGGCAGCGTGGACTGGGGAAGCTGAACCCTCAGGTCACGCCTTTTCGCGATGGTCTCCTATGGGGTATGGCGCCCGCGCTGCCCGTTTGATGGGGCTTTACAACGATGGGGGACGGGGTCATCCGCAGCGGATGACCCCGTCCCTTGAGATGCCAGTCACGTCCCTGGTCGTCTGGCCGGTGGGGCTGAAGGTGTTGTTGGTCCGACTTCGATCTCCATCACAGGAGTGATGGAGACCTTTCAGCCTCATCCTGCAGCGAGATGAAGTGCAAGGACGGCTCCGGTCGGGTTGGTGATGCGGGTGGTGGAGCAGCGGAGTCTGCGCGGTAGTCGTCGGGTCTTGAGGATCGATACCGCTCGTTCGCCGAGGGCGCGGGCGTGGGAGCGGTTGACTGCCAGCACGGAGTCCGCGGTGAATCGCGCCGCGTCGGCCAGTCCGAGTGCCGGTACGGCCAAGAGTTCGACCGCCTCGCGGATGTAGCGGCACACGGTGCCAGGCGGCTGATCTCACGGAGGTCGTCGATGAGGTTCGCCCGGTCCGACGGTATGGGCAGCCGAACGCGTTTGGTGCAGTCGATCGTGATGCGACGCTCCGACTTGCGGACCTGGCTGATCCGCAGGGACTCCGTCGACCTGATCCTGCCTGCGATCTGACCCACCAGTTCGGCGTGCTCGCGGATGCCGAACGACCAGAGCGAAGTGCCGCCGGGAACGGTGTTCCGGTCAACGCGCGCTTTGCTGCCGAAGTGAGTCCGGCTGATGGTCCGGACAGCACCCGAGTCGAGCACCCGCAGGGCCAGGTTCAGCCCGAAGTCGTGGTCGACGGCACCTGAGCGCAGCATGCGCCAGCCGCCGCCGAACGTGAGGGCGAAGGCCTGCTGACCGACGCGGACGAACAGGATCACCGAGGATTGGCCGCCCCGGAAGTCGAGCGATGTGCCGGTCAGACCCTCGATCAGTGCCACCCATGCGAGCCTGGTGGGCTCCGGGCTGCCCGCCACGAGCAGTGCCTCGTCGCCGAGCGCAGCGACAGGTGTCGCGACGTAGGTGTCGTCGGCGCTGTTCTTCGGGCGAGCCCAGCAGTCGGCGAACGCGACGCCCGGGCGCAGGCGGTAGAGGTTCGCCGTCCGAGTCGACTCCGGGGTTGGTGCGTAGGTTTCCACCGCGGTCACCTCCGGCTTCCGCGGTCGAGGTCGTGGTAGGCGGTGACCTCGACGACCGTGGCGGGGTTGACCCAGACCGACTGGGCTTCCGCGTGCCGCCACAGGTCTGCGGCACGGGACGGGCGGCCCTGGCGGGACTCGACGTTGCCCAGACCGAGGAGGGCGCGGGTCATCTCGTAGCGGCTATCCGCCTGCACTGCGAGTGCGACGGCTTCGCTGTAGTGGCGGCAGGCGTCGTCGAGACGGCCTGCGTGGAAGTCGACCCAGGCCAGGCAGTTGGTCCCCATGGTGGCCTCCAGCGGTTGCCGTGCCCGGGCTACCGCCTCGCGGGCGTACTCGGCGGCAACGTCGTGCTTGCCCATCGCCGCAGAGGCGAACGCCAGTCCACGCAGGGCGATCAAGGTGTTGCGCGTCAGGCCGGTAGACCGGTAGTAGTCGAGCGCGGCGTCGAGGTCGGCGATCGCATCCTCAGCGCGACCCTCGTACAGCCGCACCCAGGCGAGGCTGGATCGCGCGTCGATCTGCCCGCGCCGGTCTCCGGTCTCCGCGTGGATGATCTGGGCACGTCGGTGCGCCTCGGCGGCCGCCGCCAGATCACCCGTTTCCACGTGCGCCATACCGAGGCTGTTCAGGATCATCGCTTGGGCGACCTGATCGCCCAAGGCATCCGCGGTGGCGAGGGCGGTGCGGTGGGTGGTCACCCATGGCTCGAAGAGGCGGTCGGCGAAGAAGAACCCCCGCAGGACGAGCACGAGCTGCCAGGACCGTGCGTCACCGGACGCCAGCTCGACCACGCCGGTCAGCATGGGCCACGATGCACGCAACCATCTCCTCGCCGTGTCCGCGTCCTGGAACGGGAGCCGCGCAGGAGGAGGCGGTGTGCGCGGGAGGTAACGGTGTGGTTCGATCAGGCGATCGGCGGCCGCCGCTGCACCCAACGCGAGGTCGATGAGCCGCGACGTCGCGGCCTGGCGGTCCTGGTCGCACACGTCGGAGACTGCGCGGCGCACGGTGAACGCTCGAACCAGGTCGTGCAGCCTGATGTCACCGTGCTCGTCGCGGGTGATCAGATTGGCGTCGTGCAGCCGGTCGAGGACTTCCTCCACGGGTTCACCACCCAAGTCGAGCCAGGCCTCGATGGACCATTCCGCGATGGTTCCGTAGGGATGGATGGTGAGCAGGCCCAAGAGCTTGCGCTCCGCGGGCGGGAGAGTGCTGTAGGACAGGTCGAGCACGCCCGTGACGCTGCGTTCGCCATCGTCCAGCGCGGTCAGGAGACCGATGCGGCGGTTGACGAGCGCGGCGAACCGGGTCGCGGTCCACGATCCGGTAGCGAACCTGGACGCCGCGATCCGGATCGCCAGCGGGAGCCCGCCACACTGCTGCACCAGTCGCACCACGGCGGTGTCGTCGACCGAGGGACGCTCACCGCAGATTGCGCGGAACAGGGCGACCCCGTCGGAGTCGTCGAGCATCCTGAGCGGCACACGAATCGCTTCGTCCAACGCGGCGAGGTGGTGGCGGCTGGTCACGATCAGCCTGCTTGACGAGCCTGTGGGGAGCAGCGGAACGATCTGGTCGGTGGACCGCGCGTTGTCCAGCACGACCAGGACGTTGCGCGTGGAGAGGAAATCAGATCGGAAAGCGCTCACCGAGGCTGACCACGCCGCCGCGATCCGAGTCGGTGGTGAGGACAACCACCTGATCTCCATCGAGACGTCATGACCGACCGGCGTGCGGCTCTGGCCTCGCTGCGGATCAACTGGGCCAACACCCCCGACGACGTCTGGCAGGACTCCGCGTGGCACGTCGACGCCCTGCACGCCGAGGCGGTCGCGGCCATCGACAACGCCGTCGCCGACGCGCGCGGCAGCATCGGTCCCAGCCCGATCGGCCTGGTCCTGCAGGGGCAGAAAGGGGTGAGGAAGACGCACCTGCTGGGCCTAGTTCGGCAGCGGGCGCACGAGCGGGGCGGCTGATTCTTCCTCGACGACCTCACTGCGGGCGACGCGTTCTGGGAGAACACCGCCGAGTCGCTACGGCGCGGGCTCTCCCGCGACTCCGACGACGGGACCACCCAGCTGAGCCGGTTCCTCAGGCGTGCCTGCGAGCGCGGTCGCGTCAACCCGGATGTGGCCGGCCGCATCGTCGACGGGTCGTCGGTGACGCGGGAGGATCTCGACACGTTCCTCGCGGGCCTGCGCACGCTCGACCGGCAGGTCGCGATCGAGTGTTCCGACACCGCGCGGGCGATGGTGCTGTACGCGCGGCACGACCCCGGAACAAGCTACGTCGGTGAATGCCACCTGACCGAGGTCGACGAGGTCAAGTCCGATGAGCGGGCGCCCTGGGGCATCAGGGCGACTCCCAAACCCGCCATGACCCGGGTCCAGGACATCACCCGACTGCTGGCGCTGACCGGGCCGGTGGTGATCGGCGTGGACCAGCTCGACACCCTGATCGCCCAGTCTCGACGGCACCGCAGCGACTCCGGTTCAGCCGAGGACCTCCTGGTCGCGAGGATCGCCGACGGGCTAATGCGGTTGCGCGAGATCACCCGGCGCACGGTGACCGTACTGATGTGCCTGCCCAGCACCTGGTCGCGTATCGGCGCCGCGGCATCCGACACGGTGGGCGACCGGTTCCGCGAGTCGCTCATCCTCAACCGCATCGCCGACGGCGAAGTCGGGCGTGCTCTGGTTGAACGGCGCCTGTCCGTCGCCTACCAGGCGATGGGCTTCGACCCGCAGCACCCGACTTGGCCGGTCGCCGCCGAAGCCTTCGAGACAGGCTGGGAACCGCAGACACCGCGCGAGCTGTGGAAACGGCTCAGCGCTCACATCGACGCGAGCCTGCGGGCAGGCGAGATCAGCGAACTGAAGACCTTTGCCGATGACGACGCACGCGCTGCGGACCGGGACCACGCGGCGGTGGACCTGGCGGTCGAGCCGGGCCGGTTCGACGAGCTGAACGAGGAGTTCGAGGCGCTTCGGTCGGCCGCGGACGTCGAGTCGCTGCTCGACCCGGCCGCCGAGGACCACGAGGGCCGCGCGGTTCTGTCCGCCGCTCTGCGTTCGTGGGTCACCGAGCTGGGCGGGCACCGCATGGAATGGGAACGCGGTCCCGACGGGAGTGACCTGCACGTCCAGCTGATCCACACGGTGGACGAGGCGTCCGACCTCACCGAACAGTGGGCGTTCCGGATGATCTCAGCACCGCATCACAACGCCGTGCTCAGCCGCCTGCGCAAGGCCAAGTCCGCAGCAGGGCTCGAGGTGGGCGGCAGCAACCACCTGGTCATCATCCGCAACGGCGACTGGTCCCCGGGGCCGACCACGTCCGCGGAGGTTAAGGCGTTCGAGGCGGCCGGTGGCACGCGGTGCGTGATTTCCGACGACGATCTGCGGACGTTCTGGGCGCTGTCGCAGATCTGGACGGAAGCACGGAGTTCCTCGCATGGCTGGTCGATCGCAAGCCAGCGAGCAGCTCCAAGCTGTTGTCGAGCGTGTTGCCCACCGTCGTCGAGAGTGGTGGCGGTGACCGAAGCGCACCGCTATCGAACACGGTGCCGCTCGGGACCGCGGCGGGCGGCCGGGCGGTGACCGTTGAGCTGGCCGAGCTGCGTCAGCACGCCGCGGTGTTCGCCGGTTCGGGCTCCGGCAAGACCGTGCTGCTGCGCCGCATCGTGGAGGAGTGCGCCCTGCGCGGGGTGTCGGCGATCGTGCTGGACCCCAACAACGACCTTGCGCGGCTCGGCGATGCTTGGCCGGATCCTCCCTCGGCGTGGGCCGCCTGCGACGCCGACCTGGCACGACGCTATCTGGACGAGACCGACGTCGTGATCTGGACACCCGGCTGGAGTGCCGGGAGGCAGCTCACGCTGCGGCCGCTGCCGGACTTCACCGAGGTCCTCGGCGACCCCGACGAGTTCGAGGTCGCCGTCGAGATGGCGGCGGGGACGTTGGCGGCGCAACTGCGGATCGCGGGCACCACGGAGCGCGCGAACATCCGCCGAGCTGTGCTGCGTCAGGCGATCACCTATTACGCGACGAGCGGTGCGAGTGGTTTGCCCGGCTTGATCGCGCTTCTGTCCGATCTACCGAACGACGCCAGCATCCTCAACGACAGTCGCCGCATCGGCGCCGATCTAGCCGAGGCCCTCAAGGCGGCGATGGTGAACGACCCGCTGCTGGCGGGCACCGGTGAACCGGTCGACCCAGGAGTTCTCATCACTCCGTCCCGGGGCAAGCGGGCGAGGGTGTCGGTGATCAGTTTCGTCGGCCTCCGCGCGGAGGAGCAGCGGCGCAACTTCGTCAACCAGTTGCAGATGGAACTGTTCGCCTGGATCAAACGCAACCCGGCGGGCGACCGCCCCCTCGGCGCCCTGTACGTAATGGACGAGGCCCAGTCCTTCGCCGGGTCGGGATCGAAAACCGCCAGCACCCACAGCACGATCGTGTTGGCCTCCCAGGCTCGCAAGTACGGCCTCGGCCTGCTTTTCGCCACCCAGGCACCGAAGGGCTTGCACAACCAGGTGGTGGGGAACGCAAAGACCCAGTTCTACGGCCGCCTGAACAGCAACGTCCAGATCGAGGCGGTCAACGACCTCGCCCGAGCGAAGGGGACGCCGGTCAAAGACATCTCCCACTTGGCACGCGCGCAATTCTACATCTCGGGTGAGGCATCCGGCTTCCACAAGATCACTACACCGCTGTGCCTGACGCACCACCCCGCCGCGCCGCTCAGTCCGGAGAAGGTGATCGAGCGTGCCCGTGCCGCCAGAAGGAATCCATGACGAGCGTGGTTCCTAGAGCGCTATTCTGAAGGTTGATCTTGGGTGACAGCGCACCAACTCCGTCTGGGCAGGGTCGGTTCCCTTCCACAGGAGGGATCCACTACGAGGTGGGACTGTTGCGTTATCAGTGTCGACCGAGTGACCAGGTCGCTGTCCTACCGGCCCTCACGGCTTGCTCCGGCCGCGAGGTCTGACAGCAGCAGGGCGAGCACCCGCTCCTCGTGCACCGGGGAACGTGCGATGTCGTAGACGACCCGTAATCCGGCGACGGCAGCCGCAAGATCATCGGGGGCGTCGTGGTGACCGCTCAGGCCGCACTCCTCAGCATAAGTTCGCGCGTTGAAACGCCACGACAGCGCACCGGACGCTGGATCGCGCCGTCCTGTTCCGGCTCCTGCACGCGGGCGTCGCGATCGGGCAGCATGTCCTGTCGCAGTGCTTCGAGCTTGCTGTAGCAGAGCCGCCAGGCGCGGTCCTCGTCGCCTGGGTCCGGTAGTTCCCGGCGTGCGGCGCGGGTCGACTCGCGCGCGGACTCCACGCTTCGGCGTTCCGGTTCCTCCAGCCCGAGGGGCTGCGCGAGGCCCGCGTCGTACACCTCCCACCACACCGACAGCGCGGCATCCCGCCTGCGTTCCGCACTCTGGCGGCGTTCCTCGTGCCGGTCGAGAGTTTCTTCGGCTCGGGTGACCGTGACCAGCGCGCCCGCGAGCCGTTTCCCGAGTTCCTCGAGTTCCCGGTCGACCTGCTCCACCAGACGGTCAAGCTCGGCGCGGCGGTTCAACTGCGCGTGGACATCGCTGGTGAGTGCCTCTTCCGCGGTGCGCAGGCGGACCTCCGCTTTCCGCTTCCGCGCACGCAGGTCGTGCAGTTCGGCATCGACGCCGGCGAGCCTGCGCTGAGCGCCGGCCAGGTCGGTTCGCGCGCGTGTGAGAGTCGCAGTGCGCAGATCGAGCAGTTCCTTTCGGCGGGCCATTTCGTCCACGGCCTGGTGGTAGTCCCGCAAAGCCACGTCGTGGAGTGCCAGATCGGCCAGCGGGAAGGCGTGCTCGCCCGCATACGCGGAGAAGTCCGCCCAGGCGGTGTCCCTGGCGGATTCGCTCGCACGGTGGGTGTTCCTGGCCGAAACCGCCTTGCGTTCGCTGTCGGCTGCCTGCCGTTCCCTCTCCCGCATGGTGGTGACCGCGTCGGTGACCACACGCTCCCCAGGAAGCCTCCCTGACTCCTCGGCGAGGCGGCGCAGGTCGTCGTCGAGTTCCCCGATCCTGGCTTCTATCGCGCTGGTCGATTGCTCGAGCGCTGCCAGTCGAGTCCGCAGCCGGTCGACCTCCCGCTGCCTTGCGGACTCGCGGGCAGTGGCTCCCAGGTAGGAGGCGGGTCGGGCGACCTCGGCGCGTCCGGACAGGGCGGCACACCGCCACGTGCCGTCCGCCGCCAACCAGGTTCCAGCCGCATCGCCGTCGGGGCGGGAGTCGTGCCAGCCGATCGAGGTCAGCACGGCGTGGATGGCGGTCTGCGTGACACCGCCGACCGGAGTAGGTTCCAAGATCTGCGTCAGGCTCACGTCAACTCGGGATCCCCCCGCGCGCACCACCGTGTCCGCTTGTTCCCCGCCCTCCAGGGTGATCAGCTCGCCGTCAGCGCTCAGCCAGGCGTCGAGCACGCCCGCGGCGGCCAGAGTCGCCTCCAGCAGGTCGACCTTGTCCATCGACAACTCGTCGACGGGCTGCACACACCGCCAGAACGGCGCACCCAGCCTGCTGTCGGGCTCCGGCCGATCGCGACGGCGCCACGAGCCCGGAGGGGTTGGTGGGCGCTCCGTCTGATCGAGCACCCCGGCCAGTTCCGCTGTGACCTGCTCGTGTTCCGCCACGAGAGCACCGTGCTCGTGGACCAGTGCCGCGCGCCGCGATCTCAGCGTGTCGCGAACCCCCTCGACGTGCCGTGCGACCGCTGCGGCGGGGGAGATACCGCGCTGTTCGGCCGGAGCGCCCGCCGGGTCAACGGCGGTCAGCTCCGCCACCAGATCACACCAGGACTCGACGGTTCGTTCGTCAGCCTGGGCGAGGACGACGCTCGCGTTCCACTCCTGGGGCTGCCTGCGCAGGGTGTCCACTGCGGTCTCGACGCCGTCACGCGCCAGTTCCCGCTGTTCGGTAGCCTCGTTGAGGTCCGACTCCCGGTCGGCCAGCAGGTCGGCCGAACGCGCCGCGTTCGACTCGGCCCGGTCGAACTCCGCACGCAGTCGCTGCAACCGGGTGAAGCGCTCCCGGCGGACCAAGAGGTCGGCGCGCAACGCGGGCACGTCACGAGCGGGCAGGTGCCGAGCAGCCGACTGGTGCAGTCCGGCGGGGCGCCCGGCGGCCTGGACGCGTTCGGACGCTCGAACCACATCCGCTTCGGCCTGCTCGGCGGCGGAGGCGGCGTTTGCCTCCGACTCGGCGACTTCCACCATGTCCTCAGCCGCCACTGCGTGGCGGTCTTCGACTCCCACGAGTTGCCCGGTCAGGGCATCGAGCTGTTCACGAAGCCCTTCGACGCGGCTCGCCGCGCTCACGGCATCCTGGAACGCCTGGCTGTCCAGCAACTCGCGCAACTCCGTGCCGAGGTCGCCCCGGTGCGTTCGCGCCCGGCTGATGTCCTTGTCCAGCTTGTCGGCTTCACCTCGGGCAGTGGTCAACGCGGTTTCCGCAGCTCGGCGGTCTTTGGTGGTGCGGTCCAACTCAGTGGTCGCCGCGGTCAGCGCGTCGGCGCGGTGGCGCACGACGGTGCGCGCCCAGGGGGTCCAACCCGTGCGCACGAACGCCGCCAGCCGCACGGCCGCACTGCGGGTTTGGTCCACGGCCGTTCGCAGCTTCTCCAGGTTGTCCCACCCGTCGGCGAGCTGGGTGATCTCCGCGGTCGCGAGCGGTGGAAGGGCGGCACGCAGCGTCTCTGCGAGACTGGTGGGGTTGAGCCGTTCTCCCAGCTTGGGCTTGCGCAGTTGCTTGAGCAGCTCGGTCAGGTTGTCGTAGGCGTCGGAGCCCAGTCCGAACAGTTCGGAGGCTACCCTGGTGCGATATCGCGCGGCGCTGTCGGGCACCGTGACGCCGGGGACCTTCTTGAGCTCTTTATGGTCGAGCGGCCGGTCGGCCGTGGACAGCTTGAGGTCGCGTCCTGGACGCAGGTGGGTGATCAGGTGCCACGTGGTCACCGCGGAGGTGCCGCTACCGCGACGGGCACTGACACCCAGCCCGCAGACGAAGAACCGCGCCGTGCCGTCGTCGTCGAGCCTGCCGAACTCGGCCCAGGCATAACCCAGACCGGCGTCCGAAGGCGGACGGGGGGTCATCATCCTCACCCGTGGGCAACAAGTTGAAGCGCATCGTGCGGTGCTGGGATCCGAACGGATCGAGCACAGAAGCGCCGATCTCCCCGCGCAGCAGCATCAAGGTCGTCAGTTCGAGCACTTTCGTCTTGCCTGCTCCGTTGCCGCCGCGCAGCACCAGACGGCCGTCGGCGAACCAGAACTCCGCCTGGTCGTACTCCCACAGGTTGATGATGCCCACGCGCAAGGGCTGCCAGCGGTGGAGACCCGGCTCCGGGAGGCCACCCGTCATCGCTGCCGCCAGCCACCGCTCGCGGTCAGGTCCCGGTCGGGTCAACCTTCACCCTCCTCGTCAAGCCTCGCGTTCACGGCCACAACCCGCGGGTCGCGGTAGCGTGCCGCTGCGGCCGTCAACCACCATCTGTCCGGTGCTCCGGTCGGACGTAACAGGTCCAGCGCACCCAGCAGATCCCGTGCCGTGGATTCCACGGCGTTGCCCACGCGCAAGTCATTGGTCATCGCCTTGGAGTGCCGCTCCCGGACCGCGGTGGCCGCTGCACCCAGCTCGTCGGCTGTGACGACCGAATCTGCACCGTACGTCCTCACCAGCTCGTCAAGAACCATCAAGGCGGCGAAGTCGGCGGCACGCAGCCTCGGGAACGGCAGATCCGTGTCCGCCTCATCGGCGGCAATGAGCGCAATCCCTTCCGCGCGTTGCTCGACCACCCAGCCGGTCATCTCAGCGCACCAGGTCAGGACGCGGTGCCGCTGACCTGTCAGGTAAAACCGCTCTGCGTCGGTAAGGTCCTCGTGCAGGACCACGGGCAGTTCGACCAGCTTGCGCATCAAGCCGATCCGCGCCGCTGCCTCGTGGGGCGCTCCTGCATCGTGTCCTCCGGTGAGCGCGGCGCGCAACGAAGCAGGGTCGACCAGTCGCAGCAGCAACTCACGGCGGACTTCGTAAGCACCGCCGATCGCGTCACGGCGGTGCGCCCACCCCTCGCGCTGATCCTCGTCGTCACTAGCGGTCGGCCGCAGCGCCCCCACGGACACCAGCAGGTGGACAGCTTTGACGAACAGTGTGCGCTCGGCGAACCGGTCGGGGTCGTAGTGTGCGAGCTCGACGTCCTCGTGCGTGGAGAGCACCCGGACCCGGTCGGACAGATCCTGGGTGGTGGTGATGTCCTCGGCGTCCTCGGCCGCAGCCGCGGCCAGGATGGCCAGCACGAGCACCCGCCGGGTCGGCGGCTTGAACCGTCGGGGCGCGACGACGGCACCGTCAACAGGAAGCCGGAACAACCGGGCTGCGGAATCGGTCACCACCAGTCGATACCCGAGCCGCTGGGTGAACCACTCGCCCAACGTCGCGCGGTGTACCCGCACCAGCGGCCATATCTCGGGGTGGGTGCGCCGGTCGAGCACCGGCGAGCGGAGCAGGGCGGTGAACGCCCGTTGCCGGCCAGCAGCCTGGTGGTTCACGCGGGCTCCATCCCGAAGTACCAGTTCAAGGTCGTCATGCTGCCACTGTCGGCACGCAGGCTCGTGGTGTCGTGCGCCTGCGGTGGCCGACGTAGCGTGATCCGCCACCGACCGTCTCCGGTCACCGCGCTCTCCGACCGCGTCCGCCGCACGACGCCGACGAACTCCAACAGCAGGTTCAGTTCGGCGTCGGTGATCTCGCCCCAGCCGGCCAGGTGCGTTCCGGAACGTTGGCGCAGCGTCGCCTCCGCGCCGCTGCGGGCGGCTTGGGCGGCGAGCCTGGCCCGTCGGGCGGCACTCTTGCCGGTCGAGTAGTCCGGGATTTTCGTCCGCCTGCCGACCGCGGCGCGAGCGCCTTGTTCGCGGAAGCGGGCTGTGACCGGTGCGGGCGGTGCGGTGGTCCAGCTCAAGTCGCTGTCGTCGGCGGAGTCCGGCGCCAGCAGCAGGTGGCGTGCGGAGAACGCTCCGACTGCGGTGTCCCAGATTCGCCAGGCGCTCTCGTCGTCGGGAGCGCGTTCGACCGCGACGGCCAAGGCCAGGAGTTCAGCGCGGCGAGTGACCGCGCCACCGGTGTCCAACAGGAGGTTCATGTTGCGCGCCCACGGAGCGACCAGGTCACGCAGCTGGCGCCGCAGCCTCCGGGCCTGGCTGTCGGCACCGCCGAACCAGGAACCAAGCGCCTCCCAGGTGTGCTCCCAGCGGCGTGCCTGGGAGGCCACCACCTCGTCGTCCGCATCGGTGTCCAACGCGGCGCGAACGCACGCCCGCCACACGTCAGGGGTCAACAGCGGGTCCAGCTCGACCACCAGCTCCGCGATCCGCGGTGTGTGGACATCGACCTGCTCACCCCACATGCCGATGTAGGAACGCAGCGTCTGCCACAACAAGTCCTGCTTGGCTTGGTCCGGGCCACCCGACATGGCGTGTGCCAACGTGCGCTGCCACCCGCGAGCCGCAGTGGCCATCGCCTGGTGCATGGCGCCGACCTGCTGGAACTCCGTCGCCGCGACGGTGTACACCGCCTGGCGAATCGACTCCGCGAAGGCGATCAGCCGTTCGTGGATGGCACGCGGCGCCAACGTGAGATCACCCGCAGCCTCCTCGGTGTCGTCGACCGACGACCAGAAGACGTGCAGACCGGCTGCTCTCGGGGTGAGCTGGTACCGGTCACGCCGACGCAGGAAGTCCTCCCCAGAGCGTGCGGGTTCCTGCCAGCGGGTCAGAACCCGCCACTGCACCAACCGCTCCAACCGCGCGTCGAGGTGCAGGACCTCGGGAGCCAGCAAGCGGTCGACCACCTCGGCCGGCACCTGCGCGGCGAGGCGAGCGCGAACCCCGGCAGCCACCTCGTCGAAGGACAACCCGGTCAGGCTCGTGTCCTGCTCTGCCAACAGGACATCGACGATCACCCGGTACTGCGCCGCGAACCGCGAGGTCAGCGTGTGGGGCGGCATGGACCGGGTGGACCGCCAAGCTTTGAGACACGCTGATGCCCAGGTCGCAGCGTGACCACAACGCCCAACTCCACGCAGCGGAGCCGCCGCCAGCAACACAAGGCCACGGACCTCAACTTCGAGATCAACCTCGTTGACGGCGCCGAAGCTGAGCGCCTTGGCAGGCAACAGGCGGCGGTCATCCGCGACGTACTGCTGTGGCACCACCAAGACCGCAACAGCGCGCCACCGGACGCGAGCATCACCTGACCCCCTACAAGACGAAACTGGCCTGCACAACCAAGCACCCGCCCTGAAACCGCTGGTCAGCCCTTTTCCCATCCTTTGGTGCTCCCGCCGGGGGCACTCCACAGGTGGGCGAGTCGCTGAGCGGCTCGCCCTCTTCGTTTGTCCGGGTTCCGGTGCGGCAGGGCTCGACCGGATTTCTTCGCGTTTTCTCCAGGTTCACCGCCATTGAGGACCGATCTTGTCCGCGGTTCTTCCTACGGTGGTGGCGACACTTGAAAAGGCAAGGAGAAAATGTGATGGTCGATCCGACCGACTTCCCCGAACCCGCCCTCGTTCCCGTCAACGGGGTGCAGCTCGAAGTCTTCGAAGCGGGCCGGCACAACGTCGGGAACCCGATCGTGCTCTGCCACGGCTGGCCGGAGCACGCCTTTTCCTGGCGTCACCAGGTGCCCGCACTGGTCGCCGCGGGGTACCACGTCATCGCGCCGAACCAGCGGGGTTACGGGAACTCGTCCCGGCCGACCGAGGTGACCGACTACGACATCGAACACCTGTCGGGTGATCTCGTCGCGCTGCTCGATCACTACGGCTACGAAGACGCCACCTTCGTCGGCCACGACTGGGGTGCGATGGTCGTCTGGGGATTGACCTTGTTGCACCCGGACCGGGTGAACAAGGTGATCAACCTGAGCGTGCCCTACCTCGATCGCGGGGACAAGCCGTGGGTCGAGTTCATCGAGGACGCGCTCGGCAGCGACAACTACTTCGTCCACTTCAACCGGCAGCCGGGCGTCGCCGACGCCGTGTTCGAGGACAACACCTTCCGGTTCCTGCGCAACATCTACCGGAAGAACGAGCCCCCCGCGCAGCCCCAGCCGGGCATGGCGTTGATCAACCTCGCCAGAGCGGAAGCACCGCGCGGTGAACCCCTGATGAGCGACGACGAACTGGCCGTTTTCGTCTCCGCTTTCGAAACCTCGGGGTTCACGGCCGGTATCAACTGGTACCGCAACGTCGACCGCAACTGGCACTTGTTGGCGGACGTGGACCCGATCATCCACCAGCCCGCCCTCATGATCTACGGCGAGCGGGACGTGGTCCGGAAATCGGAGAACCTGTCGGCGTTCGTGCCCGAGGTCGAAGTGGTCACCCTGGACTGCGGTCACTGGATCCAGCAGGAAAAGCCGGAAGAGACCAACCGCGCGATCTTGACGTGGCTGGAGAAGCAGGGCGCCGCCTAGGGCGGGTGTCGTGGTGGCAGGAAGGCGACAGCGCGCGTTCGGGCGGGCCTGAGGTCAGCACGATGGCGGCATGGGACGAGTTCTTGCGGCTCTAGCCGCTGGGTCAGTGGTGGCCGGTGTGGTGGTCGCGGGTCCGACCGCGGCGGTCGCGGCGGCGTGCGATTACCCCGCTCAGGTGTTGGACCTGCGGAGTTGGAAGATCCAGTTGCCGATCGGTGGCGAGGAGGATCCGGATGAGGTGAAGCAGCCGTCGTTGGCGACTTACCGGGTGGACCCGTGGTTCGTGGCCAACGACGCCTGTGACGGGGTGCGGTTCCGGGCGGCGGTGAACGGGGTCACGACCAGTGGGTCGAACTACCCCCGTTCGGAGTTGCGGGAGATGAACGGGACGGCCAACGCGGCTTGGTCGTCCAACTCCGGGACGCACACGATGACCATCGACCAGACCGTGACGCGGTTGCCGAACGACAAGCCGCACCTGGTGGTCGGGCAGATCCACGGCGGGGACGACGACGTGTCCGTGTTCCGGGTGGAGGGGCGCAACCTCTACGTCACCAACGGCGATGACGCGCGCTACAAGCTGGTGACCGACGACTTCCGGCTGAACACGCGGTTCCAGGTGAAGTTCGTCGTCTCCGGCGGCAAGATCAACGCGTACTACAACGGCACCCTCGCGGCGACGCTGAGCAAGAGCTTCAGCACCGGGTACTTCAAGGCCGGCGCGTACACGCAGGCCAACTGCGGCAACTCCAGCCCGTGCAGCGCGAGCAACTACGGCGAGACGATCATCCACTCGGTGACGTTGGGCGACAGCGCGCCGCAGCCGCAGCCCCAGCCGCCCGGTTCCCCGTTGCCCGTCACGGCGGTCACGGCGAGCGGTGACGACGGGAACGTCCCGGCCAACACGCTGGACCGCGACCTGTCCACCCGCTGGTCGGACGAGGGCGACGGGGTGTGGATCCGGTACGACCTCGGTTCCGCCCGGACGGTGGGCGCGGTGGGGTTGGCGTGGCACAAGGGTGACACCCGGCGGCACGACTTCCGCATCCAGACGTCGTCCGACGGCAGCAGTTGGACCACCCGGTTCTCCGGCTCCAGCAGCGGCACCACGCTCCAGCCGGAGACCTACGACATCCCCGACACGTCGACCCGCTACGTGCGCGTCGTGGGCTACGGCAACACCGGCAACGACTGGACCAGCATCACCGAGACCTCGATCCACCCGGCCTGACCACTCGCCCGCCCGGGGCCGCGCGGCTCCGGGCGGGCCCGTCAGCGACTCGAGAGCCGTGCGGCGGCGCGGTGGATCTCCTCGGCGCGGGCGATCTCCTCCTCCAACCCCACCGAGTCCTCCACGCGGTCCGTCGCGTCCTCCAGCAGTTCCTTCGCGTACTCCGCCAGCGAGGTCGCCGCGTCGGCGAACCCGCTGTCGGCCAGCCGGGCCACCTCGTCCAGCGCACGCCCGACGTGGTGGAAGTACCGGTCACCGGCGTCGAAGTCGACGTAGTCGGTGATGTCGATGGTCACTTCCAGCCGCTCCCGCAGCTCACGGTCGTCGTACGCGACGGCCGGGTCGGCACCGGCGGCGACGTCGAGCCGGGCGCGCACCACGCGGTCGACCTTCGCGGCGGCCAGGAGCTGGTCCACCAGCCACTCGGGGTCGCGGCCCAGCAGGAACGCGCGCAACCGCTTGTCCGACAGCGGTGTGCCGCGCGGCCGGTCGACCCGCTCCACCGACCCGTGCTGCCGCAACCACGCCAGCGCCGTCGCGACGCAGTGCTTGCAGAATGCGCCGTCGGCTCCGTGCGGGCACGAACAACGGCCGCTCAACCCTCGGCGGGTGACGTCCAGGCGCACCCGGTAGGCGTAGGAGCCCTCGACCGTCGCCGTCACGCTCGTGCCGTCCACCGCGACCCGCCGCACGCGTCCCGCGGCCAGGTACTCCTCGCCCCGCTCGAACGACTTCGGGTCGGCCAACCCCCGCACCGTGCCGACATCCACTTCGACCGCGACCACGGGCGATCATCCTGCCAGTGCCGGTCGGCGCGACGAGGGGCGCACCCGGCTGCCGTGCGGTTCGAGCCGGCGGGTTCGGGTGGTCACTTCCCGCCGACGCGCACGGGACGTCCACGCAGGATCACGGCGACCGGGTGGGCCAGCTGGTCGAGGTCCGCTCTCGGGTCCTCGGCGTAGACGACGGCGTCGGCGGGCGCGCCCGGCTCCAGGCCCGGCAGCCCGAGGTACGCGCGGGCGTCCCAGGAGGCGGCGGCGAGGGCGTCGTGCGGGCGCATCCCGGCGGCGGCCAGCGCGCGCACCTCGTCGACGATCCGGCCGTGCGGCACCGAGTCCGTCCCCGCCAGCACGCGGACGCCCGCCTCGGCCGCGGCGGCGACGAGTCCCGCGTGCGCCTCCGCGCCGCTGGTGTACCACCGCTTGGCGGGGCTGTCCGGGCGGCGGCGCACTTCGGGCAGCATCCGGTCGGTGATCGACAACGTCGGTGTCAACGCCGTGCCCCGCGCGGCCATCCGCGTCAGCAAATCGACGTCCAGCTGCATCCCGTGCTCCACCGAATCCGCACCTGCCAGCACCGCCACCTCACCGCCCGCGGCCTGCTGGGTGTGCACGGCGACCCGGCCGCCCACCGCGTGGACCGCCTCCACCACGGCGGTCAACACCTCCAGCGGCACCGGTTCGCCGTCCGAGCGCCAGTCGCCGATCACCTTCGCCCACCCGGTGCGCGCCGCCTGCGCCGCGGCGATCGCGGGCAGCTCGGCGTGGTCGGCCCGACGTCCCCAGCCGTCGAAGAACTGGCCGTGCTGCGCGAGCCACGGCCCGGCGTGCCGAGCCCTGGGCGTGTCAGGGTCGGTGCCGAACCACGGCGGCGGCTCACCGGCCAGGCCCGGCGCGCGGATCACCGCCACCCCGGCGTCCACGTGCTGCCGGAGGTGGTCGCGCAGCAGCCCGTGGTCGAGCGGATCGCCGGGTGCCTCGGCGCCGGGGTGGGTGTGCGCGTCGACCAGGCCGGGCACCAGCCAGCCCTCGGCCACCAGCTCGGCGTTCGGGACGGGATCGGTGGTCCACCGGTCGCCGTCGGCGTAGAGGTCGACGTGCTCGCCGTGCGGCAGGGCACGACCCCGGATCCGGACAACCACCAGCGCACCCCCGCGTTCACGGACGACTCAGCCGTCCAGCTTTGCGCATCGCGGCCTTGAGGGCGAGGAACTTCAAGCCGACCGGTCCCGCGCCCCCCTGGTCAGGCCGGCGCCAGTGTCGGGTAGTCGGTGTAGCCCTCCTCGCCACCCACGTACATCAAGTGCTTGTCCCGCACCGGGTTGAGGGGTGCGTCGACGGGCAGGCGTTCGACCAGGTCGGGGTTGGCCAGGAACGCGCGGCCCAGGGAGATCAGGTCCGCGCCCGCCGCCAGCAGCCGCTCGCCGTGCCGCTTGCCGCCGTCCGCGGGCAGCGGGCCGGGCCAGGGCAGGGCCGGGTTGGCGATCAGCGTGCCCGGCCAGGCGGCGCGCAGCGCGCGGAACAGCGGTTGGTCGGGATCGGCGAAGACGACGTGCAGGTAGGCGAGGCCGAGGTCGGCGACGGCGGCGATCAGCGCCGGGTACACGGCTTCGGGGTCGTCCTCCTGCATGCCGTTGGTGATCAGCCGGTCGATGCGGACGCGGACGCGCGCTGGGCGTAGTAAGTGGCCATGATCGGTCGCGGCACGCCGTCGGACTGGGCGCGGTTGCGCGTCATCGGGGCCATGACCAGCCGTTCGGCAGGTGCAGCCGGCCGAGGCGGGCGGGGTCGAAGAGGCTGGGGGCGACCGTTGTGTTCGTCATGCGACTACGGTAGAAGTTGACATCAGTGTCAGGTTCAGTGGCGCGGGGGTGTGACATGCGGATCGGTGAGCTGGCCGAGCGCACCGGGGTGAGCGTGCGTTCGTTGCGGTACTACGAGCAGCAGGGGCTGTTGACCGCCGACCGCACCACCGGCGGCCACCGCGAGTACCCCGAGAGCGCGGTCGACCGGGTGATCCGCATCCAGGAACTCTTCGCCGCCGGGCTGAGCAGCAAGAAGATCGCGCTGATGCTGCCGTGCATGCGGGACGCCGACGGCGGCCCGTCCGAGATCGCCACGCCACGGCTGGTGGACGACCTCACCGCCGAACGCGCCCGCATCGACCGGCTGATCACGGACCTGATGCGGTCGCGGGACGTGCTGGACGAGGTGATCGACGCGGCGTCGGGCGGGCGCTGACGGCTACCCGGCCCGGGTGGGCCGGCGAACTCGTTCGCGGTGAGTTCGCCGGCGGGCGTCGGCGCGGGGCGGTCGTATCCGGGTTCAGTCGTTGACGCGCCGCCGGTAGAGGGCGGCCGCCAGGACGAACGACGCGATCAGCAGGCCGACCGACCAGGCCAGTGCGATCCAGCCCTGGTCGCCGACCGGCGTGCCGGTGAGCAGGCCGCGCACGGTCTCGATGACGGGCGTGATCGGCTGGTGCTCGCTGATGCCCCGCAGGAACGACGGCATGGTGTGGGTGGGCACGAACGCGCTGCTCAGGTACGGCAGGAACAGCATGAAGAAGCTCAGCGCGCTGGCCGACTCGACCGACTTCGCCGCTGAGCCCAGCCCCGCTGCCAACCACGACAGCGCCAGCACGTACAGCAGCAGCAACCCGGCCGCGGCCAGCCACTCCAGCGGTGACGCGGACGGGCGGAAGCCCATCGCGACCGCCGCGCCGACCACGATCGTGGTGGACAGGGCGTTGCGCACGATGCTGGCCGTGACGTGCCCGGTCAGCACGGCGGAGCTGCGGATCGGCATGGACCGCAGGCGGTCGACCATGCCGCTGTTCATGTCGTCGGCCACGGACATCGCGGTGGACGCCGCGCCGTAACCGGTGCACAGCAGGATGATCCCTGGCACCACGTAGTTGATGTACCCGGTGCCGGTGTTGATCGCGCCGCCGAAGACGTACACGAACAGCGCCATCATCAGCAGCGGCAGGACGATGGACATGATCAGCGTGTCGACGTTGCGCCTGCCGAGCCGGATGCTGCGGCCGATCATGGTCATCGAATCGGCGATGGCGTGACTCATGCCGGCACTCCTTCACGTGCGGTCAGGGCGAGGAAGACGTCGTCGAGGGTCGGGCGGTGCGAGGAGACCTGGGCGGGCACGACGGCGGCGGCGCGCAGGTCGTCCAGCACGGTGTGCAGGTGCGCGGCCGTGCCGTCGGACGGGACGCTGAGCACGAGCCGTTCGTGGTCGGTGAAGCCGCCGAGCAGCCCGGCCGCGACGTCGAGCGCCGCGGCGGAGGTGAAGCGGAGGTCCAGCCGGTCGCCGCCGACGCGGGCCTTGAGGTCGTCCGCGGTGCCCTGGGCCGCCACCTTCCCCTTGTCCAGCACCATGATCCGGTCGGCGAGGCGGTCGGCCTCCTCCAGGTACTGGGTGGTGAGGAAGATCGTGGTGCCGGTGCGGACGAGGTCGCGGATGGCGTCCCACATGGTCGTGCGGCTGGCCGGGTCCAGGCCGGTGGTCGGCTCGTCCAGGAAGATCACCTTCGGTGCGGCGACCAGGCTCATGGCCAGGTCGAGCCGCCGCCGCATGCCGCCCGAGTAGGTTTTGACCCGGCGGTCGGCGGCGTCGACCAGGTCGAACCGCTCCAGCAGCCCGGCGGCCCGGGCCTTGGCCCCCGGCCGGCCCAGGTGCATGAGCTTGCCGATCATGACCAGGTTCTCCCGCCCGGTCTGCTCGGCGTCCACGGCCGCGTACTGGCCGGTGACGCTGATCGCGCCGCGCACCTTGGCCGGTTCCCGCACCACGTCGAACCCGGCCACCCGCAACCGGCCGGCGTCCGGGCGGGACAGCGTGGACAGGATCCGGATCGTGGTCGTCTTGCCGGCGCCGTTGGGACCGAGCAACGCGAAGACCGACCCCTCGGCGACCTCCAGGTCTATCCCGTCCAGCACCGCGGTCGACCCGTACGCCTTGCGCAGGCCGGTCACCTCGACGATCATCACTGCCCCCTATGTGTATCAGGTACGCTAAAGAGCGTAGCTCATACGCAGTTAAACGCGGTAGCCCTAGACTGGCCGGCAGCGGTTACGAGAGGGTGGAGATGACCGAGGAGAACGGCCTACCAGCGGAAATCGCCCTGCTGTGGGGCCTGCGCGAGACACCGCGACGCGGCCGCAAACCGTCCCTCACGGTCGGCGAGATCACCCAGGCGGCGATCGAGGTCGCCGACGCCGAAGGGCTCGCGGCGGTGTCCATGGCCAGGGTGGCGCAGCAGCTCGGCAACTCCACCATGGCGCTCTACCGGCACGTCGACAGCAAGGACTCGCTGCTCAAGCTGATGGCCGACGCCGCACTGGACGACCCGCCGGACCTGCCCGCCGACGGCGACTGGCGGACCGGGCTCACGCTCTGGACGCACAGCGTGCTCGACTGCCTGCGCAAGCACCCGTGGTACTCCCGCATCCCGCTGCACGGGCCGCCCGCCGGACCGCGCAACCTGGCGTGGTTCGACTGCGCGTTGAGCGCGCTCGCCGACACCCCGCTGGAGGAGGGCGAGAAGGTCACCATCGTGATGGGGCTGATCACGTTCGTGCACGGTCAGCTGCGGTTCAGCGTCGAACTGGCGGAGGGCTTCCAGGGCAACCCGGAGGCGTTCGGGCGGTCGTACGGGCACGCGTTGCGCGTGCTCGTCGACCAGCGCAAGCTGCCGGCGCTGGCCAGGGTCGTCGACGCGGGCGTGTTCGACCACGACGAGCTCTACGACGAGAGCGACGTGGACGCCGAGTTCGTCTTCGGCCTGGACCTGTACCTCGACGGCGTGGCCGCCTACCTGGCCGATCGGAGGTGATGGTGCTGCGGGGTCGGTCGGGACCCCGCAGCACCGCGCGATCACCGCCGGGCGACGTCGGCCCGCGCCACCCGCTGCCGCACGGGTGCGTCGGCCGACATGACCGCAAGGCCCGCGGTGATCAGGACCAGGTTCTTGACCACGAACTCACCGGTCATGGTCAACAGCAGCGGGTTGCCCGCTTGGAACGCGACGGCCGGCTGCAGCACGAGCGTGGAGAACGTGCCTGCCAGGTGCAGCACGACCAGCAGCGACACCCAGCGCAGCCGGAACCCCACCACCAGCGCGATCCCCAGCACCACCTCGATGGCGCCGAGGGTGAACACGAACACCCCCGGGTCGAGCCACGGAACCGTCCGCGCGACCAGGTCGGCCACCGGCGTCGTGCCGGTGACCTTGAGGGCGCCGAACCACACGAAGACCACGCCGAGGGAACCGCGCAACAGCGGGATGCTCAACGCCCGCAAGGCGTTCACGGGCGCATCCGGACGGGACTGGTACTCCGTCATCCACATCACTTCCTTCGCGAGCGGGACCACGTCGACCCGCCTGCGGGAGGTCGGCCCGTTCCGTGGTCCACACTGACCGGAACCGGACTGGGAGCGCTCCCAGAACTGTAACGGTAAGGAAACGCGCTGTGAAGTGTTGATTCCAAGCCGTCTCGGATCGCGGCTAGTCGTACCACTCGACCGGGTCGTGGAACGCGCTCGCGGGCAGCGGTTCCCCGAAGAACGGGCCGGTGCCCGCGACCACGCCCGCCGCACGCCACCACTCGGCCTGCTCGCGCGTCCCCAGCCCGTCCACCAGCACCTCGACGCCCGTCCGCCGGGCCAACGGCACCAGCCCGGCCAGGAACTCCGCCTCGCCCCCGGCCTGCCGCGCCACCAGCCGGCGCGCCACCCGCACCGACCTGACCGGCAGCTCCGCGGCCACCGCCAGGTCGTCCGGCCCGAGCCCGAAATCGTCCAACGACGTGCCGACGCCCAGTTCGGCCAGCACGGTCAGGTTCTCCACGGCGTCGGACTCGGCCAGCACCGACACCGGCATCCCGATCACCAACCGCGCCGCGGGCAGCCCCGTGTCGCCCAGCACCCGGCGCACCCGCCGGACCAGGTCGCCGTCCCGCGACTGGTTCCTGGTCAGCCCGACGTGCAACGCGGCGGTGAACGTCGCGCGCTGACCCCACCACCGCAACTGTCCGCACGCGGTGGCCAACTGCCACTCGCCCAGCGGCAGGATCAGGCCCGTCCGCTCCGCCAACGCGGCGCACCCCGCGTGGTCCAGCGAATCGTCACCGCGGTCCCAGTGCAGCTTCGCCGCCACGCCGACCAGCGCACGCCCGGCCAACCGCACCACCGGCTCGTAGCGCACGCCTATCTCGCCGTGCTCCCAGGCACCGGGCATGGCGACCGCGAGCGCGTCGGCCCGCCGCTCGTCCGCGTCCTGCCGGTCGTGGAACAACGCCCACTGACCGCGCCCGCCCGCCTTCGCCCGCCACAACGCCTGCTCCGCCGCCCGCATCACCTCCGCGGCCGTCCAGTCCGGCGGCGGTCTGCGCACCACGCCGACGCTGACCGACACGGCCAGCCCGCGGTCGTCGAAGTACACCGGTTCGGCCAGCTCACGGTTGATCTCGGCCACGGTGGTCGCGACGTCCGGCGTGGCAGCGGCGTTCTCGACCAGGATGGCGAACTCGTCGCCGTCGAACCGGGCGATCATCGCCTTCTCCCGCGCCAGCACGGCCTTCAGCCGCTGCGAGACGTGCACCAGCAGCCGTTCGCCGGTGGGTCGGCCGAGGCTGTTGCACACCATGCCGAACGCGTCGATGTCCAGGTGGAACAGGCTGAGCCCGCGCACCGGGTCCGCCCGCCGCAGCGCGCTCTCCAGGTGGGTGGTGAAGTACTGCCGGTTCGGCAGCCCGGTCGACACGTCGTGCAGCGCCTGCCGGTTCAGCTCCGCCTGCAGCAGCATCAGCTCGGTGCCGTCCTCGACCACCGCGACGAAGTGCCCCGGCTCGCCGTCCGCGCCGCGCACCACCGACACCGTCAGCGAGATCCGCGCGACGTCACCGTCCTGGCGCAGCAGGCGTTGCGGCTGCCGGACCCGCTCCTGCTCGCCGCGCAGCAACGCCCGCAGCGCGTCGCCGAGGGCCCGCACCGACGCCGGGTGCGCGAGGTCGAGCAGGGCGAAGCCGGTCAGCTCCTCGGCGGTGTAGCCGAGGATGTCGCCGATCGCCGCGTTGGCCCGCACGATCCGCCCGGCCAGGTCGACCACCAGGATCCCGCTGGCCGACGACGTGGCGACCTCCTCGAACCGCGCCTCGCTCCCCTTGAGGTTCCACTGGGCGTCGCGGACCGCCTTGAGCAGCGAGAGCTGCATGGACTCCTGCTGCTCGAAGACCGCGCGCCTGCTCGCCGCCAGGAACCCGGACGACAACGCGCCGAGCACCGCCACGACCGGTTGGGCATAACGCTCCACGGGTTGGAACTCCGCCAGCCCGAGCAGCCCTTTGCCGAGCACGTCCAGGGTGACGCGCAAGCCGTCCTCGGTGACGTACCCGAGCGCGACGAGTTGTCCGCCGATCCGCTCGGCGGTCCGGGCCGGTGGTCGGTCGGAAGACTCCTCGGCATGCACCGCCGCGCACAGCTCGTCCAGGCGGTCGCGCATTTCGCGGTCGAGTTCGTTCCGGTCCAGCGCGACCACGACGACGCCGCTGAGCAGGTACGACCACTTCCGCGCGAGGAGTTCCCGGCCACGTTCAGGTGGTGAGGTGGCCCCTGTTCTCTGACTGGGGATCGACATTCCCGTTGCCCTGTTGTGATAGCGAGGATCGGCGGCAGTTTACCCACCCCCCACCGGCCAACACTCAACCGGACGTGTGAACCCCGAACACACCCAGGGTGACTTTTCGTCGGGCAATTCAGGGTTTTCGACCCACACCGGCGTAGACCAGCATGTTCATGTCCGGTTCGGCGGCGATGTCACCGGGACCCGCGGGTCGCCATTCGCCACATCCGACCAGGCCAGGTGCCACGAGTTCGAATCCGTCGAACATCCGGGTGATCTCGGCGTGCGAACGCAGATTCACCTGATCGGGGCTGTTGCTCTGCTTGATCGCATCGGTCGCGTCGGACAGGTTGTCGCCCTGGTTGTCCCCGGTCGCGTGGGTGATCGCCAGATAGCTGCCGGGTGCGAGCACGTCGCGGTACCGGGCGACGAGGGCGTGCGGGTCGGCTTCGTCGGGCACCCAGTGCAACATCAGCAGCATCAGCAGCCCGATCGGCTGATCGAAGTCGAGCAACCGCCGCGCGGCGTCGCTGCCCAGGATGGCTTCGGGCTCGCGCATGTCGGCTTGCACAACAGCCGCGTCGTCGTTGCCGACCAGTATCAACTCGCTGTGCGCGACGGCGACCGGGTCGCGGTCGACGTACACCACGCGGCAGCCCTGCGCCGCCGCCTGGGCGACCTCGTGCACGTTGCCGACGGTCGGGATGCCGGAGCCGATGTCCAGGAACTGCCGCACGCCCTGGTCCACCATGAACCGCACGACGCGGCCGAGGAACGCCCGGTTGACGCGGGCGGCGTTGCGCAGGCCCGGCATCATCGACTCGATCCGCTCGCCGAGCGCGCGGTCGACGGCGAAGTTGTGCGCGCCGCCGAGCATGTAGTCGTAGGTCCGCGCCGCGCTCGGCACGGAGATGTCCACACCGGATGGAATCCATTCGCTCTGCGTCATAATCGCGGACTCCTCTTCACGTCGGGGCCGGCAACGGTACCGGGTGGGCGGAAACCGCCACTCACTCCACCGACTGCGCGATGTCACCTCACCCGAATGGGCCTACCTGCGTCCGCCAAGAGGTACCTATGGTGGGCCGTCCCTTTCGGCAGCGACAGGAGCGGACATGGGTGTCCCGGTGGCGCCTGGCCGCCTGCCATTCCTCGGCCACTCCGTGGAGATGGTGCGCAGGCGGCACGAATTCACGTCATCACTGCGCGATCACGGCGACGTGGTGAGGGTCGACCTCGGCCCGTTGACAACCTATTTCGTGACCAGTCCTCGACTCGCGCACCAAGTGCTGGTCACGGACGGCCCGAAGTTCCGCAAAGGCGCGATGTTCGACAAATTCCGCCCTTACCTGGGTAACGGCCTGGTGCTTTCCGACGGCGCCTGGCACCTGCGGCAGCGGCGGATGGTCCAGCCCGCGTTCCACCGCGAGCGGATCGCCCACTACGCCGGGACGATGACGCGCGCGGCCGCCGCGCTGGCCGCGTCGTGGACGCCCGGCGAGGTGCGCGTGGTCGAGGACGACATGCAGGGCCTGGCCGTCACCGTCGTGGGCGAGGCGCTGTTCTCCACCGAGCTGGGGCAGCGGGTGATCGCCGAGGTGCGGCGGTCCGTGTTCGTGGTCATCAAGCAGGGCATGGTGCGCGCGCTGTCGCCGTCGTTCGTGGAGAAGCTGCCGCTGCCGGGCAACCGCGAGTTCGACCGGGCCATCGCGCGGATGCGCGCCATCGTGCTGGAGGTCATCGCGAACCGGCGGGCCGAGGGCACGCCCGACCACGGCGACCTGCTGTCGATGCTGCTGCTGGCGCAGGACGAGTCCGGTGACGGCATGACCGACCAGCAGACCTACGACGAGGTGCTGACCCTGCTCACCGCGGGCCTCGAGACCACGGCGCTGGCGCTGGCGTGGGCGTTCCACGAGGTCGCGCGGCGGCCGGACGTCGAGGAACGGCTCGTCGCGGAGGTCGACGAGGTGCTGGGCGGTCGCCCGGTGACGTTCGCCGACGTGCCACGACTGAGGTACGCGGCGGCCGTGGTGAGCGAAGTGCTGCGAAAGTACCCGGTGTGGATCCTGATGCGGCGCGCCGTCGCGCCGGTCGACCTGGACGGGCTGGAGTTACCCGAGGGCACCGAGGTCATCGTGAGTCCGCACGCCCTGCACCACGACCCGGCGTCCTTCCCCGACCCGCACCGGTTCGACCCCGACCGGTGGCTCTCCCCTCCCTCCCCCGTGCCGCGCGGCGCGTACGTCCCGTTCTCGGCGGGCTCCCGCCAGTGCCTGGGCAACGTGTTCGCGCAGACCGAGATCGTGATCACCCTGGCCACCGTGCTGTCGCGGTGGCGGCTCGTCCCGGTGCCCGGCAAGCCCGTGCGCACCAAGTTCACCTCCGCCGCCTACCCCAGCGGTCTGCTGATGACGGCGGTGCCCCGTTGACTCACCGGAGGTTGTCGAATCGTGCGTTGGTCGCGTTGGCGGTCGTCCGCGGTCGCCCTGCTCACCGCGGCGGCGGGCTTGCTGCCCGCCCCCGCTCCCGCTCTGGCGGCGCCGGTCACGTGTGAGGACTTGCGCGTGCCGGTGACGGTGCTCGGCACGCCGCACTTCATGCACGGCAGGCTGTGCACGCCGGCGGGTGCGTCCACCGTGCAGGTGTTGATCCCCGGCGGCACGTACAACAGCTCGTACTGGGACATCTCGTACTCGCCGGGCACCCTGTCGTACCGGCAGGCGATGAACCGGGCGGGCATCGCGACGCTCGCCGTGGACCGGCTCGGCACCGGGCGCAGCTCGCGGCCGTTGAGCGCGTTGGTGACGGCGTCGACCCAGGCGCACGCCGTGCACCAGGTCGTGCGGGCGGTGCGGCCGCGGTTCGGGAAGGTGGTCGTCGGCGGGCACTCGATCGGTGCCGCGATGGCGTTGATCGAGGCCGGGACGTACCGCGACGTGGACGGCGTGCTGGTCACCGGTTTCACGCACCGGATGAACCTGGTGACCGTGCTCCCGGTGCTGGCGGGCATGATCCCGGCGGTGCTCGACCCGGGGCTGCGGCGGGGCGGGCTGGACCTCGGCTACCTGACCACGGCGCCCGGCACCCGTTACAAGGCGTTCCACGCGCCTGGCCCGCGGGTGCCCGAAGCGGTCGGGGTGGACGAGGCGACGAAGGACGTGTTCTCGGCGGCGGAGTCGGTGGACACGGTGACGTTGCACAACGTGGTCATCCCGTTCACCCGGTTGGTCGACGTGCCGGTGATGGTGGTGGCCGGCGCGGGCGACACCCACTTCTGCGGCCGGCCGCTGGGCAGCGACTGCACCACGGCGGACGCCCTGCGCGCCTCGGAGTCCCCGTTCTTCTCGCCGGCGGCGCGGCTGCAGGCCTACGTCCTGCCGGACTACGGCCACTCGATCAACTACGCCCCCAACGCCCCGACCTACCACCACGCCGTCACCACCTGGACCACCACCCTCTAACCCGCGTGTCCTACGTTCGCGTCGCGCGTGTCCTACGTTCAGAACACCCATGTTGAACGCTCGGCACAGGCTCGCCTTGTGCTGAGTGTTCAACATGGGGTGCACGAACGTAGGACACGCGCGTTCTGGACGTAGGACACGCGCGGGGTCAGGTGGCGCGGATGTCGTCCAGGTGGATGGTGCCGGTCAGGACGGGGTTGTGCTCGACCTGGTTGATGAAGATGTTGAACTGGGACAGGTTCTTCAGGTCCTCGGGCGTGATCCGCCGGTGTGCGTTGGCCGTGTCCCACGGCGCCGGGCGCCAGTCCGCGAACGGGATGGTCACGACGCCGGCCGACGTGCCCGCCAGTGACGGGTACGCCTCGTAGGCCACCCCGCCGGCGTTGAGCTGCAGCACCAGCTTGTGGTTCGACCCGTCGGGCCGCAGCCACAACGACAGCCCGGTGTAGGCCGACCAGTCACCCGAGATCCGCTTGCCGACGCCGGTGTAGGTCTGGAAGCCGAAGTCGTAGTCGAGCTTCAGCGCCTGGCCGCCGTTCTCCGCCGCCAGCGAGATCCGGTTCGTCCCGTACGGGCTGTACTCCGCGTTCAACGCGGTGTCGTCCACGTGCCCCTCGAAGTCGTCCACCACGCCGGGGGCGAGCGGCGGCTTCGCGCCCAGGATCACGCGGTTGGTGGTGGACAACGTCCCGCGCGCCGTCACGGCGGTCACCTTGAGCCGGGTGACCTTGTTGGTCAGGTTCTCGGCGCCGATGTCCCACGTGCCCGTGTAGTAACCGGTGCCGCGGTCCAGCCGCAACGGGAACCTGGTCGGATCGTCGCCCACGGTGTAGTGGACGACCGCGTGCCGCGCGTCGAGCAGCCGCACGCGGACGGTCGTGGTCGGGGTGGTGATCCGCTCGCCGTCGGGCGGCGACACGACGTGCAGGAACGGCTCCTGCGCCTGCGCCCGAACCTTGCGCCCGTACACGTTCCGCAGGTCGAGTTCCGAGCTGAACACCGCGAACGGGTCGGCGTGCAGTCGCCGCAGGTCCGGCAGCAACTCGTGCTCGGGCTCGGTCGCGGTCGCCGGGTACGGCAGGAAGAACTGCTCGGTGCCGAAGTTCACCCAGGTCAGCATGAACGCGCTGCGGTTGGCCCACGGGTCGGCCTTGATGGCGTCGAACATCGTGGTGAACCAGTTCAGGTTCCCGTTCTGCCCGTTGGGCTTCAACGCGCCGCTGACGCCGTACTCGGTGAACGCCGAGACCTTGCCCTTCTCCTCGGCGATCCGCGCGATCATGCCGAGGTCGGCGACGATCCCGTCCAGCCACTGCCGCGAGCCGTTGCTGCCGTCGTAGCTGTCGATGCCGAACACGTCGATGTAGTTGTCGCCCGGGTACGTGCGCATGTACACGTCGTCCACGCCGCCGTAGCCGCCACCCGGCGAGTACGCGTACAGGAAGTTGTGCACGTCCTTGACGTCACGCAGGTACTCGACGGTGTACCGGAACAGCTCGACGTACTTCGCCGGTGACGCGTGCGCCGCGCCCCACCAGAACCACGAGCCGCTGTTCTCGTGGAACGGCCGGTAGATCATCGGGATCGGGTTGCCGTCGCGGTCGTCCACCTCGTGCGCGAGGCGGGCGACGCGGTCGAGGTAGGCGTTGAACCGCGCGTGGTGGTCTCCGCCGGGCAGGATGCGGGTGACGACGTCGCCGTTGGTGTCGTAGAAGCTGCCGCCGGTGACGAAGTTGTCCATGTGGGACGCGAGCGTGTGGATGCCGCCGATCTCGTTGTGCGCGGTCTCGATCAGCTTGACCGTGGCCTGGAAGTTCTCCTCGGGGCTCGGGTCGCCGGGCGAGGAGCCGTAGCCGAGGTGGCCGGTGTCCCAGCCGAACACGGCCGGGTGGTCGCCGACGCCCGCCGCGACGTCGGACCTGATCCCGTCGGTCTCGGTGAACTCGTCCCACGTGACGCCGAACTCGGTCGTCTGCTGGTGCCCGAACAGCACGCCCTTGCCCTGCTGTTCGCGCAGGTAGGAGAAGAGCGAGCGGGTCTGCGGGGTGGCGTCGGGGTCGGAGATCCGGACCGTCTCCGGGCGGTGGTGGCGCTCGTCGGGAGCGGCGCCGGCGGTGGTGGCCGTCGTGATCGTGCCGATCAGGGCAGTGACGGCGAGTGCGGTGATCACGCGTCGGGCAGGGGAACGTCTCCTCATGGCTACCGACCTCTCGGCGTTGAGCGGTTCATGCGCTTAAGCGGTTGAGTGGCCCGCTGGGGACGCACGATAGCGCGGTAAGTTTCGTAAGTGAAGAAACTTGTTCGATGAAGTCTTGCGCCGAGACGCGAAGCCCGGCGACTCACTGGTCGCCGAGCGACTCCAGCAGTTGCTTCAACGTGCCCGCCAACGCCTCCCGCTCCCGCTGGGACAACGCGCCGAGCAGGCGGTTCTCCGTGGCGAGGTGATCGGGCAGGACGCGCTCGACCAGCTCGTGACCGGCGCCGGTGAGGGCGACGACGACGCCCCGGCCGTCGCGCTCGTTCGGCGTGCGGACGACGAGACCGCGTGCCTCCAGGCGGTCGAGTCGTTGCGTGACGGCGCCGGAGGTGACCATCGAGGCGCGCATCAGCTCGGTCGGGGTCAGCCGGTGCGGCGGCGCGCTGCGGCGCAGGGTGGCGAGGACGTCGAACGACGCCCGGTCCAGGTCGTGCGCGGCGAAGGTCTTGCCCAGCTCGGCGTCCACGAGCCGCGACAGCCGCTTGAGCCTGCCGATCACCGCCATCGGCGAGACGTCGAGGTCGGGGCGCTGCGCGTGCCACTGACCGAGCACCAGGTCGACGTGGTCTGCCATCGAACTAGCTTAGCGGTGAGGTAAGTCACTCCGGAGTACGGGCGGATATACCTTAGCGGTGAGCTACTTTGTCTTAGTGCTAAGCAAATGGGTGACGGCGTTCGCCCCCGCCGTGTGGGGCACGACCTACTTCGTGACCACGGAGTACCTGCCGCCGGACCGGCCGTTGCTGGCAGGGCTGTTGCGGGCGTTGCCGGCCGGGTTGTTGCTGGTCGCGGTCACGCGACAGCTGCCGCGCGGCGACTGGTGGTGGCGTTCGCTGGTGCTGGGCACGCTGAACATCGGCGTGTTCCTGCCGCTGCTGTTCCTGGCCGCCTACCGGCTGCCGGGCGGTGTCGCGGCGACGGTCGGCGCCGTGCAGCCGCTGGTGGTGGCCGGGCTGGCAGTGGTGCTGCTCGGGCAGCGGATGACGACGCGCACGGCCCTCGCCGCGATCGCGGGCATCGTCGGCGTGGCGCTGCTGGTGCTGCGGGCCGACGCACGGCTGGACGTGGTCGGCGTGGCGGCGGCGCTGGGCGGCGCGGTCGCGATGGCGGCCGGGGTCGTGCTGAGCAAGCGCTGGACCACGCCCGCACCGCTGCTGGCCGTCACCGGGTGGCAGCTCGTGGCGGGTGGCGTGGTGCTGCTGCCGGTGACGTTCGCGGTCGAGGGCCCGCCGCCCGCGCTGACCGCGGCGAACGTCGGCGGCTTCCTGTACCTGGGCGTGATCGGCGGTGCGCTGGCGTACGCGCTGTGGTTCCGCGGGATCCGGGTGCTGCCCGCCACGCAGGTCACGTTCCTCGGCCTGCTCAGCCCGGTCGTCGCGACGCTCGTGGGCTGGCTGGTGCTCGACCAGGGGCTGACGGCGTGGCAGGTGCTCGGTGCGGTGGTCGTGCTCGGCGCGCTCGTGGTGGCACAGCGGACGACGGTCCGGAAGGTCGAGGAGAAGGGGGACAGCGGTGTGGATCACCGTGTTCGGAGCGTTCGGTAGCGTCGGCCGCCAGGTGGTCGACGAGGCTCGGCGGCGGGGCCACGAGGTCACGGCCGTCAGCCGGAGGTCGGGTGCGGGCGGCGAGGTCGGTGACGCGCGGGTCGTCGCGGACGTCGTGCGGCTCAGCGCGGGACGTGACCTGGTGATCAGCGCGACCCGGCCGGTCGACGGGCGGGAGGGTGAGCTGGTCGAGGCCACCCGGGCGTTGCTCGCCGGGGTGGCGCAGACCGGCGTGCGGCTGCTGGTGGTCGGCGGTGCGGCCACGCTCGTGACGCCCCGGGGTCACACGGTCGAGGAAGCACCCGACTTTCCGGACGAGTTGAAGCCGATCGCGCGGGCGTGCGCCGAGCAGTTGGCGGTGTGCCGGGCCGACCGGGTGGCAGACTGGACCTACCTGAGCCCGCCGGCGGTGCTGGAGCCGGGTGCGCGGACCGGCGTGTTCCGCCTCGGCGGGGACGACCAGGTCGGCACCACGATCTCGCTCGAGGACTTCGCGGTGGCGCTGCTGGACGAGGCCGAGACGCCGAAGCACCAGCGGACCCGGTTCACCGTCGGGTACTGAACGAGGAAGGGGGCGGGCCCGTGCTGGGCCCGCCCCCGGTTCCACTCAGCTCACGACAGTTCGGCGCACGTCTTGGCGTCCGGGTCGGCCGCCGCCTTGGGCACCCAGCGGACGTTCGCGAACGACGCCTGGAACGCGCCCTCGGTGTAGACCAGGAACGGCGTGTTGACGTTCTCCAGGTCCAGCCCGCTGTTGCCGAAGCACGAGATCGGGATCTTCACCGTCGACTTCACGCCGGTCGGCAGGCCGCCGAACAGGCCGGTCGCGTTGACCTCGGCGAAGCACGGGTACTGGCAGTGCGTGCTCACCACGGTCCGCGCGGCGGGCGCCTGGTGCACGATCACGTCGAACACCAGTGCCGCGTTGGCGTTGAGGTAACCGCGCAGGTCGCTGCCGCCCGCCGGGTCCTGCAGGTAGACCTGGCCCGGCCCGGTGCCGGTCCACGTCGTCTTCATCGCGTCACCCTGCACGTTGACGTCCGCGGGCACGACGGTGATCGAGCTGTGCGCCGCCTCGCCGTCCGGGCCGAGCTCCGTGCCGCCCCAGTTGTCCGGCGAACCGATGTAGCTGCGGTACGGCGCGATGTCGGTGCGCACGTGCAGCTCCAGGTCCTCGGTCGCGGTGCCGCCGCCGCCGTTGCCGGAGCAGCCGAACTCGGGCGAGGTCTCGTCCAGCCGGCCGACGTCGCCGGTCTGCCAGCTCCTGAGGCCGTAACCCGGCTTGAACAGCGGGTCGCCGTCGCCGTTCAGCGGGGTCTGGCAGGCGCTGCGCGGCCACGAGAACGACAGCTTGCCGGTGAAGCCGGGGTAGGTGTGCTTGCCGCGCACCAGCAGGTCGGCCACGCCACCGCCCTCGGTGCCGGGCAGCCACGCCGCCACGAACGCGTCCGAGCGGTTCAGCTCCTTGTTGACGTGCAGCGGACGGCCGGACACGTACACCGTGACGACCGGCGCGCCCTTGCCGCTGACCTTGTCCAGCACGGCCAGGTCGTTCGGGTAGAGCTTGGCCGCCTCCAGCGAGCGCTTGCCGAGGTCGCCGACGCCCTCCGCGTACGGGGTCTCGCCGATCACCGCGACCACCGCGTCGAACCCGGCCGGGTCCACGTCACCGGTCTCGCTGAACACCACGTTCTCTTCGCCGAGGGCTTCCCGCAGCCCGCCCAGGATGGTGGTGCCGTGGGGGAAGTCGGCGTTGGTGTTGCCGGTGCCCTGCCAGGTCAGCGTCCAGCCTCCGGTCTGGTCTGGCATGCTGTCCGCGCTCTTGCCCACGACCAGCACCTTCGACCGCGGCGAGAGCGGCAGCACCCGGTTGTCGTTCTTGAGCAGCACCTGCGACTCGCGCACCGCCTCGCGGGCCAGCTTGCGGGCGTCGAGGGCGTCCGCCGAACCGGCGTGGTCGCGCTGCGACGGCTTCTCGCCGTCCAGCACGCCCGAGCGGAGCTTGACGCGCAGGATGCGGGTCACCGCGTCGTCGATGCGGGCCATCGGGATCTGACCGCCCTCGACCTGGGCGATCGTGTTGGCGATGAACGCCTTCCAGTCGTTGGGCACCATCACCACGTCGATGCCGGCGTTGATCGCCTGCGGGCAGGACGAGTTGGTGCAGCCCGCGACCTGGCCGATGCCGTTCCAGTCGGAGACGACGAGGCCGTCGAAGCCCATCTTGCCCTTGAGGATGTCGTTCACCGCGAGCTTGCTGCCGTGCAGCTTGCCCTCGGTGATGCCCAGCTCCTCGTTGGTCCAGCTGTTGAACGACACCATCACGGTCTGGGCGCCCGCCGCCAGCGCGCCGTAGTAGCCCTGGCCGTGCACGTTGATCATCTCGGCTTCGGACGCCGGGTTGACACCCTGGTCCTTGCCGCCGATCGTGCCGCCGTCACCGATGAAGTGCTTGGCGGTGGCGAGCACGCCGACCCGGCGCTTGCTGTTGCCCTGCAGGCCCAGGGTGGCCTCGTAGCCGTACGCGCGGGTGATCCGCGGGTCCTCGGAGTAGCCCTCGTACGTGCGGCCCCACCGGTCGTCCAGCGGCACGGCCAGCGTCGGCGCGAACGCCCAGTCCTGGCCGGTGGCGCGGATCTGCTCGGCGGTCGCCTTGCCGATGTCCCGGATCAGGCACGGGTCGTGCGCCGCGCCGAGGCCGATGTTGTGCGGGAAGATCGTCGCGCCGTAGACGTTGTTGTTGCCGTGCACGGCGTCGATGCCCCAGATCACGGGCACCTGCGTGCGGCTGGCCTTGGACGCGTCCCAATAGGCGTCGGCCAGGGCCAGCCACGCCTCGGGCGCGGCGTGCTTGTCGCGGTTCGGCCACGAGCCGCCGCCGTTGAGGACCGAGCCGATGCCGTACTCGCGCACCTCGTCCGGGGTGATCGCGCCGATCTCGGGCTGGGTCATCTGGCCGACCTTCTCGGCCAGGGTCATCCCGGCGAGGATCTTCGCGATCCGCCGCTCGTCGGCCGGGGTGGACTTGACCCGGCTGTCGACCTTCGGCCACTCGGCGAGTTCGGGCAGGTCCCGCTCGATCCGGGCACAACCGTGCTCGGTGCGCGGCTCGCCGATGACCGGCTGGCGCGAGGTCGGTTCCGGGGAGGCGGCGGCGCCTCCGGTGATGAGACCGGCGGCGAGCACCGCGGCCAGCGCGGCGCTCAGGTGTCTGCGGGGCATTCGGCGGTTCCGTTCGTCCGACGGCTCTGTCGCGCCCGATCCTGGTGATGTGGCGAACCGCGGTCAAGACCTTCGTGGGAGCGCTTCCTCGCAGGTAGCGGTTCCGGTTTCGGCCGTACCACGGCGTGAATCGGATTCATGTAACGCTGCGTGTCGAGACAGCTACTTGACGCAAGAGTAGGTAACGGCCAGACTGCTGCCGGAAGGTCCCGTCCACTCAGGACTGTCCAATAAGTCCTTGCCACGCTGGGAAAACACCATGTCCTTGAGGTCTCCCCTGTCCCGTCGCGCCGTGATCCTCGCCGCGACGGTTGCCCTCACCACCTCCGGCGCGGTCGCGCAGGCCGCGGAGAACCCCTACGAACGGGGCCCGGCACCGACCACGTCGAGCATCGAGGCCACCCGCGGGCCGTTCGCGACCAGCCAGACGACGGTGTCGTCGTGGAGCGTGCGCGGCTTCGGCGGCGGCACGATCTACTACCCGACCAGCACCGCCGAGGGCACGTTCGGCGCGGTCGCCGTCTCGCCCGGCTACACGGCCACGCAGTCCAGCCTGTCCTGGCTCGGACCGCGGCTGGCCTCGCAGGGCTTCGTCATCTTCATCATCGACACCAACTCCCGGTACGACCAGCCGGCCTCGCGCGGCGACCAGCTGCTGGCCGCGCTGGACTACCTCACCACCAGCAGCTCGGTGCGCGGCCGCATCGACGCCACGCGCCTGGGCGTGATGGGGCACTCGATGGGCGGTGGCGGCGCGCTGGAGGCCACCAAGGACCGGCCGTCCCTGCAGGCCTCGGTCCCGCTCACCGCGTGGCACACGACCAAGAACTGGTCCTCGGTGCAGACGCCCACCCTGATCGTCGGCGCGGAGAACGACTCGGTCGCCTCGGTGACCTCGCACTCCGAGCCGTTCTACACGAGCCTTCCGTCGACCCTGGACAAGGCCTACCTGGAGCTGAACGGCGCCAGCCACTACGCGCCCAACAGCTCCAACACCACGATCGCCAAGTACAGCATCGCGTGGCTCAAGCGGTTCATCGACAACGACACCCGGTACGAGCAGTTCCTCTGCCCGGCGCCGCGCGGCACCGCGATCTCCGAGTACCGCGACACCTGCCCGCACTCCTGATGCGGGCGCGGTGGGCCGTTCACGCTTCTGAACAGCGGGAACGGCCCACCCCTCGGCGTGCGGGAAAGCGCTTGCCACAGTCGCGCGCGGTGCGCTACGGTCGATTTCCTGGGAACGTTCCCAGACAGGTTCGTCCCGCAACGCACGGCGGCGGCGTTGTCGGGTCCGAGGGGCCGTCGCCGGCGTGTCGGGCCGGGGTCGAGAGCGCTCTCGCCCCTGCCCTCGGTGGTCTCGACGATGAGATCGCCCTGCCGGCGGCGGCCCTTCTCGGTGCGACCGTCCTGGGGTTCGCGGCGGAAACGCGAGGCAACACCTACCCGACCGGCGGGCACTGGTAGGCATGACGACCGATGACCCTGACGACCGCACCTTGTGGTCACAGGCCGCGGCAGGGAGCGGACCGGCCTTCGGCGTGCTGTTCGATCGGCACGCCAAAGCGGTCTACAACCACTGCTTCCGGCTGACCGCGTCGTGGGCGGCGGCAGAGGACCACCTGCAGAACACGTTCCTGGTCGCCTGGCGCAAGCGGGACCGGCTGCGGCTGGAGCACGACTCGGCCCTGCCGTGGCTGCTCGCCGTGGCCACGAACGTGGTGCGCGGCGACCGGCGCACGGTCGCGCGCCGGCTGCGGCTGTTCCGCAGGGCGCCGGTGGAGACCGCGGTGCCCGACCACGCCGACCAGGTGGCCGAACGGGTCGACGACCAGCGGCGGATGGCGGTGCTGCTGGCCGCCGTGGCGGAACTGCCGCGCAACGAGCGGGAAGCGCTCGCGCTGTGCGTGTGGTCCGGCGTGTCGTACGCCGACGCCGCCAGTGTGCTCGGCATCGCCGAGGTGAGCGTCCGGGCGAGGGTCAGCAAGGCGAAGGCCCGGCTGACCCGCAGGCTGGGCGCGGCACCGGTCGTCGCAGTCCCCGCGCTCACCCTGGAGGACCGATGAACCACACACTCCCCCCGACCCGGGACGTGCCGCCCCGCCGCCAGGCCCAGATCCGCGCCCGGCTGGAGCAGGAGGTCGGCCGCGGTCGCCGTGCCGTCCGGTTCGCGCCCCTGATCGCGGCCGGCGTCGCCACGGCCGCCGTCATCGCGCTGGTCGCGGTCGCCGCGCCGTGGCGGCCCGGCGGCGCCGACACCGCGGCCGGACCCAGTTCGCGGTCCGGCTACCCGACGACCGCACCGCCGAGGACCTACTCGACCGCCGAACGGCCCGTCATCCCGAACCTGTCGCCGGAGCGGATCGCCGAGATCGAACAGGGGTGCGTGGACAGCACCGGCATCGGCGGGAGGGCCGTGCTGCACCAGTACCTCACCGACTCGATCGGCACGTTCGCGCTGCTCTACACCGAGAACGCCATGCTGAGCTGCACGGTCGACAGCCCGACCATGCCCTACAACGCGGGGTTCACGGCCGGCCTGCGGGTCGAGTGGCTGCCCGGCGAGTTCGCCGCGGACGGGATCAGCGCGGCGTCCGGCGGCAACGGCGGCAAGCCCGGGTACGAGGGCAGGTTGGGGTACGAAATGGTGGCCGGGCGGGTGTCGTCGAAGGTGGCCAGGGTGACGTACGCGCAGGGCGGGCAGACCGCGGAGGCGACGATCGCCAACGGCACGTTCGTGGCGCGCATCCCGCGCCCGGCGGACTGGGGGGTACCCGAGGGGCACGGGACCGGTGACGTCCGGGCGTACGACGCGCAGGGCCGGCTGCTCGGCACGTTGGACTCGATGTCACGGGAGCGGTGCTACATGAACCCCGAGTACGTGATCGTGTTCGGGAACAAGGAGGCGGACCCGACGACCTGCCTGCCCGCGGTGTCGTGGCGGCACTGACCCGTGTCGCCGGGGTGTGTGGCGTACTCAGGTCGGCGACACACCCCGGTACGGCAGGGTCTGGCGGTAGACGATGCTCGTGGTCGTGCTGCCGAAGCCGGTCAGCTCGTTGACCACCTGTTCCAGGTGCGGCATGGAGGTGGCGGCGACCTTGAGCGTGTAGCAGTCGTCACCGGTGGTGCGCAGGCACTCCAGGATCTCCGGGCGTTCGGCGAGCAGCGCGTGCAGCGGCTCGTGCCGGTTGCCGGGGTACTTCAGGCGGACGACGGCGAGCACGGCGTAGCCGGTCTTGGCCAGGTCGACGTCGGCCCGGTAGCCGGTGATCACGCCGGTGGACTCCAGCCTGCGGACGCGTTCGGTGGTGGCGGAGGCGCTGAGGTTGACCCGGCGGCCCAGCTCGCTGAGCGCGATCCTGCCGTCGCGTTGCAGCTCGGCGAGGATGGCCCAGTCGGTCGGGTCGAGGTTCCCGGTCACTCCTGGATTCTACCGTGGAATTTGCGGTGAGAGTCGGCAACTGCCGGGAAAAGGCTCTTCAAGACGGCTGGTTTTCCGCATAGCGTTGGCGCGGTGCAGATAGGCGTGAATGTACCGAACTTCGGGCCGGGCACCTCGCCGGACGTGCTGCGGGACTGGGCGCGGACGGTCGAGGGCCTCGGCTTCGACCTGCTGATGGTGTCCGACCACGTGGCCGTGACGCCGGACGTGGCCGAGCAGTACCCGGCGCCGTTCTACGAGCCGTTCACCGCGCTGGCGTGGCTGGCCGGGGTGACGTCGCGGATCCGGCTCGGCACCACCGTGCTCGTGCTGCCGTACCGGCACCCGTTGCTGGTGGCGCGGATGGCGGCGAACGTCAACGAACTGTCCGGCGGGCGGTTCGTGCTCGGCGTCGGTGTCGGGTGGGCGCGGCAGGAGTACGAGGCGCTGGGCGTGCGATTCGCCGAACGCGGTCGGCTGACCGACGAGGGGTTGCGGGCGGTGCGTGCGGCGTGGCGGGACGAGGCGGACTACCGGGCCGGGCGGATCCCGATCTGGGTCGGCGGGCACTCCGACGCGGCGCTGCGGCGGACCGTTCGGTTCGGGGATGCCTGGCACAGCTTGCGCCTCACGCCTGCGGCATATCGGGAGGCGTTGGGGCGGTTGGAGGTCATCGCGGAGGAGGAAGGGAAACCGTTGCCCGCGTTAACTCCTCGGATCTTGTTGCACATCACGGCGGAGGAGGCGGGGCCGGAGCGGCGGTTGGGTGAGGGTACGGTCCCGCAGGTCGTGGGTGACCTGGCGGAGTTGCGCGCCTCGGGGGCCGAGGCCGTGGTGCTGGACCCGTTCGTCGGGGATCCACAGGAGACAGTCCACCCGGAGGTCGCATGGCAGGCGTTGGCCACCGTGCGGAAGGAGTTCCGATGAGCTTGAGCGGCACGGCGGGGTTGGCGAACCTGCGCAGGGCGATCGAGTTGGCGGCGGAGGCGCGGGCGGCGGGGAATCCGCCGTTCGGGTCGTTGCTGGTGGGGCCGGATGGGCTGGTGTTGGCGGAGGAGCGCAACACCAGCTTGACGGACGACGACATCACGGCGCACCCGGAGCTGAAGTTGGCGCGGTGGGCGGCGCGGTCGCTCTCGGCGGAGGTGGCGGCGGGGACGACGATGTTCACGAGTTGCCAGCCGTGTGGGATGTGCGTGGGTGCGATCGAGCGGTCGGGGTTGGGGCGGGTGGTGTTCGCGTTGTCGACCGAGCAGGTGAACGCGTTGAAGCCGGGTGGTGGATTCGCGCCCGTGCCGCAGGAGGGGCCGGCGTTGGTCGAGGAGGCGAGCGTGCCGGTGGCCGGCTACTACCGCTAGCTGTGCGCTTGGGTCCGGTCGGTGGGTGGGGTTGGGCCGTCCGGTGGGCTTCTGAACCGAAAAAGGTTCGTGCGGGGATGGGGTTCACAGATTGTGCTCGGTTCGCTACCTTGAGGTCTGGGAGCGCTCCCAGCCCTGTAGTCGGCATCCTCAACGTGGAGGACACACATGACCTTCAGACGCGGTATCCGCTCGGTAGTCGGCGTCTTCAGCTCGGTCCTGGCGGTCCTCGCCGCCAGTGTCGTGGTCCTGGTGGGCGCATCAGGCGTCGCGAGCGCGCACGGTTCGGTCACCGATCCGCCGTCGCGCAACTACGGCTGTTGGCAGCGCTGGGGCAGCGACCACCTGAACCCGAACATGGGTCAGACCGACCCCATGTGCGCTCAGGCCTGGAAGGCCGACCCGAACGCGATGTGGAACTGGAACGGCCTGTACCGCAACGGTGTCGGCGGCAACCACCAGGGCGCCCTGCCCAACGGTCAGCTGTGCAGCGGCGGTCTGGCCGAGAGCGGCCGGTACCGCGCGCTCGACACCGTCGGCGCGTGGAACACCACCAACAAGCCGCGCCAGTTCACCCTGACCATCACGGACCAGGCCAGGCACGGTGCGGACTACCTGCGCATCTACATCACCCGCCAGGGCGTCAACACGGCGACCACGCCGCTGCGCTGGAGCGACCTGGAGCTGGTCACCTCGACCGGCCGCTACGGCACCACCGGCCTCTACCAGGCCCAGGTGAACGCGGGCAGCCGCACCGGCCGCCACGTGGTGTTCACGATCTGGCAGGCCAGCCACATGGACCAGGCCTACTACCTGTGCAGTGACGTGAACTTCCAGTAAGAGCCGACATCAGGGTGCGGGCGGATCTCCGCCCGCACCCTGATGCTCACCCGAGATTCGTGGTGGCCCAGAACGCTTCGCCTTCACCGGCGACCTCGGCCGCGTCCGCGCTGTGCGACAGGAACACCGACTCCCCGCCGCGCAACACGACCTCGCCACCATCACGCACGACGACCACAGAACCTCTGGTGCACAACAAGAGCTGGGGACCACCACCGGTCAGCACCGCACCCGGCCGCACCGCGTGCAGGCGGAACTCCGGGTCCGGCGTCCGATAAGTCCTCAGTGGACCGTCACCTTCGCCGTCGAGCACGGCCGCCGGTCCGGGGTTGGGGTCGACCAGCGACAGCACCGCGTGCACGTCCACCGGCTTGGTGGTCAGGCCCGCGCGCAGCACGTTGTCCGAGTTGACCATCAGCTCGACCCCCGTGCCGCGCAGGTGCGCGTGCAGGACGCCCGCACCGACGTAGACCGCCTGGCCCGGCCGCAACCGCACCGCGTTGAGCAGCAACGCCGCCACCACACCCGCGTCGGCCGGGTAGAACTTGGCCAGCTCGACCACGTGCGCGAGCGCGGGCACCCGCCCCGCCGCCTCGGCCACCTCGGCGACCAACCCCGCATCGGCCGCCCGCAACGCCCAACGCAACGCGCCCCACGTGTCACCGACCGACAGCGAGGTCCGCATCGGCGCCAACGACGGCAAGTCCAACTCGTCCAGCAACGCCACCGTCCCAGCCGGTCGGCGGAAGCCCGACAGGGTCTCGAACTCGGTCAGCGCGACCAGGATCTCCGGCTTGGCCCGGTCGTCGCGGTAACCGTGCTCCGCGAACCCGACCACGGCCTGATCCCGGTTCGGGTGCACCTGCAACGACAGCGGCGCGTCCACGGCCAGCACCTTGAGCAGGAACGGCAGGCGCGGCCCGAACGCGGCCAGGCTCGCCGGACCGAGCAGCCCCGCCGGGTTGGCCGCGAGGTAGGCGTCCAGCGGCACGTCGCACCCGGCCAGCCGGGACGGGTCGTCCGGGTGCGCGCCGACCCACAGCTCCGCCTGCGGCACCGCGCTGGGCGACGGCTCGCCGCGCATCTCGGCCAGCGCGGTCCGCGAACCCCAGTGGTACTCCCGGACGATGGTCTCCAACTTGCGCACGGTGATTCCCTCAAATTCCCACGGGCACCCGGTCGCCCGCGAGCAGCGCCGCGGCACCGATCAGGCCCGAGTCGACGCCCAACGTCGCCGGGCACACCTCGACCCGACGCATGAACTCCAGCCCCGCGTAGTCCGCGAGCGGCCGGCTGACGGCGGGTTCCAGCAGGTCCCAGGCCTGCGCCACCCCACCGCCGATGACCACGCGATCGATCTCGCACAACGCCGAGGCAACCGTGATGACCTGCGCCACCGCCGCCCCGGAACGCCGGAACGCCGCCACCGCCGTCGGATCCCCCGCCCGCGCCGACGCGGCCAGCGCGACACCGTCCGCCGTGCCACCCAACGGCTGCCAACCCTGCTCCAACGCCCAGCGCACCATCGACGGCCCACTGGCGATCGCCTCGGAACACCCGTTCGCACCACAACCGCACAACGGCCCCGCCGGATCGACCACGAAGTGCCCGACATGGCCCGCATTCCCGGTAGTCCCGAAGTGCGGCCGCCCGCCGAAGACGAACCCCCCACCGATACCGGTTGACACCACCATCCCGAGCAGGCACTCACTACCCCGACCGTTGCCGTGGTGGTACTCGGCCAACGCCATGCACAACGCGTCCCCACCGAGCCTCACCGGCAACCCGGGCAACAACTCCCCGACCCGCCCAGTGATCGGAAAGTCACGCCAGCCCGGGATGTTCACCGGACTGATCGTCCCGCTGCGCAGATCCATCGGCGCCGCCGACGCGATCCCCGCCCCGACCACCACCCGATCCCCAACCACCGCAAGCAGCTCTTCGAGCACCCCCGCGAGCCCACCCCAGACCACTTCGGCATCACCGGCCGGCGTCGGCGTAGTACGGCGAGCCACAACAGCGCCATCCGACCCGACCAACGCCACAGCGAGCTTCGTGCCGCCGATATCAATGGCGACCGCAACCGGGTCGAGTCCTTGCCCCATGGCACTTAGTTAAGCGGTTAATCAAAGTTTCGTCAAGACCCACCCAACCCCAGGAGCCCTCAACTGTCGTGCCCACATCGGACCCGCAGCCCAACCGCAAAAGGCCCGATTTTACATGGGGTTCGGGTGCTTTAGGCTGGTCGAAGCCGGGCAGGCTTGGCGGACGCTTTTCCCGCCAGGCCTGCCCGGCTTTGGCCTGCCTGGAGTACCCGTAAGGGGCCCCATGTCAAATCGAGCCTGCCCCAACCACCGAGCCTTACGGACTACCCACCCCACACAGGATGAACCGCTTCACCTCAACATCACAGGTGCCGCTCGATCTCCGCCAACTCATCCGCCTCGAACGACAGGTTCCCCGTCGCCGCCACGTTGTCCTCCAACTGCTTCACGCTGGACGCACCGATCAACGCGGACGTCACGTTCCGCAGCACCCAAGCGATCGCCAACTGGGCCAATGTCTGCCCGCGCCCCTGCGCGACCTCGTTCAACGCCCGCACCTTCGCCAACGTCGCATCGTCCAAATTGGACGCCGACAGGAACGGCGAAGCGCCGGCCGCCCGCGAACCCTCCGGCACGCCGTTGAGGTACCGGTCGGTCAACACCCCCTGCGCCAGCGGCGAGAACGCGATGCTCCCCGCGCCCACCTCCGCCAGCACGTCGAGCAACCCGTCCTCGACCCACCGGTTGAACATCGAGTACGACGGCTGGTGGATCAGCAACGGCGTGCCCAGCTCGCGCAGCACCCGCGCCGCCTCGGCCGTCTGCTCCGCCGAGTAGTTGGAGATGCCCACGTACAGCGCCTTGCCCGAGCGCACCACGTGGTCCAGCGCGCCCATCGTCTCCTCGATGGGGGTGTCCGGGTCCGGCCGGTGGTGGTAGTAGATGTCCACGTAGTCCAACCCGAGCCGCGCCAGCGACCGGTCCAACGAGCTGACCAGGTACTTCCGCGAGCCCCACTCACCGTACGGGCCGTCGAACATGTGGTAGCCGGCCTTGGTCGACACCAGGATCTCGTCCCGGTACGGCCGGAAGTCCGCCGCGATCACCCTGCCGAAGTTCTCCTCGGCGCTCCCGGGCGGCGGACCGTAGTTGTTCGCCAGGTCGAAGTGCGTCACGCCCAGGTCGAACGCCCGGCGCAGGATGGCGCGCTGACCGTCCAGGTGCTTGTCGTGGCCGAAGTTGTGCCACAGGCCGAGCGACACCGCGGGCAGCTTCAGCCCGCTGCGACCGGAGCGGCGGTAGGGCATGGCGTCGTACCGCGACTCGGCGGCGTGGTAGGTCATGAAGATCCTCTTATCGGGTGCTCTCCCGCGCGATGAGCGTGGGCTTGGGCGACCAGCGCTCGGCGACCTCGACGCCTTCGATCAGCTCCAGCACCGACTCGGCGACGGTGACGCCGAACTGGTGCACGTCCACGCTCATGGTGGTCAGCGCGGGTGACGCGAGCCGGCACAGCGACGAGTCGTCCCACGCGACCAGGCTGAGCCGGTCGGGCACGGCGACGCCGAGTTCCTTGGCGACGCTCAGACCGGCCACGGCCATCACGTCGTTGTCGTAGACGATCGCGGTGGGCGGCTCGGGGGCGTTGAGCAGCGCGGTGGTGAGCTTCGCGCCCGACTCCTCCGAGTAGTCGCCCTCCACCACTACGGGCTCGATGCCCGCCTCCGCGCACCCTTCCAGCAATGCCGCCGTGCGCGCCCTGGTGTGCAGCAGGGTGTTCGGCCCGCTGACCCGGGCGATGCGCCGGTGGCCCAGCTCCAGCAGGTACGCCAACGCCTCGCGCACCGGGCCCGCGTCGTCGGTGCGCACCGCGGGCACGGCCAGCTCGTCCGGCTCACCCACGTACAGCGCGGGCAGGCTCATCTCGCGCAGCACCGCCGGGCGGTGGTCGTCCACGGTGCGGTTGACCACCACCACGGCGTCGACCACACCGCCCGCCGCCCACCGGCGGTAGGCGGCGATCTCGGCGTCCTCGGTGCCCACGATGTGCAGCAGCACGGACCGGTCGCCCTCGGCGAGCCGCTCCTCGATGCCCGCGATGAACTCCATGAAGAACGGCTCCGCGCCCAGCAGCCGCGCGGGGCGGGCCAGGACGAGGCCGACGGAGCCGGGCGAGCCGCTGGTCACGTCCGCACCGCGCACAGGCTGTTGGCCGATCGCAGCACCAGCGGGCCGGTCAGCGCCGACGGGTCGGCGAGCTCCGTCGTGGTCCGGACCAGGAACGAGTGCGTACCGCCGGCGGGCAGCGTGACCAGGGTGTCGTCCACGACGGCGTCCTCGGCGACCCGGTCGGCCAGCACCGCGATGTCTCGGGCGAAGGACGACGCGGTGACGTCGACCAGGTAACCGCCGTCCACCCGGCGCACCTCGGCGGTGAGCGGCTCGGGGTCGTAGGCCAGCTCCAGGTCCTCCCGGAACAGGTGCGCGGTGCGCGCGTCGGCCGTGCTCACCACCAGCACCTCCCCCTTCGGATCGCCCGGCGTGACCAAGTCGGCCGCCAGGTCGAGCCGTGCCACGGACCTCGCCGGCACGTCGAGCGGGAGTTTAGCCGCCGCGAGCACGTCACCCGCGAACGTCTGGCGTTCGAGCGCCAGCTCACCGGTCCAGGCCTCGTCGGTGTCGTTGACCGCGATGAGCGCGTCCACGCCGTCACGCGGCTGGACGGTGAGCAGGCGCGGCGCGAACGCGTGCGCGAGCGCGTAGTACAGCGGCTTGAGCCGCTCGTCGCCGTCGATCGCGGCCCACGACGTGACCGGCCAGCAGTCGTTGAGCTGCCACACCAGCGCGCCCGCCGTGCGCGGCCAGTGCGAGCGGAAGTGCTCGATCCCGAACGCGACCGCGCGGGCCTGGTTGAGCTGCGTCGCCCAGTGCCAGTCCTCGAACGCCGAGGGCGCGGGCAGGTGCGCCGCGAGGCCGCGGTCGAGCTTGCCGTTGCCGTCCTCGGCCTTCTGGTGCAGCAGGAACGCGGGCGAGGTCGGCGTCATCGGCTCGTCGTGCACCCACTTGGTGAGCGTCGCCCAGGTCGGCGGACCCTGGAAGCCGAACTCCGAGCAGAACCGGGGCGTGAAGTCGCGGTAGTGGGTGTAGTCGATCCGGTTCCAGACCTCCCACTCGTGCCGCGTGCCGTGGGTGTCCTCGTTCGGGTGCAGGTCGCCGGGGCTGTACGGGCTGCCCGGCGAGTAGTGCCTGGTGGGGTCCAGCTCGGCGACGATCGCGGGCAGCAGTTCGGTGTAGTAGCGCAGGCCCCAGGACCGCCCCTGGAGCTGCTCCTGCCAGCCCCAGTCGGCGAAGCCCCACAGGTTCTCGTTGTTGCCGTTCCACAGCGCCAGGGAGGCGTGCGAGGTCAGCCGGGCGACGTTCTCGCGCGCCTCGGCCTCGACTTCCTCCCACAGCGGCGACTCCTCCGCGTACGCGGCGCAGGCGAACAGGAAGTCCTGCCAGACCAGGACGCCGCGCTCGTCGCACACGTCGTAGAAGTCCTCGGTCTCGTAGATGCCGCCGCCCCAGATGCGGAGCATGTTCATGTTGGCGGCCACGGCCTGGTCGACCCGGCGGGCCAGGCGGTCGCGGGTGATGCGGGTGAGGAAGTGGTCGTCGGGGATCCAGTTGGCGCCCTTGGCGAACACCGGCTTGCCGTTGACGACGAACGTGAACGGCGTGCCGATCTCATCGGGGGTGGTGTCGACGGTGATGGTCCGGAAGCCGATGCGACGGTCGGCGCGGTCCACGTCCTCCTCACCGGACCGCAGCACGACAGCGAGGTCGTAGAGGGGGTGGTCGCCGTAGCCGACGGGCCACCACAGGTCGACGTCCGGCACCTCGACGGTCACCACGGCGGAATCGCCCTCGACCCGGACCCGCTGCTCGACACCGGCCACGGACGCCACCACGGTCAGGTCGGTGTCACGGGCGCGGTCGACCTCGACGTGCACCTCGACCCGGCCCGTGCCGTCCTCGTCCACCGTGACGAGCGGGCGGACCTGCTTCAGGCGTGCCTCGGTCCAGCGCTCCAGCCGCACCGGCTTCCAGATGCCCGCGGTCTGCAGGTCGGGGCCCCAGTCCCAGCCGAACGAGCAGGCCATCTTGCGCACCGCGTTCATCGGGTGCGGGTAGGCGCGGTCCCGCCAGCCCAGCGCCTCCTCCTGCCGCTCGGCGTACGCGAGCGCGGAGGAGAACGTGACGACGAGGTCGTTCGCGCCGTCCTTGAGGTGCTCGCGCACGTCGAAGCGGTAGGAGCGGAACATGTTGGCCGTGCTGCCGAGCACGACGCCGTTCAGCTCGACCGCGGCCACGGTGTCGAGGCCGTCGAACGCCAGCTCGACCTTCTCGCCCGGCTTCGCCGCCTCCGCCTCGAACGTCAGCGCGTAGCGCCAGTCGGCGCGGTGCATCCACGCCAGTTCGGTCTCGTTCGTGTCCAGGTAGGGCTCGGGGATCAGACCCGCCGCGAGGAGGTCGAGGTGCGTGCTGCCGGGGACGACGGCGGGCACCTCGCGGTCGGCGACGGCCGCCGGGATCGGCCCACCCACCGCGCTCAGACGCCACCCGTCGTGCAAGGTCGTGCGAATCATCGTTCCTCTTTTCCCGGCGGCGGCGGTGGGTTGTTGCCGTGTGACGTTCAAGGTATGGCGATTCTTACGCCAGCAACTAAAGTAAGTCAACGAGGTTCACCGCCAGAGAGGAAGACCACAAGTGGCCGACGTGACCCACCTGCGCGCAGCGGGTGTGAGCCTGGTGCTCGACTTCTCCGGAGGCACCCTTCCCCGGGTCCGCCACTGGGGTGCTGACCTGGGCGAACTCACCACCGACGAACTCGACGCGGTACTGGTCGCGCAGGCGCCGCACCCCATCGGTTTCTCGGTGGACGGCGCGGTGGACGTGGCCGCGCTGCCCGAGCAGTCGGCCGGTTGGTTGGGCACGCCCGGCGTCATCGGCAACCGAGGTGGGCGTGACTTCTCCACCGCGTTCCGGGTGGCGTCGGTGGACGGTCCGGTGATCCGGGCGGTGGACGAGGCCGCCGGGCTCGGGCTGGAGCTGACCGTCGACCTCACGCCGTCCGGGCTGGTGCGGCAGCGGGCCGTGCTGACCAACACCGGGACGTCGGACTTCAGCGTCGACGCGGTGAACCTGACCTTGCCCGTGCCGCCGCAGGCGGTCGAGATCCTGGACTTCACCGGTCGGTGGACGCGCGAACGCAGCCCGCAGCGGACCGCGTTCACCCACGGGCTGCGGGTGCGCGAGAACCGGACCGGGCGGACCGGTTACGACTCGGCGTACCTGTTCGCCGCCGGCACGGCCGGGTTCGGCAACCGCTCCGGCGAGGTCTGGGCCGTGCACACGGCCTGGTCGGGCAACCACCGGACGTTCGCCGAGAAGACCTACCACTCGGTGTCGCTGCTGGGGTCGGGTGAGCTGCTGCTGTCCGGCGAAGTCGTGCTGGAGCCAGGCGAGTCGTACGCGTCGCCGTGGCAGTACGCGTCGTACGGGCAGGGGCTGGACGAGGTGTCCGGGCGGTTCCACCGGCACCTGCGGTCGCGTCCGTCGCACCCCACCTCGCCGCGCCCGGTCGTGGTGAACACGTGGGAGGCGGTGTACTTCGACCACGACCTGGACCGGCTCAAGGCACTGGCGGACGCCGCCGCGTCGGTCGGTGCCGAGCGGTTCGTGCTGGACGACGGCTGGTTCGGGTCGCGGCGCGACGACCGGCGGGGGCTGGGCGACTGGTACGTGTCCGACGAGGTGTGGCCGGAGGGCCTCGGTCCGCTGACCGACCACGTGACGGGGCTCGGGATGCAGTTCGGCATCTGGGTCGAGCCCGAGATGGTCAACCCGGACTCGGACCTGGCGCGGGCCCACCCGGATTGGATCATGGCGGCGGGCGACCGGCTGCCCGGGACGGCGCGGTACCAGCAGGTGCTCGACCTGGCCCGGCCCGAGGCGTTCGAGTACGTCCTGGAGCGGCTGGACGCGTTGCTGTCCGAGTACCCGGTGTCGTACCTGAAGTGGGACCACAACCGGGACCTGGTCGACGCCGGGCACCGGCCGACGGGGCGGGCGGGCGTGCACGGCCAGACGTTGGCCGTCTACCGGCTGCTGGACGAGCTGCGGCGGCGTCACCCCCGGGTGGAGATCGAGTCGTGCTCGTCCGGTGGTGGGCGGGTGGACTTGGAAATCTTGGAGCGCACCGACCGGGTGTGGGTGTCGGACTGCATCGACGCGTTGGAGCGGCAGTCGATGCAGCGGTGGACGAACGCGCTGGTCCCGTTGGAGCTGATGGGTACGCACGTGGGCGCGGGGACGTCGCACACGACGCACCGGCAGCACCCGATCGACTTCCGGGCGGGGACGGCGCTGTTCGGGCACTTCGGCATCGAGTGGGACCTGACGGCGGCGTCGGCGGAGGACCTCGCGCGGCTGACGTCGTGGGTGGCGCTGTACAAGGAGCTGCGGCCCCTGCTGCACACCGGTGTGTCGGTGCACGGCGACCACCCGGACCCGGCGATCGAGGTGCACGGGGTGGTGGCGGAGGACGGTTCGGACGCCGTGTTCGCCATCGTCGCCCTGGCCACGTCCCAGCTCTACCCGCCGGGGCCGGTGCGCTTGCCCGGCCTGTCGGCTGACCTCTCGTACCACGTGCGACCTCTCGCACCCGGTGACGTGCCGGACGGCAACGCGCACAACTGGGGCGTGTTCCTGCCTTGGTGGACGCCCGAGGGCGTGACGCTGCCGGGCCGGGCGCTGACGACGGCCGGCGTGCAGGCTCCCGTGCTGCACCCGGAGCGATTGGTGCTGGTACGGGCGACGGCGATCTAACGGGCATCTTCCACACCAGTGAGAGTGCTCACTCCACGTATCCACTCGAACACGGCGCCGACCGGCGACCGGCTGCGTACTTTCGGTTCCCGTTGGACGGCTGGGGGAAGCCGATGGAGGGACGTTCGTGGACGGGTTCGAGGTAGCAACGGGAGAGTTAGCGGGAGCGCGGGCGGGCATCGACCGCAACGCCGGCCATCTCGCTCTGATGGCGGATTACTGCGAAGGACTGGCCGAGCAGCACGGTTCGTTCGGCGCGCTCATGCAGCACTTCCACGCCGGTTATGACGCCGCCGCTCGCACACAGGTCCGGGTGCTGCGGGAGATGCGGCACAAGTTGTTCCGCACCGCCGAGGCGGTGGAGGCGACCCGCGAGACCTACTTGACCGCCGAACGCGATGTGGCGGTGGCGATGGCGCGCATCGAGCAGCAACTGGGCGGCGTGCATGACTCGACGTCGCCGGGCACGATGCCCCAGCCGGCATGGATCGGCGGGTACGAGGATCAGGTGGCGGTCGACGGTGTGCTGATCGCACCCAGGAGCCACGACGACCGGATGAACCGTCAGATCGAGCAGATCGGCGGCACGCTCGGCACGATCGACGACATCTGGCGGTGGTGCTTCGGCGAGAGCCTGCTGGATCAGGTGTTCACCCCGATCAGCGGCGACTGGGGCCGGTTGCGGTCAATCGCCGACGGCTGGGACAACCTCGGCACGGCGGCCAAGGGCGTCGAGGACAACCTGACCGCCTTCAAGGTAAGGCTCGGCCAGACCTGGCAAGGCCCGGCAGCGGCCCGGTTCGACAGCTACCTCAACCAGTGGCGGAACGCCCTGTCGAACGAGCGCGTCATGACCGCCGACCTGGCGGCTTTCGTCCGTGACATCGCGGAGAACGCCGAAGCGGCCTTCGTCATGATCGCGACCACGTTGAACCTCGTGGTCGACATCGTCCTGACCGCCAGAAAAATTTCGGCCGTCCCTGGCTACAACCAGCTCAAGGCGATCACCAAGCTCAAGGAAGCCGCCTCGGCCGCCGAAAAGATCTTCGAGGTGCTCAAAGCGCTCTTCGACTTGGTCGAATCGTTCACCGCCTACGTCGATGCGCTGGTCAAGGCGATCGATGAGGGCAACGACAACGCTCCGGCACCGAGCGGCGCCGTCGCCGTGCCGCACGCGGTCTGATCGGCGACGGGAGCATCGACGTGGACGAGGCAACGGGCAAGCAGCTTGACCAAGCGCGGCAACGGCTCGGCAAGTCTCTGCAGGACACCAAGACAGCGATCGCGAGGACCCAGGCGGAGATCGCCGAACTCGCCGAGCGCCAACGGCAGGCCGAGCGTGATGACCGGGTGAACGAGCGGTTCGAGGAGGCGGCGCGATCCGGGGAGATCGGACGCGACATGCACTACGTCCAGACGAGGGTCGACCGGGGCGAAGTCGCCTGGCACGAGGTGTTCGCCGGCCAGGTCGACGACGAGGCGATGACGCGCGCCGCGCGCCGGACTGACGGAACTCTCCGACTGGCCGTGGAGTCCGGCGCGCCGCCCCGTGACGTGCCCGTGGACGACGAAGCGGCGTTCGGCAATCCGCTCGGCCAACCGGGCCAGCGGTGGTGACAGCTCACGGGCGCAGATAGGCGAAGAGCCCGATACCGGCGGCGAAAACCAGTACACCGCACCACGCCCACCACACACCGTGCCGCCGGTCGGCCACCGCGGCGATGCCGAACAGGCTGCCCGTCAAACCGCCGACCGCCCCGATCGCACCGGCGGAAGCAGGCGGGGGGACCCCCAGCCACATCATCGCCGCGAGGCAGGTGCCGACGATGATCAGGAACCACCCCCAGCCGCGACGTGATGAGGGGAGGAACGAGTACACCTCCGATAAGAATTCAAACACGGCGGTACCGTAACGCAGTGTGCTCGTCCGGCGACTGCCAGTTCGACCAATTCGATGTGAGAAAGGCGCGAAGTGGACCCGGAGATCGACTTCTCGCTCGCCGAGCTCGACGCGGTCGGCGAGGCGCTGCGGCTCAACGTACGACGGTTCCCGTTCGCCGTGGGACACCACGGCGCGACGCGCGAGGAGCGGATCGCCCTGGTGGCGGCGGCCCATCGTGACCTGGTCGCGCGCGGGCTGATCCGCGGTCGTGACTTCGTGCCGGAGTTGGTCGAGGCGTTGCACGTGTTCGCACGGGGAAATCTCGCGATCGCGCTCGTGGGCACGGCGGGCGACACCCATCCGGTGGCGCTGGCTTCGACGGACGGGCGGGTGGGCGTGCTCGCGATCCAGCGGGGGCGGTCGATCGCGTTCCGGCGGTCGCACCCGGACACCGTCGTCCGCGCGCTCGTCGGCCTGCTGCCCGCGATGCGCCCCGGCCCGGGTGCTTCGGTCACGGTGTCCGATACCGCCACACCCGCCCATCCGGTGGACGAAGACTTCTCCGAGTTCCGCTTCACGTCCCGGATGAAGCCCGCCGCGCCGTCCGCCGTGGCGGTGGCGGCGGAGATCCTGCGGCGTCCCCGGCTCGGCGCGGGGTACTTCACCGTGACCGCGCGGGGCCGCAACGACCGGGAGACCGAGCTGGGCACGCTCAACTACCTCGACACCGACGCCGGGCGGTACGCGATCATCCCCGGCACCGACCACGACGGCCGCCTCACCGCCACCTACACCCCGGCTGAGCAGGCATTTCTCGACCGCCAACTGACCCGAATGGTGGATTCACGACGATGAGCGGAACGGCTCGCCGGCCACGATCCGTCGGATTCACCGGACACGGCGACCACAGTTGGCTACCGTCGGGACACAGAGCGTCAGTCTTGGTTATGGCCGTCATCAGGGGAGGGTGATCACCATGGCGGGAGGCCTCCTGGCCGGGATCAGCGGCATGAGCGGCGCCGTCGCGGCCTTCAGCGCCGCGACCGCCGCCGGCTTCACCATCAGCGAAACGGGCGGCCAGGCCCTGATCAGGGCCATCGACAACATGCATGAAGGCGCAACGGACGCCCTTCGAAGGGCCGAGTTCTTGAGCCAGGAACCACCACTGGGCACGACTCCGGCAGCACAAGTCTACAAGCCGTTCTTGGCCACCATCGCCACCGATCCCATACAGGGATTTATCCCAGCGATGCGAAGGTTCCAAGATGACCTCAACCAACTTCGCTCCAAGGTGGAACAGGCGATGACCACTTACCAAGTCACCGACCAGGGCGCCGGGCAAGGCGTCACCCGCGCAGGCGGCCCGACTCTCACCGCCTGACCTACCAGGGAAGCACCCGTGAACTCTCGAATAGTCCCGGCCATCATCGCGGTCACAATAATGGCCATCACCGCATGCGGTGGCCCTGCGGTCAGCGGTCAACCCACTTCTGCACCTGAAACCAGCTCCACCAGTGACACCGCCGCCTCTTCGAGTAGCCCGACCAGCGGGGGCTCTCTCGAAGACACCGACCCATGCAGCTTCCTCACCAAGAGCGAGGCCGAGCAGCTTACCGGTGCACAGCGCAAGGACCCGGCTCCGGAGAAGCTCGGTTCGGCAAGGGTCTGTGGCTTCTCACCAGAATCGGCAAGTTTCGGGATCGGTATTCGAACCAACGTGGGATTGGCGGGTGTTCAGCCGAACGGCGGGGTGATCGAGGAGATCGTGGTCGGCCGTCATCAGGCCAAGCAATTGCTAGGCGCAACCGGTAGTTGCGGAATCTACATAGGCGTCACCGACTCATCACGGGTCGATGTTGTACTGAACTCGGGCAGCAGTGACAAGGATCCGTGTCCGTTGGCGAGGCAGATCGCCGAGTTCATCGAGCCGAGACTGCCGTAGCGGCGTCAGAGGGAGGGGTAGGGATGAATCAGGGACCTGCGGGGCAGCCGTCGGATGTCTACTCGCGCTACGGCCTCAACCGGCACTCCGAAGTGCAGACCGGTGAGCAAGTTCGGGAGCGGGTCAACCAGGAGCTGACGCAACAGTACGGGCCGTTCGGCGTGATCGTCGGCATGCTCCAGGCACCCGGCCAGGTTGACGACCTCCTCGACGCTCAGGCCGCCAAGCTCAAAGGGCAGGTGGAGACGCGGTCGGCTCCCGATGAACCTGGCGTCCACTACCTCGGCATCCCGCACCAGCAGCTTCACGAGAGCGTGAACAGCGGGGTCGACCCCGGCGCGGTCGGCGAGATGGGTGAAATCTGGACCACGCTCGGCAACCAGCTCGCGACCTTCAACGACGACATCGTCACCGCCATCGGCAACAGCGAGGCGGATTGGGTCGGCAAGGCCGGCGACGGTGCCCGGCAGGCACTGGCCGACATGGGCAACCGGGCTGGTGAGACCGGCACCTCGGCGCAGTTGGCCGGCACGCTGTTCGCACAGCAGTCACGGGCGTTGAGCACCGCCAAGGCGAACGTGCCGCCACCCCCGGCCGAGCCCTTCAACACGCAGGCCGCCAACGACCGCCTGCTGACGATCATCGACCCGCTCGCGATGATCCGGCAGGCGGCGGCCGACAAGGCCGCGTTCGAGCAGCAGCAGAAGGACCACCAGGAAGCCGCACGAGCGGTGGAGACCTACGACCGCACGGTGGCGCAGACGGCTGCGGCGCAACCCGCGTTCGCTCCTGCTCCGGTAGCACCGCCTCAACAGCCGAACCCCGAAACGCCGGTGCATCCGCCGGGCCCCGGTGACCCGAAGGCTCGTGACAACACTCCCCCACCCCCGATCAGTGGGAACACCGACACCTCATGGTCGGTCCCATCCGCCACCACCGGTGGGAACACGACCAATCCGAGCGGCGTGGTCGGTCCCCTGCCGGGCGGCGGCCAGACAGGCGGCAACACCAATCCTGCCGGAGGCGGACCGGTGCTCGGCGGCGGCTTCCCGCTGGGGCCGAACCCGAACGCGACCACTGGCCGCAACACCACCACAGGCCCGAACACCGGTCGGCCCGGCGGCTCGCCGCCGAACGGCCCAACCGGCAACAGCAGTGGGACCGGCCGAGGCGGCACGGGCGGAGTCGGTCGCTTGCCCGGTGTTGGCGTCGGGTTGCCAGGAGGTGGCGTCGGCCTTCCTGGTGGAGCCGCCGCAGCCAAGGGCATTGGTGGCAGCACCGGCATGTTGCCCGGTGACGGCACGGCCGCTCGAAGTGGTGTGGGTGCCCCAGGCGCGACCGGTGGACGAGGCGCCGCCGGACCGGGCGGGATGGCGCCGGGTGCGGGTGCGGGTGCGGGCCGAGGCCAAGGTGACGAGGACATCGAGCACCAGTCGCCGTCCTACCTGCTCGAAGCGGACCCGGACAAGGTCTTCGGCACCGACGAGACGACCGCCCCTCCGGTGATCGGAGACTGGAGTCGATGAGACTTGGTGGCCACCCGCGACGAACCCCCAGTCGGCGCGGGCGGCCACCTGCCTATCAGCCCAGCCGGTCGGCCTTGACCGCCGCGAGGAACTCACCAAACGACTCATCGGCAAAGACCAACGTGCCAGTCGCACGGCTCTTGGTGTCTCGCACCGCCGCCCACCTGTGCGACCGCCCCACCTCCACGCAATTCTGCCCGCCACCGCTGCGCGACGACGTCCGCCACCGTACGACCTTGAGATCTGATGTGACCATCCTGCGTCCTCCTAGGTCAACTCTTTGATCCGCAGGTTGATCCTCTCGATTGTCTGATGCCGACTCAAGCTGCTACCGAGCAGCGTTTCGAACGCCAAGTTGTAGACCCGGACGTGCTCACGGCCGAGGTAGTCGGCGGCAGTGAGACCTTCGACGTAGACGATGCCGGGACGCCCCTCGATCAAGGTGACGATCGTGAAGGTGGCGCCGTGGGAGGCGTGCGCACCAGCGTCGAGCGGAATGATCTGGACGTAGATGTGCGGCAACTTGGCCAGTAGTTTGATCTGTTCGAGCTGTGCACGGAGTATCTCGGGACCGCCGATCTCACGGTACAACGCCTCTTCGCCGACGATCAGCCACATGCGAGGCCCACCCGGTCCCTTCATCCGCTCCAGCCGCTTGCCCCGATCTCCCGCCATCCGCTCCACCTCAGCCGGGGAGACGATGACCGATCGCCCCAACATCGCGCGGGCGTAGTCAGTGGTCTGGACGGTGCCTGGAAAGCAGTCACCGTTGAAGATCCTTAGTTCTCGTGCGGCACGCTCAAGGTTGACGTACTTGACCGCGTGCTCGGGGACGCGAGTAGCAGGCAGCTTCCGCCGTGACTCCGCAGCGAGTCGCCTCATCGAGGTGGCCCGGTCCCTCGGTATCTTGTAGGCACGGGCAGCCTTCTCCAGGTCTCCGTCGCTGACCTTCATGTCGCCTTGCTCGACCTTGGACAGCTTGCCTGTGTACCAGCCGAGCATCTTGCTTGCGTCGGCGTTGGAGAGCCCGGCAGCTTCCCGCGCATCTCGGAGGTCCGCGCCGAGCAGGATTCGCTGCACGATGGGGCCGGGATCGGGTTCGACCATGTCGGCGAGTGTGCATCAACTTCAAAGCCTTAGCTGGAAATTCGCTCGATGGAGTGCAACCGCGCTTCTCGGAGTCATCATTTGCATTTCAGGTTGTAGCGTGTCACCGCAGGTAAGCTGCGATCGAGAGATGGGTGGAGGACATGGATGGCCTCGGCCGCCGCGAAGGGCCGCTGACCGAGTACGAGGCGGCCGCGCAGTCCTATCAGGACATGTACGGCTGGCAGGTCGGCGTCTACGGCAGCGGCGTGTGGCTGGTCACGGGGCGGCAGGTCGAGGCGCTGGACATGCCCGAAGGGATCGGTGCCCGACTTCTGGACAGGATCGACGCGCCGGTCTTCGAGTCACCCCACGACGACGCGGTGCGATGGGTCGTGCTCGTCAAGCCGCATGATGCGTCACCCATCGGTACGCGGTCCCGTCACCCCGATATCGACCATGTCCGTTCCGGCCGTGCGGTGGACCTGCCGCCGAGCCGGTTCGGACGGCACCTGGTGCGCTGGATCGTCGAGCCGGATCTGTTGACGCTTCCGGATTTCGACGCGGTGCTCCGCGCACTACCCGACAAGTAACCGATCAACCGGAGGAAAATCATGGGCCAGGCAGAAGCGACCGTGTCGATGGGGACGTGGGTCGGAGTGTGGGACAAGGCTGACATCCGGTGCGGCGCACGGGTCAAGGACCAGGAAGTGCTGGTCTCCTTCGGGGAGGCGGAGTTCGAACTCACGCTGTCACGGGCGGCGCTGGAGGAGTGCATCAAGAAGTTCCCGCAAGCGCTCGCTGAACTGGACAGCCAAGCGGTCTAGCGGCGGTTGTGGGTGAGTGGTTACCGTCGACCCACGAAGCGTCACTGGACCGATCAGGAAGAACCCGTGAACACTCGACTCGTCCTGATCGGCGCCGCTGTCGCACTGGCCGCCACCGCCTGCGGCAGCCCAACCGGTGGGGAGACCACGCCGACCGCCGCCACCTCCCAGAGCACCACCGTCGCGCCGGTCGGCCCCAGCCGGGGTGGTCCGCTGGACGGCGTCGACCCGTGCACCCTGCTCACCAAGGCCGAGGCCGAGCGGGTCACCGGGGCGCAGACCGCCGAGCCGGTGGTGGAGCAGGTGGGCGCGGCGCGGGTGTGCAACTTCTCGCCGGGGACGGGACGGCTCGGGGTCGGCGTCCGGACCGCGGCGGGGCTGGCGGAGGTCCAGTCGAACGGGAACCTGGTTGAGGAGTTCCGGATCGGCCGTCACCAGGTCAAGCAGGCCGTGGGTGCGACCGGCAGCTGTGGGATCTTCATCGGGGTCGCCGCGTCGTCCCGGGTCGACGTCGTGCTGAACTCGGGCAGCCCCGACGTGGACCCGTGCCCGGCGGCGATGAAGGTCGCCGAACTGGTCGAGCCGAGGCTGCCCTAGCGGCCGGGGGTCAAGCCAGGCGCACCACGACCGCCGACGGGTGTGCCCCGCGGTAGGTCGCGCGCAGCACGCCGCCGGCCGCGTGCCACTCGAACGCCCACTCGGGTGACCCCGCCGGGAACACCGGGGCCACCGTGACGTCCTGCCCCCGCAGGTGCGGCACGGGCAGGTCCACGGACGGTGGCGCGTCGGGCAGGCGCCACACGGTCAGGTAGCTGTTCGCCGCCGCACGCAAGCCCTGCGCCACCCAGGGGCCCGTGCGGTTGGTCAAGCCCAACGGCCAGAACGGGACCGAGGCGGCGATCTCCGGCCGAAGTCCCTTGTGGACGGTCACCGCCTCGCGCACCAGGGCCCGCTGCGCCGCGTCCATCAAGTCGACCCGACCCGCCAGGTACAGGCGGCCCAGCACGCCGGTCGCCAGGGTGAACGCGGCCTCCGAGGGCGTCATCCCGGGCTGCGCGTAAGCCCAGTTCCCGGCCTGCTCCGGCAGCACCGAAGCGGGCGCGGCGGCGGCGATCGGCGGGTACAGCAACGGGTTCTGCTGGTCCGAAGTGGACTGCAGGTGCAGCCGCGACAGCATCGCGTAGTCCATCCGCATCGCACCGGACGCGCAGTTCTCCAGCAGCAGGTCGGGATGCCGCGCCAGCACCGCGTCCAGCCACGCCAGGTGCGCGCGGTTGTGCCCGAGCAGGCCCTCACCGGGCGCCACGCCGCCGACGTCGGTGCCCGCGCCGGGCATGATGTTGTAGTCCAGCTTGATGTACCCGACGCCGAACTCCCCGACCAGCCGGTCGACCACCTCGTCCACGTGGCGCACCGCCGCGGGGTGCCGGAAGTCGAGGTGGAACCGGCCGTGCTCGCCGACCCGGGCGCCCTGCCGCTGGAAGAACGCCTCTCCCGGCAACGACCGGGCCAGTGCCGACCGCACGCCGACGACCTCGGGCTCCAGCCAGATGCCCGGCACCATCCCGCGTTCGCGGATCCGGTCGGTCACCTCGCCGAACCCGCCGGGGAACCTGGTCCGCGACGGCCGCCACTCGCCGACGCTGTCCCACCACTTGCCGTCCTCGTCGTACCACCCGGCGTCGACGCAGAAGTAGTCCGCGCCCACCTCGGCGGCGGCGTCGATCAACGGCAGCAGCTTCTCCGTGGTCGGGTCGCCCATGAGGGTGTTCATGTAGTCGTTGAAGATCACCGGCAGCTCGAGGGCACGCCGGTTGCGCAACGTGGCCCGGCGCTGCCGCGTCAACGCACCGAACGCCTCGTCCACGCCACCCTCGACGACGGCCACCGAGACGGGCACGGTGGTGAAGCCGTCCCCCGCCGACACCACCCGCGACCACTGGTGCTCGGCGTCCGCGGGCCCCAGCACGGCCACGTACGCGCCCGCGACCGTCTCGCCGACCTCCCAGTGCCACGCGCCGTTGTGCTCGACCTGCCAGGCGAGCGCCCAGCTGTCGTCCCGCGCGACCAGCACGCCGCACGGCAGGTGCTCCCCGGTCGACCACGAACTGCGCGACGTCAGCGCGAACCGGCTGCGTGAGGCGTGGTGGTGCACGGTCGGGTCCATCGACACCAGGCCGGCTTCGCGCAACGGCGTGCGGTGCCAGCGCGACTCGGCGACCCAGTCCGAGTCGCCGTGCACGAGGTCCAGCTCGTCCACCGAACGGCCCGCGTCCACCAGGAACGCCCCGGTGGACAGCGACGTCACCGCCTGCAGGCACACCGAGCCTTCGCCTTCGACGTCGACCTGGGTCCACGTGCGCACCGCGGGCACACCGGCCACGCCCTGGAACGCCGACGTCACCACGAGCCCGCTCACCGGGTCGTGCTGCACGATCCGCAGCTCGTCCACGGATGCCACGTGCGAGCGGTACCGCAGCCGCGCGCCGATCGTGGTGTCGGCGTAGCGGTGACTGCCGGGGAACCGGCCGTGGCCGAGGGCCTGCACCTCGACCAGCGGCACGCCGGCACCCTCCGTCGGGCCGCCGGGCCGCAACGAGACCAGGCTGACCGGCCGGTCCTCGGCGTGGGCGAACACGAGCCGGATCGCGCCCGTGGACCAGGTCACGGTCATTTGGCGACTTCCCCGATTTCCTCCCACGCCCCGGTGTCGTGGTCGTACGCGGCGGCGGCGCCGGCGCGTTCCACGTCCGCCGGGTCGATCTCGACGGCACGGCCGCGTGCTTCGGGGTTCGGCGCGGCGGAGGCCAGGATCTTGGTGTACGGGTGCTGCGGGTTGAGGATCACCTCGTCGGCTGGTCCCCGTTCGACCACGCGCCCCTTGTAGAGCACGAGGATGTCGTCGGAGAAGTGCCGCGCGGTGGCCAGGTCGTGGGTGATGTAGAGGACGGCGAGGTTCTCCTCGCGCTGCAGCCGGGCCATGAGGTTGAGCACGCCGAGCCGGATCGAGACGTCCAGCATGGACACCGGTTCGTCGGCGACCACGACCTTCGCGCCCGGTGCCAGGGCCCGCGCGATCGCGACGCGCTGCCGCTGGCCGCCGGACAGCTCGTGCGGCCGTCGTCCGGCGATGTCGCGGCCGGGCAGGGACACGCGTTCGAGCAGCTGGACGACCTCTTCCCAGCCGTGCGGCTTGCCGTGCAGCTTCAACGGCCGGGCCAGGTGGTGCTCGATGGTGTGGAACGGGTTCAGCGAGGCGAACGGGTCCTGGAACACCATCTGGACGTTGTCGCGGTACTGCCGGTCCGGCACGCGGCGCCCGTCCGGGTCGGTCAGGGTGATGGCGCCGGCGCTGGGCTTCTCCAGCCGGGCGATCATCCTGGCGATGGTCGACTTCCCGGAGCCCGACTCGCCGACGAGGGCGACCGTGCGGCCGGGGGTGAGGGTGAACGACACGTTGTCCACCGCGCGCAGCCGGACCCGGCGCAGGCCGACCCGGACGTGGAAGTCCTTGACCAGGTCGCGAGCTTCCAGCGTGGTCATCGGACACCTCCGGGCGAAGTGGGCTCGCCGGACTTCTCGACCGGCGTCATCTCCTCGCCGGAGCGGACGAACGAGCCGCGTTCGCCGGTCAGGCTGGGGAACGAGTCGAGCAGCCGACGGGTGTAGGGGTGCGCGGGCTGTTCGAACATGTCCTGGGCGGTGGCGTACTCGACCACCTCGCCCTCCTTCATCACGGCGATGCGGTCGGCGAGTTCGAGCAGCAGCGGCAGGTCGTGGGTGATGAACAGGACGGCGAAGCCGATCTCGTCGCGCAGCCGCAGGATCTCCCGCAGGATGCCGCGTTGCACGACCACGTCCAGCGCGGTCGTCGGCTCGTCCATGATCATGACCTGGGGGTCGAGCAGCAGGGCCATGGCGATCATGACGCGTTGCCGCATGCCGCCGGACAGCTCGTGCGGGAAGGAGCTGAGCCGCCTCACGTCCACGCCGACCAGCTTGAGGACTTCCTCGCACTTGGCCTTGCGCTGCGCCTTGGTCATCTCCGGGCGGTGGGTGGTGAGCACGTCGTCCAGCTGCGCCCGGACCGTGAGGACGGGGTTGAGCGCGTTCATCGCGCCCTGGAACACCATGGACAGCTTCGACCAGCGGAACGCCCGCAGTTCGCCCGGGGTCAGCGCGAGCACGTCGATGTCGCCGCCCTCGCGGTCGTGGAACGTGACCGAGCCGGTGGTCACCTCGGCGGGTGGCCGGTGCAGCCGGTTGACGGCGTAGGCCAGGGTGGTCTTGCCGCAGCCGGACTCGCCGGCCAGGCCGAGGATCTCGCCGCGCCGCAGCGTGATCGAGACGTCCTTGACCGCGTGCACCGGCTTCTCCACCTGGTACACGACGGAGAGGTTGTTCACGGTCAGCACCACGTCGTCGTCCGTGCGCTTCACGGGCTCGGGCGCGCGCTGCGCCTCCGCCTTGTCGCGGCGGGGGATGTCGCGGAGCTTGGGGTTGATGATCTCGTCGATGCTGAAGTTGACCAGCGCCAGGCCGCAGCCGAACAGGGCGATGACCAGGCCGGGCGGCACGAACCACCACCAGGCGTCGCGTTGCAGCGCGAAGCCGTTCTGCGCGTAGTAGAGCATCGTGCCGAGCGTGGACGAGTTGGACGCGCCCAGGCCGAGGAACGACAGGCCCGCTTCGCTGAGGATCGCGTAGATCACCGAGAACACGAACTGCGAGGCCAGCAGCGGCAGCAGGTTGGGCAGGATCTCGACGGTGATGACGCGCCACGGCTTCTCGCCGGAGACCTTGGCGGCGGCGACGTAGTCGCGGTTGCGCAGCGACAGCGTCTGGGCGCGCAGCACCCGTGCCGACGCGGCCCAGCCGGTGATCGCCAGCACCACCGCGATGGTCCACGAGCCGCGCTGGTCGGCGGGCACGAACGCGGAGATGACGATCACCAGCGGCAGGCCGGGGATCACCAGCATCACGTTGGAGAACAGGGAGAAGCCCTCGTCGACGTACCCGCCGATGTAGCTGCCGACGATGCCGAACAGCGCCGACAGGGCGGTCGCCATCACGCCGACCAGCAGGCCGATGTAGAGCGAGCCGCGGGTGGCGTGGGCGAGCTGGGCCACGATGTCCTGGCCGGTCTGGGTGGTGCCGAGCCAGAACTCGCCGCCGGGGGCGGTCAGGCCCAGGTCGCGGATCGTGTTGGGGTCGCCGACGAGCAGCGGGCCGATCACGCCGATGAACGTGATCACCCCGATCAGGCCGAGGCCGACGCCGAGCTTGGGCGACCAGCGCGGCAGCATCGACCGCCAGCCGGCCCGCCCGCGCGGAGCCTCGACGGTGACAGCACTGAGATTCGTCACGGTGTCCGTTCCCCTTCTCAGCCGCTGACGCGGGTGCGCGGGTCGATGACGGCGTAGAGCAGGTCGACCACGAGGTTCGCGCCGAGCACGGCGACCGTGATGACCAGGAAGATGCCCTGCATGAGGGCGTAGTCGTTGTTCTGCACGGCCTGCAGGAGCTTGGAGCCGATGCCGGGGTAGGAGAACACCTGCTCGGTGATGATGGAGCCGGCCACCACGAACCCGAGCGAGATCGCGAACCCGGCCACGGACGGCAGCACCGCGTTGCGGGCCGCGTACTTGATCATGATCCGGGAGTCGCGCAGGCCCTTGGCCTTGGCGGTCAGCACGTAGTCCTCGGCGGTGGCCGACACCATCATGTTGCGCATGCCCAGCAGCCAGCCGCCGACCGACGAGATCACGATGGTCAGCGCGGGCAGCGTGCCGTAGTAGATCGCCGAGCCGATGAACTCGGCGTTCCAGCCCGGCCACAGCACCACGTCGTAGCCGCCTTGCAGCGGGAACCAGCCCAGGGCCGAGGACAGCACCGCGACCAGGATCAGCGCCAGCCAGAAGTACGGCACGGCGGCCAGCACGGTGGTGGCGGGCACGAGGCTGTCCAGCCACGTGCCGCGCCGCCACCCGACGAACGTACCCAGGACGATGCCGAGGGCGAACGACAGGAACGTCGCGATGCCGACGAGCATCAGGGTCCAGGGCAGGGCTTCCGCGATGATCTGGGACACCGGTGTGGGGAACGAGCTCACCGAGATGCCCAGGTCACCGCGGAACATGTTGCCCAGGTACGCGAAGTACTGCTGGATGAGCGACTCGCCGCTGTTCGTGCCGAGCAGCAGTTCGTACGCTCTGCGGGCCGACGGGTCCACGGTTCCGCCGCGTTGCGCGAGCTTCGCCATGAGGATGTCCACCGGGTTGCCCGGCATGAGCCTCGGGATGAAGAAGTTCAGCGTCAGCGCCGCCCAGAGGGCGACCAGGTAGAACGCGAACTTTCGGGCGTAGTACCTCATCGGTCCGCCTATCGCCTCACTCAGTCGTTCACTGGCCGGCCGGCTTGAGCTTCAGGTAGATCTCGGAGTGCTCCGGGCGCGCCCAGACCGCCGGGAACGAGTAGAGGTCTTCCTTGGTGGGCCAGCCGGTGAACTTCTTGGCGTTGAACTCGCTGGTGGTGCCACCGGTCAGGACCGGGATGTACGGGATCGACTTCTCGATCTCGGTCTGGATGGTGTCGAAGTACGGCTGGCGGGCGGCGTCGTCCTCGGGGTCGACGCCCTTCAGCGCGGCGAGCGCGGCGTCCACCTGCGGGTTGGAGAACCGGGAGAAGTTCGGGTTGGCCACCTCGCCGACCTTGGCCGTGGTCGCGGTGCTGAAGAAGTAGGACGCGTTGTAGAACGGGTCGGGCGCCGGGCCCTGGTGCAGGGAGTCGATCAGCAGCTCGAACTCGCCGCGGCCGCGCGCGTCGGACCACTCGTTCCAGGACACCTGCTGCGCGGTGACCTTGATGCCGGCCTGCTGCAGCTGCTGGGACATCGTGTCGACGGCGGTGATGTAGTCGGTCCAGCCGGCGACGACCTTCAGGGTCATGGCCAGCGGCTTGCCGTCCTTGGCGTAGATGCCGTCGGCGCCCTTGGTGTAGCCGGCGGCTTCCAGCAGCTGCGTGGCCTTGGCCGTGTCGGGCTGCATCGGGGCGGTCTTCTCGGTGAGCTTCGAGGAGATCTGGTCGGAGTCCCGTTCAAGGAGCGCCGCGCCGGGCGAGACCTCGCTGGCGGTGTTCTCGAACGCGAGCGAGTTGATCTGGGTGCGGTTGATGGCGTAGTAGATCGCCTTGCGCACGGCCACGTCGGTCTGCGGTCCCTGGCAGCCGAGGGCGGCGTTCGAGCAGGTGAACAGGGCGACCTGGTTCATCGGGATGGTGATCGCCTTGTAGCCGGGGTAGTTCTTCTCGACGTTGGCGATGTCCGGGACGGGACCGGTCTGCCAGTCGATCTGACCGGCCCGCAGCGCGGCCTCACCGGACTGGTTGCCCGACAGCGCGAGGTAGCGGACCTTCTTCAGGGCGGGCTCGCCGGAGTGGTAGTCGGGGTTGGCCTTGAGCGTGAACGCCTGGGCCTTGAACTCCTCCAGCATGAACGGGCCGGTGCCGACGGGCTCCTTGACGACGTCGGTCGCCGGGGTCGCGATGTCCTTCCACTTGTGCTCGGGGACCATCCAGATCCGGCCGAGGACTTGCGGGCCCTCCATGTAGGACGGCTCGGTGAACTTGACCGACACGTGGGTGTCGTCCACGGCGGTCGCGACGCCCTTGTAGCCCGTGCCGTTCATGGCCGGGTTCTTGGTGATCATGTCGAGGGTGAAGACGACGTCCTTGGCGGTGAACTTCTGCCCGTCGGTCCAGTTGGCGTCGTCGCGCAGCTCGATGTCGAGCTGGGTGCCGTCGGCGTTCCACTTGAAGCTCTTGCCCAGGCGGGGGCGCGGCTCGACGTCGCGGATGTTGTTGAAGAAGAACAGCGGCTCGAAGATCGTGCCGGGGCCTTCGAGCATGGTCGGCGAGAACGGGTTGAAGTTCAGCTGCCAGTCGCCGGACTGGCCGGTGTACACGATCAGCGTGTCCTTGTTCGCGTCACCGCCCGCGCTCGATCCGCCACACGCAGTCGCGAGCATGGCGACCGCGGCCAGCCCGGCCGCCGCCATGCGCGCCCGTGAGAAGCGCCTTGCCTTCAGGAACATCGTCGATTCCTCTCGTGGCCCGAGACCGGCCGCGGTCCCGCGTTGAGGCAGATTGTTAAGTCATCGAAGAAACGAAGTCAACACCTCGGCGTCATCTGCCGGTCAAGTTGCTACTCTTCGTCCGTCGAACGAACTAAGACGAACGCGGGGGACCACGTGAGCGGACCGGCGCGGGCGACGCAACACGCGAGCAGCAAGGCGGCCGTGCTCGACGTGATCCGTGCGGCGGGCACCATCAGCCGCGTCGGCCTGATCAACGCCACCGGCTTCACCGGCGCCACGATCTCGACCGTCGTCCGCAAGCTCATCGACGAGGGCCTGGTCGTGGAGACCGGGCGGGCCGAGTCGACCGGTGGCAAGCGCAGGGTGCTGCTGCAGCTCAACCACTCCTCCCGGTACGCCGTCGGCGTGCACCTGGACCACGCGGGCATCACCTACGTGCTGACCAATCTCGGTGGATCGGTCGTCGCGCGCATTTCGAGGGCGGGCGCGGGCGCGGCGGAACCGCGGACCGTGGTGGCCCGGATGGCGGCCGAGGTGAAGGGCCTGATCGACGGCGTCGGCGTCGACCACAAGCGGGTGCTGGGCCTTGGCCTGGTCTCCCCCGGGCCGCTCAGCTCGGACACCGGCATGGGGCTCACCCCGCCGTCCATGCGCAAGTGGGAGGACTTCCCGCTCGACCAGGAGCTGGAGCGGGCGACGAACCTGCCGGTGGTACTGGACAACGACGCCACCGCGGCGGCGTTGGGCGAGCACTGGTCGGGCGGTATCGGCGGCACGGCGATCTCGGCGGCGCTGTACATGGGCACGGGCATCGGCGCGGGCCTGGTCATCAACGGCATCACGTACCGGGGCAGCAGCGGCAACGCCGGGGAGATCGGGCACATCTGCGTGGACGCCGACGGGCCGGAGTGCTGGTGCGGCGCACGCGGGTGCGTGGAGGTGCTGGCAGGACCGGCGGCCGTGGTGGCGGCGGCACGGGCGGACGCGGCACTGGCCGGTTCGGCGGGGTTGACCGGGCGGGCGCGGTCGGTGTCGTCGGACTTCGCGGCGGTGAGCCGGGCGGCCCGGCGGGGCGAGCCTTCGGCGTTGGCGATCCTGGAGCGGTCGGCGCGGTACATCGCGGTCGCGGCGCGGACGTTGGCCAACATCATGGACCTGGAGGTGCTGGTGCTGACCGGGCCCAGCTTCGCCATCGCCGGCTCCGTCTACCTGCCCGTGGTGCGCGACGAACTGGACCGGGCGTTCTTCTCTCGGGCGGCGCACGGCGTGGACGTGCGGCTGTCCCGTTCGGCCGCCACGGCGTCCGCGATCGGTGGGGCGGCCCTCGTGCTGCAGTCCGAACTCGTGCCGCTCCACGAAGGGCTGAGGCTGCCGGAGAACCTGGCCGACTCCGAGCCCGCCGCCCTGCCCGCCTCGGGTGAGTGACCGGCGGCCCGTGAGCGTTGAGTTCACCGCTCCCGAACGTTGGACTCTCGCGGGCTGAGCGTTGGACTCTCGGAGTCAGTGGCGGGTGGCCCAGAGGAGGCCGCGTTCGATCAGCGAACGGACGGGCGGCAGGGCGAGGTCGGCCAACTGGTGCCCGATCGTGCAGGCGAAGACCCGACCGGCACCCCAGCGACGAGTCCACACAGCCGGCACGGTCAGCTGACTGTGCCAGGGCGGCACAGCGGCGAAGGTCGTGGTCGCGTGGACGTCGTTGAGGCCGTCGGTCAGCACCCAGTACTGCTCGGTCCGCAGCTCGAACCCCTCGATGCCCTCCACGATCGGGTGGGTGGACGTGATCTCCACCCGGTGGTCCACGAAATCACCGGGATGTGCGACGAACTGACCGCCGACCAGCTGCAGGTAGCCACGGGAGTGGCGGAACGCGTCCACCAGGCCGCCGTGCCACCCGGCCAACCCGGTCCCACCCCGCACCGCCGCTTCCAGGCAGCCGAACTGCTCGTCGGTCAGCACCCCGTCGCTCCAGCACTGGAGGACCAGGTCGTAGGTACCGAGGCGGTCGTCGTAGACGTCCAGCGAGTCCGACACGTCGACCGCGAAGCCCGACGACCGCAGGAACGGCAGGAACGAATCGGTGGCCTCCACCGGCGAGTGCCCGGCCCAGCCACCGCGAACCACGAGTGCCTTCACGGTGTCGAACCCTAGTGCCGCGACCGGCAGCCCCGGGTCAGGCTCGGGCGACCAAACCCACCAACTGGTTCACCAGGCCCCCGGTCAGGCCCTCGCGCACCAGTTCAACCGCCGTCGGCCCGCCCAGCTCCCGCATCACCTGCGCGACCGCCTCCGTGGGGTTCGCGTGAGGCCACAGGCCTGCCGTCATCACCAGCACGGCACGGGCGAAGTGCAGCGCCGCGGCCTCGTCCAGCACCGGCACCCGTGCCCGCACCAGGTCCGCCAGCCGGGCCGTGTGCGCGTGCGCCCGCCGCTTGAACACGCGCGCGAACTCCACCGTGATGTTGCGCTCCAACACCCCCGCCATCCCGCTGACCAACTCGCACAGCAGCCGACGGCGCAGCAACGACGTCGCCACCACCGTCGCGACCTCCTCGACCTCGCCGACCGACGCCAGCGCCTCCTCCACCTCGTCCAGCCAGGCACCCCACTCCTGGTCCAGCACCTCCAGGAAGATCGCCTCCCGGCTGTCGAAGTACCGCAGCACGTTCGACTTCGCGAGGCCGACCCGGTCGCTCAGCTCGCGCAACGAGATGTCCGCGACGGGCCGCTCCCGCAGCATCGCGCACGCCGTGTCGAGGATCGTGCGCCGCCGCTGCTCCACCTGCTCGGGCCGCCTCGCGCGCTGGAACTCCACGCCCGCAGGCTAACAGCCCACCGGTCTGTTGTCGGCCGCGCGCTTGACCGCCGCCACCGTGGGTAGGTGGCCGGTGTGCAGACGTTCCTGCCCTGTGCCACCTTCGCCGGCAGCGCCGCCGTGCTCGACCCGCGGCGGCTCGGCAAGCAGCGCGTCGAAACGCTGCAGATCCTGCGCGCCCTGGTCTGGCCGACCTACGGCTGGAAGCGGCACCCGGCGGTGCTGATGTGGCGCGGCTTCACGCCCGCGCTGGTCGCCTACGGCGTGGCGGTGTGCGACGAGTGGCGCCGCTGGGGCCACCGCGACGGCCTGCGCGCCGCCCTCCTCGACTACACCGGCGGCCGGGAGCCGACGTGGTCCTGGTGCCTGGCCGAAGGCCTCCTGCCGCCCTGGCTCGGTGACGACGACCTGCACCGCAGCCACCGGTCCGCGCTCCTGCGCAAGGACCCCGACCACTACCGACCGCTGTTCCCCGACGTGCCGGACGACCTCGACTACGTCTGGCCCGCGCCCGTGCTCCCGCTGGACGTCCCCGAGACCGAGGGCCTGATCGCGTGCCACGTCGACCGCCCTCCCCTGCCCGCCGACGACCGGCCACCACCGCCGCTCGACCACCGGCCCGGCCCGTCGGTCGCCCGCGCGCCCACCGAGGCCGACCTGGCGGCCGTGCGCGCCGAGGCGGCCGACCCGCGCCAGGTCCGCTTCTTCCGCCGCGGCCAACGCCTACCAGCTCCGACCAGCCGTTTCACCCTCCGGCTCAGGTTCGCGGAAAAAAGTCCGGCAGAAAGTGCGGCGGACGTGTCGATCCGGCGGGGTCCCCGTTCGTCGTCCCAGTAAGAGCAGCGAGAAGCCATCGAGCAGGGGAGCCCGAGATGACCACCACGACCGACACCCGCCGCGCCGCCGCCCAGCCCACCACCTCCACCGCCACCAAGCGCAACGACCTGGTGCTCGCCGCCTTCCGCGTGGTCGTGTCGTTCCTGTTCGGCCTGCACGGCCTGCAGGGCCTCGGCTTCCTCGGCGGTATCGACGGCCAGGGCACCGCGGTCGCGTTCGGCTCGTGGCCGGGCTGGTACGGCAGCGTGATCGAGCTCGTCGGCGCGACCCTGGTGCTGGTCGGCCTGGCCGCACGCCCGGCGGCGTTCGTGCTGTCCGGCGCGATGGCCTACGCCTACTTCACCGTGCACCAGCCGGAGGCCCTGCTGCCGATGCACAACATGGGCGAGCTGGCCGCCGTCTACAGCTGGGTGTTCCTGCTGCTCGCGGTCCTCGGCCCGGGCGCCTTCACGGTCCAGCGCGCGCTGCGCCGCTGACCTCGGCGAGAACCACCCGCCCGAGGGCGCACCTCCACCCGGAGGTGCGCCCTCGCCGCGTGTTCAGGCCGCACGCCCGTGGGCACCCTGCGGACATGGCCGAGACCCCCATCGCATACCCCGGGCTGACCGACGACGTCCGTCCCACCCCAGACCACGGCGAGGCGACCTACCGCGGCACGGGACGGCTCACCGACAAGAAGACCATGATCACCGGCGGCGACTCCGGCATCGGCCGTGCCGTCGCGCTGGCGTTCGCGCGCGAGGGCGCCGACGTGCTCATCACCTACCTGCCCGACGAGGAGAAGGACGCCCGCGACACCGCGCGGCTGGTGGAGGAGGCCGGGCGCAAGGCGGTGACCGTGCCCGGTGACCTGCGGGAGGAGTCGCACTGCGCGGCCGTCGTGGCCCGCGCGGTCGAGGAGTTCGGCCGGATCGACGTCCTGGTCAGCAACGCCGCCTACCAGATGTCGCAGGAGGGCGGGCTGCTCGACATCACCAGCGAGCAGTTCGACCGCGTCATGAAGACCAACGTGTACGCGATGTTCTGGCTGTGCAAGGCGGCCGTGCCGCACATGCCCGAGGGCTCCTCGATCATCACCACGTCGTCCATCCAGGGCTTCCAGCCGTCGTTCCAGCTCCTCGACTACGCCACCAGCAAGGCGGCGATCGTGAACTTCACCAAGGGCCTGGCGCAGAACCTGGTCGACCGCAAGATCCGGGCCAACTCGGTCGCGCCCGGTCCGGTGTGGACGCCGCTCATCCCGGCCACCATGCCGCCGGAGAAGGTGGAGAGCTTCGGCGAGCAGGCGCCCATGGGCCGCGCCGGGCAGCCCGCCGAGCTCGCGCCGCTGTACGTCTTCCTCGCCTCCGCCGAGTCCAGTTACATCACCGGCGAGGTCATCGGCGTGACCGGAGGCTCACCCATCACATGAAAACCGCTGGTCAGCGGCCCGCTAAAAAATCTTGAAGAAAAATCGGCGACCGTGTCGAACCAGGACCCCCTTCGTTCGTCGCGTCAGTAGAGGCCAGGATGGACCGGCCGGACGAACCGACAGGGAGAACCACAATGCGTTTCATGGTGATCGTGAAGGCGACCGAGGAGACCGAGGCCGGGGCCCAGCCGAGCGCGGAGATGCTCAACGAGATGGCCGCGTTCAACGAGGAGCTGGTCAAGGCGGGCGTGCTGCTGGCGGGCGAGGGTCTGCACCCCAGCGCCAAGGGCGCGCGGGTCTACTTCTCCGGCGATCAGCGCACGGTCGTCGACGGCCCGTTCACCGAGACCAAGGAGCTGATCGCGGGCTTCTGGCTGATCGAGGTCAAGTCGCTGGAAGAGGCGGTCGAGTGGGTGAAGCGGGTGCCGAACCCGACGGGCGAGGAGTCCCAGATCGAGATCCGGCAGGTCTTCACCGAGGACGACTTCGTCAACGCCTCCGAGGAGCTCAAGGAGCGCGAGCGCGAGCTGCGCGCCCAGCAGGACGAGGCCCGCGCCCAGGGCTGATCTCCCGACCCACCTCCGCTTGCCGCCGCGCATCGGTAGCTGATCTGATCCCAGGTCGTGATGGCTACCGATGCGCGGCGTGCGGTCGAGGCGGTGTGGCGGATCGAGTCCGCCCGGCTGATCGCCGGCCTGGCGCGGATGGTGCGCGACGTCGGCTTGGCCGAGGAACTGGCCCAGGACGCGCTGGTCAGCGCCCTGGAGCAGTGGCCGGAGCACGGCGTGCCGCGCAACCCGGGCGCGTGGCTGATGACGGCGGCGAAGAACCGGGCCGTCGACCTGATCCGGCGCAGGCAGAACTACCAGCGCAAGCTGGAGCAGATCGGGCGCGACACCGAGCACGACCACGCGCCCGACGCCGCGGCCAAGGTCGGTGACATCGACGACGACCTGCTGCGGCTGGTGTTCACCGCGTGCCACCCGGTGCTGTCCACCGAGGCGCAGGTGGCGCTGACCCTCCGCATGCTCGGCGGCCTGACCACCGAGGAGATCGCCCGCGCGTACCTGGTGCCCGAGGCGACCGTGGCGCAGCGGATCGTGCGGGCCAAGAAGGCGCTGGCCAAGGCCGGTGTCCCGTTCGAGGTGCCGGCGGAGGACGAGCGGGACGCCCGGCTGTCGTCCGTGCTCGGCGTGATCTACCTGATCTTCAACGAGGGCTACTCGGCCACCGCGGGCGACGACTGGATGCGCCCGGCGCTGTGCGAGGACGCGTTGCGGCTGGCCCGCGTGCTGGCCGGCCTGATGCCGCGCGAACCCGAGGTGCACGGCCTGGTGGCGCTGCTGGAGATCCAGGCGTCCCGGGCCAAGGCGCGGGTCGGCCCGGACGGCGAACCCGTGCTGCTGCTGGACCAGAACCGGGCCCGGTGGGACCAGCTGCTGATCCGCCGCGGCCTGACGGCGTTGGCGAAGGCCGAGTCGCTGGGCGGCGCGGGCGGACCGTACGCGTTGCAGGCGGCGATCGCGGTGTGCCACGCGCGGGCCCGCGTGCCGGAGGACACCGACTGGACCCGCATCGCCGGGCTCTACGAGGCGTTGTCGCTGGTCGCGCCGTCACCGATCATCGAGCTGAACCACGCGGTGGCGATCGGGATGGCGTTCGGCCCGCAGGTGGGGCTCGAACTGGTGGACGAGCTGGTGGACGAGCCCGCGTTGAAGGGCTACCACCTGCTGCCGAGCGTGCGCGGCGACCTGCTGGTCAAGCTCGGCAGGCACGCCGAGGCGCGCGAGGAGTTCGAACGGGCCGCCGGGCTCACCCGCAACGAGCGGGAGCGCAAGCTGCTACTGGACCGCGCCGCCGGCTGCTGACGGTTCCACCGAGGTCAACGGCGGTCGAGGCGGATGCGCACCGCGAGGGCCGCGCACCCGACCACGGCGACACCGCCCAGCAGGGTCGGCCAGGTCAGCCGCTCGCGCAGCAGCAGCGCCGCCCACCCGATGGTCAGCACGGGCTGGACCAGCTGCACCTGGCTGACCCGCGCCATCGGCCCGATGGCCAGGCCGCGGTACCAGGCGAAGAAGCCCAGGAACATGCTCACCACGGCCAGGTAGCCGAACGCCGCCCACTGCCCGGCCGTCCCCGTCGGTGGCCGCTGGACCGCCGAGACCGCGGCCAACGTGACCATCACGGGCGAGGACAGCACCAGCGCCCACGACACCGTCTGCCAGGAGCCGAGTTCGCGGGCCAGCAACCCGCCTTCCGCGTAACCGACCGCGGCCGTGGCGACCGCGCCGAACAACAGCAGGTCCGACCAGCGCGGCGGCCCGAACCCGTCACCCGACAGCGACGCGAACACCAGCGCGGCGACCACACCGGCCGCTGCCGTGCCCCAGAACGCCGACGGTGGCCGTTCCTTGCCCCGCACCACGGCCATGACCGCGGTCGCGGCCGGCAGCAACGCGATCACCACGGCGCTGTGCCCGGCCGACGCGGTGGTGAGCGCGTAGGAGGTCAGCAGCGGGAAGCCCGCGACGACACCGCCCGCGACCACGGCCAGCCGCGCCCACTGCGCACCGGTCGGCCGGGTCTGCCGGGTGAGGGCGAGCGCGGCACCGGCGAGCAGCGCCGCGACGACCGCGCGGGCGGAGCCGATGAACAGCGGGGACAGTCCCGCGACCGCGATCCGGGTGAGGGGAACGGTGAACGAGAACGCCACCACGCCGAGCAGGCCCCACCCCAGGCCCGCGCGCACAGGCGATAGCACCGGCGCCGGACGGACAGTAACGCTATCGTCTGCCAACATGTCCAACGATAGCACCGCGCGCATCGTGGCCGGTCTGCGCGCGTGGATCGCGCAAGCTCCGCCGGGCGCGCGGATGCCGTCCAACCGGGCGCTGATGGCGCAGTACGGCGCGGGCCCCGTGACCGTCCAGAAGGCGATGCACGCGCTCGCCTCGGCGGGGCTCGTGGAGTCCCGCCCCGGCGTGGGCACGTTCGTCCGCGCCGTGCGGACCGTGCGGCCGCCGGACTACGGCTGGCAGACCGGCGCCCTCCGGTCACCGCGAGCCCCCGTCCTGGCCACGCCCCTGCGCGGGCAGCTGCCGGACGCGATCGGGCTGCACTCCGGCTACCCCGACCGCGCCCTGCTCCCCGAACGGCTGGTGCGCGCCGCGCTCGCCCGTGCCGCCCGCGCCGACACGGCCCTGGCCAGGTCGGACACCGCCGGCCTGCCGGAGCTGCGGGCGTGGTTCGCGGGCGAACTCGGCCAGGCCACGCCGACCGGGGTGGCCCCACCCGCCGCGCGCGACGTCGTGGTCCTGCCCGGCAGCCAGAGCGGCCTCAGCTCGATCTTCCGGGCCCTGGTCGGCGCCGGCCGGCCGCTGCTGGCGGAGTCCATGTACGTCAGCGGGGTGCTGCAGGCCGCGGCGCTCGACGTCGTCACCCAATTCGGGTGGCGCACCCACCTGCGCGCCCTGCGCCACGAGCTGCGCGCCCGGCGCGACCTGCTGGTCGACAGCCTCGCCGAGCACGTGCCGGACGCGCACCTGGAGCACGTGCCGCCCGGTGGCCTGAACCTGTGGGCCCGGCTGCCCGACGAGACCGACCGGGACCGGCTCGCCCGCGACTGCGAAGCCGAGGGCGTCGTGATCGCGCCCGGTGCCGAGTGGTTCCCGGCCGAGCCGTCCGGCTCGTTCATCCGGCTGAACTTCTCCGGCCCGGACCCCGACCGCTTCCCCGACGCCGCCCGGATCATCGGCCGCGCGCTGGCCCGCGCGTCGGACCGGTGAGCTCAGGCCTCGGCAACGGCTTTCACGTGCTCGTTGCGCACCACGATCAGCCGGTGCATGTACCGGTTGAGCAGGGCGAACCCGACGACGGCGCCCAGCGGGCCGAACGGGGCGGCGAACTCGACCACGTCGCGCATGAGCGTCCCACCGTGCCCGTCCGGCTCGAAGTGGTGCGCGTGGCGCCAGCGCCGGAACGGGCCGCGCACCTGCTCGTCCACGAAGTACCGCGGCGGGTCGTAGGCGCTGATCAGGGACGTCATCCGCCACCTCACGCCGAAGTGCCTGGCCTGCCAGGTCACCGTGTCCCCGGCACCGAGCCGGCCGGACGTGACGCCACCGACGGCCCGTTCGCCCGAGCCCGCCATGGAGCCGGTGTGCACCTCGACCTCCAGCGAGACGTCGAAGACCCGCCGCGGCGGCGCGGCGACCGCGGTGACGACCTCGAAACGCGTCATCCGCCGACCCTACGACCCGAAAACGACTCGGCCGCACGGGTGTCGCCCGGCTGACCTCGCGCCGAGGTGATCCGCGGGAAGGGTGGCGGCGTGCGCAGGACACCGCAGGACGTGATCCTGAGCCCGACCGGCCCCGTCGTGATCGACTGGCGCGACACCGCGGAGGGACCGCCGGACCTCGACATCGCGGTCACCGCCCTGATCACCGCCCAGGTCGCCGTGGACGACTCGCCGCTGTCCGGGATCGCGAACGCGGCCCTCCCCGCGTTCCTCACGCACGCCGGTGGGCGCCCGGCCGATCACCTCGACCACGCGGTCGCGTTCCGGCGCGCGGACCCCAACCTCACCGAACGGGAAGCGGCCCGGCTGACTGAGGCCGCCTCCCTGGTGCGCGCCAGGGTTTGAGAGGCTGGCGGAGGGGGTGGCCGCATGAGCGACCGCACAGAACGCACCACGCTGGTGCACCACAAGGAGTTCGTCCGGTTCTGGGCCGCCGACACGGTGTCGTTGGCCGGCACGCACGTCACCACGTTGGCGCTCAAGGCCGTGGCGGTGTTGACGCTCGGCGCGACCGCCACCGAGGCGGGCATGCTCGAAGCCGCGCGCTGGTTGCCGTACCTGCTGTTCGGGCTGGTCGCGGGCGCGTTGGTGGACCGACGCCGCAGGCTGCCGGTGCTGATCGGCACGGACCTGGCCCGCGCCGCGGTGCTGGCGCTGATCCCGCTGGCGGCGTTCACCGGCACGCTCACCATGCCGCTGCTGATCGCGCTGGTGGTGGTGTTCGGGACGTTGTCCCTGTTCTACGACGCGGCACACCAGTCGTTCCTGCCGCTGCTCGTGCCGACCGAACGCCTCACCGACGCCAACGCCCGGCTGGAGCAGACGCGGTCCGCCGCGCAGGGCCTCGGGCCGCTCGTCGGCGGCGCGCTGGTCAAGTTCATCGGCGGACCGCTCGCCGTGCTGGTCGACGCGGTGTCCTACCTCGTCTCGGGCCTGGTGCTGGCCACCCTGCGCACTCGCGAACGGCCCGTCGAGGCGCCGGTGGCCCGCGACCTGCGCGGTGAGGTGCGGGAAGGGCTGCGGTGGGTCTACCGGCACGAGGTGCTCCGGCCGCTCGCCCTCGGGTCGCACGCCTGGTTCCTGTGCGTCTCCATGGTCACGGCCGCGTACACGGTGTTGGTGCTGGACGAACTGCGCTTCGACGCCTTCCTGTTCGGCGTCACGTTCGCCGTGGGCGGTGTCGGCGGGTTGCTCGGCGCGTCGTTGTCGGGCCCGGCGGGACGGCGGTTCGGCGTCGGCCCGGTGATCGTGGCGGCGCGCTGGCTCACCCCCGTCGGCTACGCGCTGGTCCCGTTGGCCACGTCGAGCACGATGGGGTTCGTGCTGCTGTGCGCGGCGCAGTTCGTGTTCTTCCTGTCCGCCGTCCTGGACTCCCCGCTGGAAATGGCCTACCGGCAGTCGATCACGCCCGACCGGTTGATGGGCCGGATGAACGCCACCATGCGGTCGGTCAACCGGGCCATGATCGTGTTCGGCGCGCTGCTGGGCGGCGCGCTGGCCGACTGGCTGGGCAACCGGCCCGCGCTGTGGATCGCCGTGGTCGGCCTGCTCGGCACCGCCCTCGGCATGACCTGCTCCGCCGTCCGCCGGGCCAGGATGTAGCCGTGGAACTGCGCCGCGCCCGTCCCGCCGACCTCGACCAGGTCGCCGCGCTGGACGACTCGTTCACCACCGACACCGTGCTCGACGTCGTGGTCACGGCCGATGGCTTCACCCTGCGACCGACGGCGGTCGACCCGCCGTTGCACAAGGTCTTCCCACCCGACGACGACCCGGGCGGCACGGTGTTCGTCGCCGCGGACGGCCCCCGCGTGCGCGGGTTCGTCAGCGTCGACCTCGAAGACTGGCACCGGCGGCTGGTGATCGGGCAGGTGACCGTCGCCCCCGGCCACCGCGGGCGCGGCATCGGTCGGGCACTGGTGGACCACGCCTGCGCCCACGGCCGCGAGCACGGCGCGCTGACCGCGTGGCTGGAGACGTCATCGGTGAACGTGCCCGCCGTGCGCGCCTACGAGCGGATGGGGTTCGCGTTGTGCGGCCTGGACACCACGTTCTACCGGGGCACGCCCGCCGAGGGCGAGATCGCGCTGTTCTTCGCCCGGGACCTCTAGCAGGGAGAAGCCGCCGGCAGGTCGCCGGACACGTAAGCGCCGGGCGGCACGCCCATCGTGGCCCGGAACTCGCGGGTCAGGTGGGCCTGGTCGTAGTAGCCCAGCTCGGCCGCCAGTTGTGCCCACTCGCCGCGCCTGCCCCGCGCCACCACCCGCCGCACCCGGTCGACCCGCGCGTACTGCTTGGGCGACAACCCGACCGCCCTGGTGAACAGCGTTCGCAGGTGCCGTTCGCTCAGACCCAACGCCCGCGCCGTCTCCGCCACGCCCCGCGTGCGCAGCAGCCGTGCCGCCGCGTGCACCAGGTCCGACCGCCGCGGATCGGCCGACGAGACCCGGTCGAGCAGCACCGACACCAACTCGGCCTCGTCATCCACCGACCGGCCCCACAGCTCGCTCAACGGCACGATCCGGCCGGCCAACTCGTCCACCGGCACGTCCAGCACCGCCTGCGCACGCCCCGGCGTCAACCGCACGACCGTCCGCCACGCCGATCGCCAGGCGTAGTACCGCGCCCGGTCCCGCGGCCCGACGACCACCGCCCCCTTGGTCCGCGAGCACACCACCAGCGTGGCGGCCGGGTCGGGTTCGAGGACGTACGTGTCACCCTCGAACGACTGGCTACCGATAGTGCTGACCCACGGCCGCAATCCCCGCTCCACGGCCACGACAACCGCCGAAACGTCCAAGACCTTCCCGACCCCGGCGAACCAGACTCGTGGCATGTTCCTGATCACGGGTGCCACCGGCACCGTCGGCCGCGAAGTCGTCCGCCTCCTCACCGACCGCGACGTCGACTTCCGCACCATGTCCCGCACCCCCACCGGCGACCAGGTCCACGGCGACCACACCGACCCGGCGTCCCTGGACCGGGCCTTCGAGGGCGTGGACGCGCTGTTCCTGCTCGGGCCGGGCACGCCGGACCTGCCCGCCTACGACTCGGCCGTGCTGGACGCCGCCAAGCGCGCGGGTGTGACCAAGGTGGTGAAGCTGTCCGCCATCCCGGTCGGCCCGGTCGCCGCGTGGCACCGTCCCGGTGAAGAGGCGGTGCGCGCGTTCGCGGCGTGGACGTTGTTGCGCCCCACCGTGTTCGCGTCGAACTCGCTCCAGTGGGCTCCGCTGATCGCCGCCGGCGAGCCGATCCCGAACGCCATGGGTCCGATCAAGCTCGGCGTCGTGGACCCGCGCGACATCGCGGAGGTGGCGGTGCAAGCCCTGCTCCACGACCACCACGGGCGGACGTACACGCTCACCGGCCCGGAACTCCTCGCCATCCCCGACCAGGTCGCCGTGCTGGCTGACGCCCTCGGCCGCGGGCTGTCCTCAGTGGACGCGGGACCGGAAGTCCTGCCCGCGGCGTACGCCGAGGCCATGTCCACGATCCGCGTCGAGGACGTCTCGGTCCTGTCGGACGACGTCGAGCACGTCCTGGGCCGTCCGCCGCGTACTTACGCCACTTGGGCGCGCGAGTGCTTCCCGGGGCTCGCGTCTACGTAGGCCGACCGATGTCTCCGCGAACGTGCGCGGACACAGTGGACCCATGAACGACGACCAGTGGAACACCCCCGCCCGCGACGAGACCCCGGCACAGCGCGACGACCGGAACTACGGGGAGATATTGCAGGAGATGCGGGTCGCGCAGACCGGCGTGCAGTTGTTGCTGGCGTTCCTGCTCACCCTGGCGTTCACGCCGAAGTTCGGCACCCTGAACACGTTCCAGCTCGACGTCTACGTGCTCAGCCTGGTGCTGGGCGCGACCTCCACCGCGCTGCTGATCGCGCCGGCGCCGTTCCACCGCCTGGTGTTCCGGCGCCGGCTCAAGTCGCAGCTCGTGCGCACGTCGAGCCACCTGCTGCTGGCGGGGCTGGTGCTGCTCAAGCTCGCGCCGGCGGCGGCGTTGCTGCTGATCCTGGACGTGGTGCTCGGCCGGTGGCCCGCCGTGTGGGTCACCGGCGGCATCGTGGCCTGGTTCAGCTTCTGGTGGTACCTCTTGCCCTTGCGCTACCGCTTAACCCGACGCGCCCAGGTGCCGGACGGCCTCACGGGCGATGTCGGTGCGCGACCGCACGCCGAGCTTCGCGAGCACGTGTGACACGTGCGTGGCGACCGTGCGGCCGGACAGGAACAGCCGTTCCCCGATCTGCCGGTTCGACAACCCGGTCACCACGAGCTCGGTGACCTTCAGCTCCATCGGCGTCAGGCTCTCCCAGCCGTGCGTGGCCCGCCGGTGCTTGGCGTGCGGGCCGCGCCGGATGCCGTGCACGCGCAACCGGGCCAGCAACCGGGTCGAGTCCCAGTCCGCGCCGAGTTCCGCGTGCACGTCCACGGCGTGGCTCAACGCCGCCCGCGCCGACGTCCGGTCGCCCGCCGCCGCGAACAGCTCCGCCGCACCGGCCAGCGCCTTGGCCCGGAACAGCGGCCGTCCCGCCGACCGGTACTCCTCGGCCGCGTGCAGCAGCCCGACCGGGTCGGCCGACACCAGCGCCCGGCAGTAGGCGGCGGACGCCCGGCGGTGCGGCACGGCCGGTTCGGCGGCCAGCACCTCGGCGTGCGCGACCGCCGCGGCGGCGTCCTCGCCCAGTTCCACGGCCAGCCGCACGAAGTCCGGCAGCAGGTCTTCCACGCAGTCCCAGCCGGTCAGCACCGACCACGCCTCGCGCACCCGGCCGGCCTGCTCCAGCGACAGGCTCACGGCCAGCGCCAACGGCCCGATCACGTGCCCTTCCAACCCCGTGCCCGCCGCGTCGAGGTGGCTCCGGGCACCCGCCGCGTCACCGCGGTGCAGGTGGATCAACGCCGCCACGCCGTGGTCGCACCGCGACGCCATCGGGTGCTTGAGGTCGTCGGCCAGCAGGTCGACGTCGACCAGCGCCTCGTCCCACCGGCCCGCGTCCAGCAGCAGCTGCCCCAACGCGCTCTGCGCCTGCGCGAGCCGGACCAGGTTGCCGACCTGGTCGGCCGCGTGCCGCACCACCTGCGCGGACGCGATCGCCTCGGCGCCGCGGTCCAGCTCGCCCAGCGTCACGGCCTGGTTGATCTGCAGCAGCAGCCGCAGGTCCGACGCCGCCGGCTCACCCATGGCCACCGCCAGCGCCCGGTCGAACAGCGGCAGCGCCTCGGCCATCCGGCCACGCGCCATCGCCACGATCGTGCGCACGTGCAGCGCCCAGCTCGTGGCCCACCGGTCGCCGCCGACCAGCGCGGCCTGCGCGAGCCGTTCGGCGTCGTCCAGCTCGCCGATGTCCCAGTGCGCGCGGGCGGCCAGCACGAGCAGCCGGGCCCGGTCCGACGGCGTGACGTCCGGTGCCGCGAGCGCGCGCTCCACCTCCACCAACGTCTCGGCCGAACGCCCGGTCATGCTGCGGCACTGCGCCAACGTCCAGTGCAGGTCCACGAGCGTGCCGTGCTCCAGCCCGGCCAGCGCGACGGCTTCCGCGCCGTGGTGGTCGCCCAGCCGGAACCTCGCCTCGGCCAGGTGCGCCAGCAGCACACCGCGCCGGGCACCGGCGTTCGGCGCGACCACGACCCGGCCGAACAGGTCCACGGCGGCCTCGGGCGCGTGCGCGACGAGCACCGAGCCGTGCGCGACCAGCCAGTCCGTCGCCCAGTCGGGCATCCGGTCGTCGGCGGCGAGCAGCTGCCGGGTCACCCGGTCCACGCCCGCGCCCGTGTCGGCCAGCGCCCGTGCCGCTTCGGCGTGCCACGCGGCCCGTGCCGCCTCGGGCACCTCGTCGTACAGCGCGGTGCGCACCAGCGGGTGCCGGAACGACAGGCCGGCCGTGCCGTCCACCAGCACGCCCGCCACGGTCGCCTCCTGCAACGCGGGCAGCAGGTCCACCACCCGCTGCCCGAGCACCGCGGCCAGGTCGGCGACCGGGAAGTCCACCCCGAGCAGCGCGGCGGCCACCAGCACGCGCCGCACGTCCGCGCCGAGGAACCCGATGCGGTCCGCGATCGCGGCCGACAGCGACGGCGGCACGCCGGCGTCGACCAGCCGGGCCGTGCCGGTGGCGTCGACCTCGACGGCGGCACCGCGCAACAGCGCCTCGACCAGTTCGACCAGGTAGAGCGGGTTGCCGCCGGCGTCCTCGGCCAGCCGCGCCAACGCCTCGTCCGGCGTGCCGCCCGCCAGGTGGCCGGTCAGCTCCACCACCGCGGCCGGCGCCAGGCGCGGTAACGACAGCCGGGGCACGCCCTTGCGCAGCACGGCCAGGTCGTCCCGGCGCGGCAACGGCCGCAGCAGGCCGATCAGCAGCAGCGGCAGCTGCGGCACCAGACCCGCCAGTCGCCGCCACACCGCGACGCTCGCCTCGTCCGCCCACTGCAGGTCGTCCAGCACCAGCACCACCGGGCCGATCGCGCACAGGTCGTCCACACGCGCCAGCAGGCGTTCGGCGGTGACCGCGGCGCTCTCGGACCTGGCCACGGCGAGCGCGTCGAGCAGCGGCAGCAGCGGGAGGGGACGGCCCAGCTCGTCACCCGCGCCCCGGCACACCCGGAAACCGCGGGCCGCCGCCGCGTCGCACACCGCCCGGACCAGCGCCGTCTTGCCGATCCCCGGCTCGCCCTCGACGAGCAGCGCGGTGCCCCGCCCCCCGGACAGCTCGTCCACCAGCGCCAGGAGGCGGCCCAGCTCACGCTCGCGGCCCGCGAGACGCAGTGTGACGGCGCGCACACCGTGAGAATACGGCGCTAACGGCGGGTTAACAAGATGTTACATTGCGTGGCAATTAACCTGATCGTCAACCAGTTATCCGATTGTTCACGCCGATTCCGCTCCGCGCCCCTCCGACTGCTGCCACGGTAATCGCCGGAATTCCCCGTCCCTGTCGACTGGAGAACGCATGCGAATCGCCCGAGTGCTCGTCGCCGTCCTGCTGGTGGCCTCCTTCACGACTGCCGCGCAGCTCTCCACCAGCCCGTTCGGCGGAATGCCCTACAACTGACCGGCGATATTCCAATCGGGCGGGCAACATTCCACCCGGGTTGGTGAATAGCCACGAATAGCGGTCGCCCGGACAACGGAGTCCGGCGAGCCCGTTCGGCGGGCACCGAACATTCGTCCTTCTCCCGCCCTGGACGGGGCCACTACGCTGCGGAAGCGTGGCAACGGCTGCCCCGACGCGAGGCGCCGCGCGCGTCCTGCGCTGCGGCGCGGTCGGCCTGTGCACCGGCCTGCTGGCCGTGCTCGCCCACGCGACCGGCGGCGGCCACGTGCCGTCCCTGCCCCACGTGCTGGTGTTCGCGCTGGCCATGGCGTGGACGTGCGTGCCGCTGGCCGACCGGCAACTCGGGTTCGCCGACCTGCTCGGCCTGGTCGGCGTGGTGCAGGTGGCCGCGCACGTGTTCCTCGGCGTGCTGTCGCGGCACCCGCGCGAGGTGCTGCCGTCGCCGTCGATGCTGCTGACCCACGTCGTGGCCACGGCGATCGTCGTCGCCGCCCTGGCGGGCTTCGAGCAAGCCGTGTTCCGGTTGGCCGCGGCCCTGGCCGCCGTGCTGCCGCGCCCGCTGTGCCCGCCGCCCGCGTTCGCGCCGCTGCGCATCCCGATCGCCGCGCACCCGCCACAGCCCCTCTCCGAAGTGCTGCGCCGCCGCACGCTCCCCCGACGGGGTCCCCCGATCTCCTAGGTATGCCGCACCTCCCCACCACCGTCCCGCGTCCGGGCCGGTGGCGTCCCCCCGTACCCAGGAGTTCTCGCCATGACCGAGTCCTGGCGCGGCCTCGTGCTGCGCTTCCACTTCTACGCGGGCGTGCTCGTCGGCCCGTTCGTGCTGATCGCCGCCCTCACCGGCGTGCTCTACGCCGCGACACCGCAACTGGAGTCGTGGCTGTACGCGGACCACCTGCGGGTGCCCGCGTCCACGTCGTCCGTGCCGCTGTCGGAGCAGGTGAAGGCCGCGGTGGCCACCCGACCGGACGACGACCTGGTCGCCATCCGCCCCGCGCCCGAGCCGGGCGCCACGACCCGCGTGCTGTTCGCCAGTGACGGCGACGCGCGGCCGACCGTGTTCGTGAACCCCGCCGACGGCGCCGTGGTCGGCGAGCTGATGACCTACGGCACCAGCGGCGTGCTGCCGCTGCGCACCACCATCGACCAGCTCCACCGCAACCTGCTGCTCGGCGAACCCGGCCGGCTCTACAGCGAGCTGGCCGCGTCCTGGCTGTGGGTGGTGGCGTTGGGCGGCCTGTTCCTCTGGTTCAGCCGCCGGCGCGCGCAACGCACCAAGCCGACCACCCGCAAGCACGCGACCGTGGGCCTGTGGGTGCTGGTCGGCGCGCTGTTCCTGTCCGCGACCGGGCTGACCTGGTCGGCCTACGCCGGTGAGAACGTCGCCGACCTGCGCAAGGCGCTCAACTGGACCACGCCGGCGCTGGCGGGCGGCGGCGACCACTCCGGGCACGACATGTCCAACCCCATCCCGGCGCCCCCGGGCCAGGTGGACTCCGTGCTGGCCACCGCCCGGTCGGCGGGCATCGACGCGGGGCTGATCGAGATCACCGTGCCGCCGATGGCGGGCATGCCGTGGAACGTCACCGAGATCGACCGCTCGTGGCCCACGCAGGTGGACGCGGTCGCGGTCAACGGGGACGTGGTGGACGAGGTGCGGTTCGCCGACTACCCGTTGGCGGCCAAGCTCACCCGGTGGGGCATCGACCTGCACATGGGCGTGCTCTTCGGCTGGCCCAACCAGCTCCTGCTGCTGGCCGTCGGGCTCGGCCTGGTGACGATGGTGGTCCTGGGCTACCGGATCTGGTGGCTGCGCCGGCCGACCCTCGGCTTCGGCCGGCCGGTGCCGCGCGGGCAGTGGCGGAGGGTGCCGCGGGCGCAGCTCGTGGCCGTGCTCGTGGTGGCCGCGGTCGTGGGCTGGTTCGTGCCGCTGCTCGGGGTGAGCCTGGTGGCGTTCCTGCTGGTCGACGCGGTGCTGAGCGCACGCTCGCGGCGACGGAAGGCCAGCGAGTCGACGGCCGAGTCGGCGCCGGTCGCCGGATGAGCCACGTGCGCCGCTCGGGCCGGTAAACGGCGAGACGGCCGAGCCGGGTGCGGGTTAGCCTCCAGCCATGCGCTTTGGTTGACGCCCCCTACCGCCCCCGGCTCGGCCGCTGGCCCGCCTCGCGGTGGGCTGGGCGGTGCTGGCCGACACCGTGCCGATCTACCCGCTGTACGCGCTGCTGTTCGTGTCCACCGGGTTGTCCGACGCCGAGGTCTCCGCGCTGTTCGCGATCTGGTCGACGGTCGCGGTCGTGGCGGAGGTGCCGTTCGGCGCGTTCGCGGACCGGTTATCCCGCAAGTGGTCGATCGTCGGCGCCGGGGTGTGCCAGGCGGCCGGTTACGCGGTGTGGACCGTGCTGCCCGGGTTCACCGGGTTCGCCGCGGGTTTCGTGCTGTGGGGCGTCGGCGGTGCGATGTCGTCCGGCGCGGTGGAAGCACTGCTGCACGACGGGCTGGCGGAAGCCGGTGCCGCCGCGCACTTCGGACGCGTGCTCGGCCGGGTCACCGCGGTCGGCCTGCTGGCCCAGATCCCGGCCGCGTTGCTGGCCGTGGCGCTGTTCTCGGCGGGCGGCTTCGTGCTCGCCGGGTGGGTGAGCGTGGCGACGTGCTTGGGTGCGGCCCTGGTGGCGATCCGGCTGCCGGAGACCCCTCGACCGGAACCTTCGGGTTACCTGGCGCTGGTGCGGTCCGGGCTGGCCGAGGCCGTGCGCGTGCCGGACGTGCGGCTCTCGGTGCTGGTGGTGGCGATGCTGGCGGCGATCGACGCGTTCGAGGAGTACTTCCCGCTGATCGCGGCGGACTGGCGGGTCCCGGTGGCGCTGGTGCCCCTGGCGACGTTGGCGATCCCGCTGGCCGGTGCCGCCGGTGCGGCGCTGGGCGGCACGCGGCTGCCGCTGGGCGTGCTGCTGGGTGCTTCGGCGGTGCTGCTGGGCGTGCTGGGGGTGGTCGCGCACCCGGCGGGGCTCGCGGGCGTGGCCGTGTTCTACGGCGTGTACCGGCTGGTGTGGGTGAGCGCGGAGGCGCGGTTGCAGGCGCGGATCACGGGTGACGCGCGGGCGACCGTGACGTCGGTGGCGGGGTTGGCCAGTGAGGTGTTCGCGTTCGCCGTGTACGGGGCTTGGGTGTTGGGCGGTGTGGTGGCGGTGGCGGTCGTCGTGCTGGTACCCGCGTTCCTGCTGCCGTTTTCCGGCCGGCGCGGGCGTTCGACTCACGGGGCGGCGAGGGATTGGGTTTCGGGGTAGGTGGGCAGGTCGGTGGGGGTGGGGCCGCCCGAGCGGACCGCGGTGGCGGTGCGGACGGCTTCGGCCAGGGCGGCGCGGAACGGGAGCGAGCCCGTGCTGACGCGGCGGACGCCCAAGTCGCGCAGGGTGTCGGTGGGCAGTGAGGGGAGGGTGTTCAGGGGAACGGGGACGGCGGCGACGATGGCGGTGATCTCGGGCTCCTGGTCGAGGCCCGGGACGAAGATGCCGTCCGCGCCGGCGTCCACGTAGGTCTGCGCGCGGCGGAGGGTGGAGGCCCGGTCTACGGACAGCCAGTGCGTGTCGACGCGCGCGTTGACGAACAAGCCCGGTGCGGTCTCCTTGACCGCGCGGATGATCGCCGCCTGCTCCGCCGGATCGGCCAGGCCGGCGCCGCGGCCGTCCTCCACGTTCACGCCCGCGACGCCCAACTCCCACAGCTCCGCCGCCAGCCCGCGCGCGTCACCGAACCCCGCCTCCACGTCCACCGTCACCGGCACGGGCAGCCGCACCAGCAGCCGCGCCAACGCCACTGTCTCCGCCCGCGCCACCCCCGCCGCGTCCGGCAGCCCGTGCGCCACCGCCACGCCCAGGCTCGTCGTGCCCACCGCCGTGAACCCGGCCCGCGCGAAAGCCGCCGCCGACGCGAAGTCCCACGCGTTCGGCAGCACCAGGAAGTCGTCGTGCAACCGGTGGAACGCCCGCGAGCCCTCCACCAGCGCCACCGCGTGCGCCTGCCCCGGGCACGCGTGCCGCCCGGCACCGAACCACGCGTCACGCAGGTCCACCTCGACCACCGAACCGTCCGGCGCGACCCGCCGCGTCACGGGTACCGGCGGCTCCTGCCCCGCGATCATCGCCCGGGTCGCCGCACCGGCCTGCACCAGCACCCCGATCAGGTTGGCCGTCTCCTCGTCCCACGCCCCACCGCACGCCGCGACCAGCCGTGCCACCGCCGCGTCCGCCTCGGCCGTGACGGGTAGGTGCGGCTGGTAGCACGAAGCCACCACGCCGACGTCCGGCGCGACGGACCGCGGCAGCCCCAACGCCTCCGCCAGCACGGCCACCGGCTCACCGGCCCGCCGCACCGACGCGGGGTCGACCCGCGCCAGCACCCGCTCGACCGACGCCCGCCGCCGCACGTGGTCCGCGCCCTCGCTGAACCGCGCCACCCCCGCCCGCAGCCAAGCCACCCCGGCCGACGCAGGCGGCACGGGCGGAACCACGTAGGACGAATTCCTCAGCACGCTCATGCCGCCCAACGTAGGCCGCCATCACTTCGGCGCTCGCCGAACCGTCACGAGCGCACAATGACCCCATGGCAGCCGACGAACTGGCGACCCTCGCCGCCCTGCTGGCCGACCGCAGCCGAGCCCGCTTCCTGCTCGCGCTCCTGGACGGCCGCGCGTGGACGTCCGGTGAACTGGCCCAAGCCGCCGAAGTCGCGCCGTCCACGGCCAGCGAGCACCTGACCCGCCTGGTCCAGGGCGGTCTCCTGGTCGAACGCCGCCAGGGCCGCCACCGCTACGTCCAGCTGGCCGGCCCGAAGCAGGCACGCCTGCTCGAAGACCTGCTCGCCTACCTCGGTCCCACCGACCCGCCGAAGCCGACGTTGCGCGCGTCCGCCGCCAACCAGGCCCTGCGCCGCGGCCGGACGTGCTACGACCACCTGGCCGGCCGCCTCGGCGTGACCATCACCGACGCCATGACGGCCCGCGGCCTGCTCACCGACGACCTCGCCGTCACCGACGACGGCCTCGCGTGGCTCAGGCACGAGTTCGCGTTCACCCCACCGGCCACTCGCCGACCGCTCGCCAGGCCGTGCCTGGACTGGACCGAACGCCGATCGCACCTCGCGGGCGCGGTGGGCGCGCACGTGTGCGCCCACCTCCACGCCAACGACTGGGTGCGCAGGATCGGCACGGGACGCGCGGTCCGGCTCACCCCGACCGGCGAGACGGCCCTGCGCGACCTGCTCGGCGTGTCACCGCCCGCCTGAAACCAGTCCTCTGTGGACAGACGTCTAGCGCGTCAGCCACTTCGGCAGCCAGGACGAGTTGCCCGCGGGCAGCACGTCGACCACGACGCAGGTGATGTTGTCCGGCCCGCCACGCGCGTTGGCCGCCTCGATCAACGCCCGCACGGTCTCGTCACCGTCCGCCGACGCGGTCAGCAACTGGGCGATCTCCGCCGCGCTCACCACGTCCGACAGGCCGTCCGAGCAGATCAGGTACCGGTCGCCCGCCTCGACGTCCTGGAAGAACAAGTCCGGGTCGTGAGCGCTGCCCGCCTGCAACGCGCGCATGAGCATCGACCGGCCGGGGTGCTCGGCGGCCTGCTCGGCGGCCATCCGCCCGTCGTCCACCAACGCCTGGACCATGGTGTGGTCGCGGGTGATCTGGGTCAGCTCGCCCTCGCGGACGACGTAGCAGCGCGAGTCGCCGATGTGCCCGACCGCGAACCGCTCGTCGTCCCACAGCAGCGCGGTGAGCGTGGTGCCCATGCCGCGCATGTCGAAGTTCTCCTCGGCCAGGTCGGTCAGCCGGATGGCGATCTCCCGCGCCGCCCCGGACAGCTCGCCGAGTGGGTCGTCGGCCTCCACGTCGAGGTCGGCCAGCACCGCCACCGCGATCGAACTCGCCACTTCGCCGTACGCGTGCCCGCCCATGCCGTCGGCGACGGCGAGCAGGCGTTCGCTGAAGTACACGGAGTCCTCGTTCGCTTCACGGCGCAGGCCGGGGTCGGTGCCGACGGCGTACCGGAGCGCATACATGCCGCACAGTGAATCACCCGCACGAGTGCCCGTGAGCAGGGCATGTCCAATCCGGCCGGCAGGGACGGCCCGAGTCGGTCAGCGGGGACGGCCGTAGAACTCGCTCAGGAGCAGCATCGCGGCCCCCGCCGCCACCACGTCATCACCCAGCGGGGTGATCGACACGTCCACCGGCAGCCACTCGTCCTTGGGCAGCCTGGCCCGCACGCCGTCGAGGTAGGCGGTGGGTTCGGCGAGCACCGCGCGACCGGCCAGCACCACGTGGTCGATGTCGAGCAGCTGCACCAGGTCGGCTACCGCCACGCCCACGATGTCGGTCGCCTCGACCAGGTCGCCCTGGGCGGCGGCGAGGTTGTGCAGCGCCTCGATGCACCCGCTGCGCCCGCAGACGCACGGCGGGCCGTCGAGCTGGAGGGTGGTGTGCCCGTACTCGCCCGCGTTCGTGCGCACGCCCCGGTGCACGCGGCCGTCGAGCAGCATCCCGATGCCGAGGCCGGTGCCGACCAGCACGAGCACCGCGTCGCGCAGCTCCTCGCCGCGCCGCCACGCCTCGGCGACCACGGCGGTGTTGGTGTCCTTGTCGAGCACGACCGGCAGGCCGAGCCGTTGTTCGGCCAACGCGCGCAGCGGCACGTCGTGCCACTCGGTCAGGCCGGTCGGGTAGTGCACGACGCCCGTGCGGTGGTCCAGCGGGCCGACGAACCCGATGCCCACCCCGAGCAGGCGCTCACCGCGGAGGCGTTCGCTGCGCAGGCCGTCGACCAGCCGGTTCAGCTCCTCCACGAACGTCGGCGGGTCGAAGTCGCGCGGCAGCGGGGCGACCGCCCGGTCCAGCACGGTGCCCGCGAGGTCGGTGAGCACGACCCGCAGCTCGTCGCGCTCGACCTGGGCGCCGAGCGCGAGCCTGGAGTCGGCGACGAGCTTGAGCAGGGTGCGCGGCTTGCCGACGCCGACGTTGCGGGTGCCGGACTCGACCAGCAGGCCGTCGTCGATGAGCCTGCTGACCACCTTGGACACCGCCTGCGGGGTCAGCCCGCTGCGGTCGGCCAGTTCCACCCTGGTCACCGCACCGGAACGGGCCAGCCCGAGCACCACCGCGTCGTTGTACCCCCGCAGGAAGCGCAAGTTGGCCACGGGTCCATCATCGCACCTGGCTTTTTACTCCACACCGTTGCTTTAATCGTCGCCATGCCTCTCCGCACCGGACTGCTCGGCTACGGCATCGCCGGCCGGGTGTTCCACGCACCGCTGATCGCGGCGACGCCCGGCTTGGAGCTGAGCGCCGTCGTCACCGCCGACCCGACCCGCCGGGCGCACGCCCAGGCCACCTACCCCGGTGTCCGACTGCCCCGGGCGGTCGAGGAGCTGTTCGCGCTCGACCTGGACGTGGTCGTGGTCGCCACCCCGAACCGCACCCACGTGCCGCTGGCGCTGGCGGCGATCGAGGCGGGCTTGGCGGTCGTGGTGGACAAGCCGTTCGCGCCGACGTCGGCCGACGCCCACCGGGTGCTGCAGGCGGCGAAGTACCGGGGCGTGCCGGTGACGGTGTTCCAGAACCGGCGGTGGGACAGCGACTTCCGCACGGTCCGCTCGCTGCTGGCCGAGGGCGCGCTGGGCACGGTGACGCGGTTCGAGTCTCGGTTCGAGCGGTGGGTGCCGGAGGTGTGGGACAACTGGCGCGAGTTCGGCGCGCCCGAGGAGGCCGGCGGGCTGCTGTACGACCTTGGCGCGCACCTGGTCGACCAGGCGTTGGAGCTGTTCGGCCCGGTGTCGACGGTCTACGCGGAGCTGGACCGGCGGCGGCCCGGCGTCGAGGTGGACGACGACGTCTTCGTGGCGCTGACGCACGTGAACGGGGTGCGTTCACACCTTTGGGCGAGTTCCACGGCGCCGGACCACGGGCCGAGGATGCGCGTGCTGGGCTCGACCGGCGCGTACGTCTCGCACGGCCTGGACCGGCAGGAGGAAGCCCTGGCCGCAGGCAAGCCATTTGACGATTTGTCGACAAATGGCCGGTTGGGGTTGCCGGCCGACGCCGAGGAGGTCGTCGGGCTGCCCGGCGCGTACTCGGAGTTCTACCGGCTGCTGGTCGCCGCGCTGACCGACGGCGGCCCGCTGCCGGTCGAGCCGGAGTCGGCCGTGCGGGCGCTGGAAGTGATCGAGGCGGCGTTCACCTCCGCCCGGACCGGACAGGTGGTGTCGCCGTGAGCTTGCTGGAGACGTTGGCCGAGCAGGAGGCACGGCTGGTGTTCACGTCGTTCGACAACGAGGTGGCGCTGGCGCTGGGCGCGTTCCTGCTCCAGGCCGCGCGCGAGCGGTCCCTGCCCGTGACGATCTCGGTGCGGCGCGGGCAGCAGCGCCTGTTCCACGCGGCGCTGCCCGGGACGTCGGCGGACAACGACGAGTGGATCGACCGCAAGAGCCGGGTCGTCGACCGGTACGGGCAGAGCTCCTACCGGGTCGGCGAGAGCTTCCGCGCGAGCGGCAAGACGTTCGAGGCGGACTCCCGCCTGGACCCCGACCGCTACGCCGCGCACGGTGGCGTGTTCCCGGTGAACGTGGCCGGCGTCGGCCTGGTGGGCACGGTCGGCGTGTCCGGCCTGCCCCAGGCCGACGACCACGCGTTCGTCGTGGAACAGGTGGAGAAGTTCCTCGCCACCACTTAGACCCCGGGCGCGCCGGCTGCCGCCCAGCCGACGCGCCCTTGCCCACCCGACGGCCCGTCCTGCCCCCGGACGGGCCGTCGGGCGTTTCCGCGGTCCGGTCACATTCCCGGCGACCCGTGCGTCATGCCACCGACGAATCGGTGACACGACGATCGGAGCGGCACGGCGATGAGCGACAGCGAGGTCTGCGGCACGGTGGCGGACGGTTTCGAGGCGGTGCGGGAGGAGTTCGCCCGCGCGGTCGAGCCGGGGTGCGGCGCGCAGTTGGCGGTCTACGCGCACGGACGTCGAGTGGTCGACCTGTGGTCCGGCGACGCGGTCTCCGGCGACGGGGCCACCGACGCGGTCTCCGGCGACACCCTGACCGGCGTCTACTCCGCGACCAAGGGCGCCGCGACGGTGACGGTGGCGGTGCTGGTGCAGGACGGCGCGCTGGAGCTGGACCGGGCCGTGGCGCACCACTGGCCGGAGTTCGCCGCCGCGGGCAAGGACCGGATCACCCTGCGGGACGTGCTCTCCCACCGTTCCGGCGTGATCGGCGTGGACGGCGGCCTCACCGCCGAGGAACTCGCGGACGACGAGGTGCTCGCACGACGGCTCGCCGGGCAGCGGCCGTACTGGCGGCCCGGCTCGGCCTACGGCTACGGCGGGTTCGTGACGTTCGCGATCGTGGGCGAGGTCGTCCGCCGGGCCACGGGTCGCTCGCTGCAAGAGCACTTCGAGGAGCGGGTGCGGGCGCCCCACGGGTTGGACCTCCACCTCGGGCTGCCGGAGGCGCTGGAGGACCGGTACCGGGAGGTGCTCCCCGGGCAGGCGAGCCCGGAGGAGCTGGCCGCGTTCTGGGCCGACGTCCCGGGACCGCACAGCCTCACCGGCATCGGTTACGCCCTGAACTCCACCCCGCCGCTGGACCAGGTGGCCTTCCTCAACACCCGGCGGGTGCGCGCGCTCGGCCAGGCCTCCGGCGGCGGCGTCGGCAACGCCCGCGGGCTGGCCGGGTTGTACGCGGCGGCGGTGTTCGGGCTGGACGGCCGGGACCCGCTGCTCGACCACGACACCGCGGGCGAGTTCGCCGTGCTCCACTCCACCGGTCGCGACCTCGTCACCGGCGAGGCCGGCCAGTACGCGCTGGGGTTCCAGGCCAAGGGCCTGCGCTACCCGTTCCTGAGCGCGAACGCGTTCGGCCACAACGGATCAGCGGGCGCGGAGTCGTTCGCCGACCCCCTCCTCGGCATCGCGTTCGGCTACACCCGCCGCCGCTTCGCCTACGACTGGTCCTACCCCGAGCACGACCGGCTGGCCGCCGCCGTCACAACCGCCGCGCGCGAAACGTCAGCGCAGTGACAACCGCAGTGACCACCTCCGAATCCCGAAAGGACTCACCCGACATGACCTCCGCCCAGGACACCCTCCAGTCCCGCCTGCCCAACCCCTCCGTGCTCATCCCGGAGCTGCCGCAGATCGCCGGAGGGCTGTTCCAGGCCGTCGGCAACGGCTCGATCCCGCAGACCACCGTCAGCCTGGTGCAGCTGCGCGCCGGGCAGATCGTCGGCAACACCTACCTGACCACCCTGCACACGGCGAACCTGCGCAAGGCGGGCGAGACGGAGGACCGCATCACCGCTGTCGCGTCCTGGCGCGACGCACCCCACTTCACCGCCGCCGAACGGGCCGCGCTGGCCCTCGTCGACGCCGTCCTCACCCCCAATCCGCACGGCGAACGCGTCTCCGACGAGCTGTACGCCGAAGCGTCCGCCCACTACGACGAGAAGGCGCTCACCACGCTCGCCCTGGCGATCGGCCAGGTCTGCCTGTTCATCCCCGTCGCCCTCATCGGCAAGCCGCTCCCCGGTCTCACGCCCGCGGAGCAGTGGCGGAGCTGAGGCGTCGGGCGGTGAGGGCGCCGGACTCTCCCCCGGCGCCCTCACCGGTTCAGCGCCCCGACGGCGCCGGCCGGGTCAGCAGAACACCTCCATCAGCATCTCCTCGCGGCCCACCAGGTCACCGGGGTCGGGCGCGGAGGTCACCGAGGCCGCCATGCGGGTCTTCGTGTCCGCCGTGCTGACCATCAGGCTGGCGTAGCCGGGGATGCCGCCGCCGTGGCCCCAGACCGTGACGCCGCACGGCAGGTCCGTGGCCTCGATCCCCAGGCCGTAGCCCTGAGTGGCCGGCGAGGCCGACAACAGCTCCGCCTGCTGCGCCGGGCGGAGCAGGCGGCCCTCCAGCAACGCGTCCGCGAACCGGTTCAGGTCCGCCGTCGTGGAGATCATCTCGCCCGCCGCGTACGCGGCCGACGGGTTGAACTCGGTGATGTCGACCACCTGCCCACCCGCGCGGATGTACCCGTGCGCGTGCGGACCGGGAACGTCGGTGCGGGTGCCCGGCACGGACGTCGACCGCAGGCCGAGCGGGCGCAGGACGCGCTGCTCCACCGCCACGCCGTACGGCCGGCCGGTGATCTTCTCGATCAGCATCCCGGCCACGACGTAGTTCGTGTTCGAGTACGACCAGCCCGTGCCGGGCTGGAAGTCGAGCGGCCGCGCCGTGGACAGGGCCACCAGCTCGGCGGGCGCCCACGTCTTGTACCGGATGCCGACCACGCCCTCCGGGTCGAGCGGTAACGCGGACGTGTAGTTGTAGAGCCCGCTGGTGTGCTGCAACAGGTGCCGCACGGTGATCCGGTCGCCGTCGGGCAGCAGGCCGGGCAGGTACCGCTGCACCGGCGCGTCCAGCTCGACCTTCCCCTCGCCGACCAGCTGGAGCACGACGGTCGAGACGAACGTCTTGGTGATGCTGCCGATCCGGAACCGACCGTCGGTCGGCACCGGGCGCGGCGAGTCGACCCGCGCGGTGCCGCTGCGCGCGGTGAACTCGTGCCGCCCGTCCACGACGCGGACCTGGACACCCTGCGCCCCCGTGCGCGTCAGGTCGTCCAACACCCGCTGCAGCACCTGCCGGTCGATGCGACCGGCCTGCCCGACCGACGGCTCGGCCACCGCCGTCCCGCCGACGCCCACCACCGCCAGCCCCACGGCGGCGACCAAGGCGAATCCCCTCTTGCCCCTCAACGCGGTCCTCCTTCCGTCCCCGTCGAGACCCCCTCGACGGGATCGAGTCTGGCCTTCCGGCGGGGTTCGCACGTCGGACCCTGGTCTGGGAGGGGGTCAGACTTTAGGCTCGTCAACCCTTAGTGGTCGACGCTCTCCGGAACCGGTTCCGAAGGGTTCTCCACTACTCCGTTCGAGTGACGACAATGGTCTAGACCTTGACCGTGAAGTGGTCTGAACCACATGGTGGCGTCAACCCTGCACTCCTTTCCTGACAAGGAGCACGATGTCCAAGATCCGATGGCATGTCACAGCGTTGTTCGTGGCGGTCGCCACGTTGGTGGTGGGACTGGTCGTCGCACCCGCGGCCAGCGGTGCGGGCGGCGTCTCGGCCACCTTCAGCAAGGGCTCGGACTGGGGCACCGGCTACGAGGGCAAGTACACGATCAAGAACGGCGGCACGACCGCCCTCACGTCGTGGACGGTCGAGTTCGACCTGCCCGCCGGCCACCGGGTCAGCTCCCTGTGGGACGGCTCCTACACCGCCAGCGGCCAGCACGTGACGGTGAAGAACACGTGGAACGGCAACGTCGGCGTCGGCGGCACGGTGAGCTTCGGCTTCAACGTGGCGTACTCCGGCGCGTACAGCGGCCCGGCCAACTGCAAGCTGAACGGCGCGTCGTGTGACGCCGGTGGAACCACCACGACCACGACGACCACCACTACGACGACGACCACCACGGACACGACGACGACCACCACGACCACCAGCAACCCGCCGGTCGGCTCGCGGAAGAACCTGGGCTACTTCACCCAGTGGGGCGTCTACGGCCGTCAGTACTTCGTCAAGAACATCCACACCTCCGGCTCGGCCTCGAAGCTGACGCACATCAACTACGCGTTCGGCAACGTGCAGAACGGCCAGTGCACCATCGGTGACGCGTACGCCGACTACGACATGGCCTACACCGCGGCCAACTCCGTCGACGGCGTCGCCGACACGTGGGACACCGGCGCCCTGCGCGGCTCGTTCAACCAGCTGCGCAAGTTGAAGAAGATGTACCCGCACATCAAGGTGCTGTGGTCGTTCGGCGGTTGGACCTGGTCCGGCGGCTTCGGCCAGGCGGCGCAGAACCCGGCCGCGTTCGCCGAGTCGTGCTACAAGCTGGTCGAGGACCCGCGCTGGGCGGACGTGTTCGACGGCATCGACATCGACTGGGAGTACCCGAACGCCTGCGGTCTGACCTGCGACACCAGCGGCTTCGGCTCGTTCAAGACGCTGTCGCAGGCGCTGCGCAACCGGTTCGGCGCCAACTACCTCGTCACGGCCGCCATCACGGCGGACGGGTCGAACGGCGGCAAGATCGACGCGGCCGACTACGGCGGCGCGGCGCAGTACCTCGACTGGTACAACGTCATGACCTACGACTACTTCGGCGCGTGGGCGGCGCAGGGCCCGACGGCTCCGCACTCGCCGCTGACCTCGTACCCCGGCATCCCGACCGCCGGGTTCAACTCCGACGCGGCGATCCAGAAGCTGAAGGGCAAGGGCGTGCCGGCGGCCAAGCTGCTGCTGGGCATCGGCTTCTACGGCCGCGGTTGGACGGGCGTGACGCAGTCCGCGCCGGGCGGCACGGCGACCGGCGCCGCGCCGGGCACCTACGAGGCGGGCATCGAGGACTACAAGGTCCTCAAGACCAAGTGCCCGGCCACCGGCACGGTCGCGGGCACGGCGTACGCGCACTGCGGCAACCAGTGGTGGAGCTACGACACCCCGTCCACCATCGGAGGCAAGATGGGCTACGCCAAGACCCAGGGCCTGGGCGGCGCGTTCTTCTGGGCGCTCGACGGTGACACGTCCAACGGCGAGCTGGTCACCGCCATGGGCAACGGCCTGAAGTAACACCCGCACCACCACGAAGGGCCCTGCGGGCGTCTCCCCCGCAGGGCCCTTCGCCGTCCTGAGCGTTGAACTCGGGGTACCTGAACGTAGGACACGCGCGTTCCGAACGTAGGACACGCGCGGCGCGAACGTACGACTCTCGCGCGTGTCCTACGTTCAGGGCGCGAGAGTCGTACGTTCGGCACCGGTGAGTTCCGCGTTCGGAACGCGGGCCGACTAGGGCGTGTCTCCAAATCTTCGGCCTGGTAGTAGGTCATGATTG
>NZ_LWLC01000006.1:0-190104 GCF_001905065.1 Saccharothrix sp. CB00851
GGACACGCCGAGGAACGCATGATCACCCTGACCTTTCAAGATCTGTAGCCGTTCACCGACCACTCGGGGGGTGGTCGGTGAACGGCCGCGCTGCGTGATCCCGCAGTGGACGGCCCGAGCCCGCCGCCATGGGTGCGACGGGACCCAGGCGCGGTGGCGTTACTTGGCGTGGCCGCGCAGCGCGAGCAGCACGGCGCCCGTGGTGAGGCCGTAGCCGACCACGTGGCCGAACAGACTGACCCACTGGCCGTCCGCGACCACGAACACCATCTCGCTCATCTTCGGGTCGGCGGTCACGCTCAACCACAGCGGCATGATGATCAGGGCGCCGAGCACCCACAGCACCGCGCCGTAGAGCATGCTCGCGATGTAGACGGGCGGCATCATGCCCAGGTTGCGGGTCAGGACGCCGAAGCCGGCGCCGGCGATCGCGGAGATCACCATGTGGACCAGGAAGCCGACGAAGGCGTTGTCGACGCCGATCAGCATGCCGACCATGGACAGGGAGCCCATCCCGGCCATCAGCAGCCCGAACACCAGGCCGCCGGCGAGTCCGGCCAACGCCCCGTTCCGGATGGGGGACTCCGGCCTCGTGGTCGTCGGGACAGCGATTGTCGCGGACACGATCAGCTCCTTCTTGTCAGTTGTAGGGCATGGTTGGGAACCAGCCGACCCCGAAGATCGACGGGACGCGGACGTCCCAGTACACGAGCAGGAACACGCCGAGCGAGATGAGCAGCGCCGCGCTGACCACGGTCGAACGGCGGCCGTTGGAGCTGAACCACCGCAGGAACCGGCCCTTGGTGCCGAGGGCCAGTGCCGCGAACACGACGACGACAAGCAGCACGTTGCCGACGGACTGGAGCACGAACGTGCCCGCGCCGAACAACGGGTTGCCCGAGTCGACGGCGGAGCGGAACAGCTTGATGAACATCGGGTAGGGCCGACCGATCAGGAACGCGCCGACCAGTGCGCCGAGCACCACCACGCGGGCCACCGGCCGGTTGCGGAACACGTCGGGCAGCACGCCCAGGGCAGCGAGCCCGAGGTAGGTCATGGCCAGGCCGACGGCGCCGAACACGATCGCCGACTGCACCAGCCGCACCGGCATCGTGCCGACCATCGCGTTCGACAGCTGCGGCAGGTCGGGTCCGATCAGCACGCCGACCGCGCCGTAGAGCGCCGACACACCCACCATGCCCGCGGTGAAGAAACCCAACGGGCGCAACAGGGAGCGCAGCGGGCCCTGCGCGGTCCCTCCGGCTTCGCTCATCGGTCCGATCGACGCCGCCATGGCGATGTTGCACGCGGTGAACGTGCCCGCGAGACCGGACACGAACGCGAACGCCAGGCCGGCGGCGGTGCCCGCGATCGAGGCGGTCGCGGCCTCTTCGCCGAGCAGCGCGTTGGCCACGTTCGCGCCGATCACGTGGTCGACGAACTCGTAGGACCACAGCACGGACAGCAGCACGCCCGCGATCACGCTGCCGACGATCAGCCGTCCTGGTCTGGTGGTGCGGTCGGTCCCGATGACGGGTCGGGCCTGGGCCATGGGCGTTCACCTCGCTACCGGTGTGGCGCGGACTTCGGTCGACCCAATGTCCTGGGCGGCGCACCACCCGGACAACTTCCAGGCTGCTGTCCTGCCGGACCGTGCGCGAGCACGACGACGGCCCGTGCGACCGGACGGGTCGCACGGGCCGTGGGTCAACGAAGGGAGGTCCCCGGTGGGGTACCGCTCAGCGCGCGCACCGGAGGGCGTCGAGGACGGCGGTGTACGCGGGCTTCTTGGCGCCGGTGTGGTCGAACAGCAGCGGCGTGGCCGAGGCGCGCCACGAGTCGCTGTCCCGGACGCCCCACACCGTGATGCCGGTGCACCGGCTCACCGCCAGGCAGGCGGTCACGGCACGTCGGTAGTTCTCCGCCTGAGTGGCGCCGGAACCCTCGATGTCCAACTCGGTGAGCTGCACGTCCACCCCGAGGGCGGCGAAGTTGCGCAGCGTGGTGGCGAAGTCGGCGGGGACCGGGTGGTTGGTGGTGAAGTGCGACTGGAGGCCGACGCAGTCGATCGGCACGCCACGGGCCTTGAAGTCGCGCACCATCCGGTACACGGCTTGCGTCTTGGCGTGCGCCCAGTTCTCGATGTTGTAGTCGTTGTAGCAGAGCTTCGCGGCGGGATCGGCCGCCCGTGCCGCGCGGAACGCCGCCTCGATCCAGTCGTCGCCGGTGCGCTGGAAGTTGGAGTCGCGCCGCGCGCCGGTCGTGCCGTCGGCGAACGCCTCGTTGACCACGTCCCAGGCGTAGATCCTGCCGCGGTAGTAGGCCGTCACCTGCGTGACGTGGTTGAGCATCGCCGCGCGCAGTGCCGCGCCCTGGAGGGAGGCCAGCCAGGACGGCTGCCCGGAGTGCCAGAGCAGCGTGTGCCCGCGCACCCGCTTGCCCTGCTGCAGGGCGTGGTCGACGATCCGGTCGGCGGGGGTGAAGGTGAACCGGTCCTGCTGCGGTTCGGTGGCGTCGAGCTTCATCTCGTTCTCGGGCGTCACCATGTCGAACTCGCGGTTCAGGATGCCCACGTACGCCTGGTCGGGCAACTTGTGCCCCTGGACACCGACGCCGAAGTACCGGCCACTGCGCTCGGCGGCCGTGGCGAGGGTGGTGGCGGGGGAGGCGGCGGCCGGTTCGACCGCGAACACGCCCGCCACGACCACGGACACGGCGACCACGGACGTTGACAGGAGTTCTCGCACTTCGACGGTCCTTCCCGACGCGGTGTGATCCACCATGGTTCGGCGCCACCGCGTCGGGCAAGGCTTATCGAACGTTTTCGAAACCGTTGCGGCCGTAGGTGAGGCGGCGCAGCAGCCATTCGGCCGGTCCCTGGCGGTCCGCGCGGCGCAGCGCGTCGGCGATGGCGACGGTGGCCAACCAGGTGACGACCGCGATGCCGGACGCCGCCGCCGTGCCCAGCTCGGTGCCGAGCCCGCCCGCGTAGGGCACGAACACCGCCACGAACACCACGGACTGCAGCAGGTAGCAGGTCAGCGACCGCCGTCCGCACGCGGCCAGCGCGGTCAGCACCCGGCCCGGTCGGGTGGCCCGTGCCGCGATCAGGCCGATCAGGGCCGCGTAACCCACGCCGCCGGCGAGCCCCGTGACGCCGTGCAGCACGTACGCCGGCACGGCCAGCGCGCCGAGCGTCCAGGCCTGGGCGTCCAGCAATGCCAACGGCAGCCCGCCCAGCACGGCCGAGCCGATGCCCACGAACGCGATCACGCGCAGCGTGGCCACGTGCCGGCCCGGCTCGTCCAGCAGGCGGCGGCGGGCGGCCCACACGCCGAGCAGGAACGGGATCAGCAGTTCCACGACCAGCAGCGGCGTCAGCACGCTCCACAGCGTCAGGCGTTCGCCCACGGCGGCCAGCGGGTCGGTCGCGGCGGCCATGCCCGAGGGGCCGCCGAACTCGGCGATCCGCAGCCCGTTGAACAGCGACGCGGCGGCGTGCACGAGCAGCCACGCACCGGCGAACAGCAGCAGCGTGCGGTCACGCCACCGCAGGACGCCGACCAGCAGCAACCCGGCCAGCCCGTAGGCGCCGAGGATGTCGCCGAAGAACAGCAGCAGCGCGTGGCCGAACCCGAAGACCAGCAGCCACCGGCTCCGCCGGCGCAACAGCCTGCGCGTGGCCGGCCAGTCACCGGTCCGCTTGCCCGCGAGCTGCACGAACCCGTAGCCGAACAGCGCCGCGAACATCGGCATGGCCCGGCCGTCGACCAGCGCCACCTGGATCCCGGTCACGACGCGGTCGAGCACGCCGCCGTCGAGCGCGTACGCCCGGTACCCGGTGGGGTGGCCGGACAGGTACATGTGGGCGTGGGCCAGCGCGATCATCAGCAGCATCGCGCCCCGGGCCAGGTCGGGTGCCAGCGCACGTCCGCCGGCGAGCGGCCGGTCGAGCATGGCGGAAGATGTGGACAACAGAACACCTCAATTGGATACGGAACCGTAGCGTATCTGGCAGATAAGCTACGGCACCGTGTCTTGAAGTGGAAGTGACATGGAGAAAGCGGCTGCCAAGGCGCCGGAACGGCGGCGCGGCGAGGCACTCGTGCGCGCCATCCACGAAGCCGCGCTCGCCGAACTCGCCGAGGTCGGGCTGGGCCAGCTCAGCATGGAGGGCATCGCGCGCCGTGCGGCCACCGCGAAGACGGTGCTCTACCGGCGTTGGTCGACGCCGCAGGAACTGCTGGTCGACGCCGTGGCCCAGGCACACCCGGTGGAGGTGCCCAGCCCGTCGGCCGACGACCTGCGCGGCGACCTGATCGCGGCGCTGGCCGTGCTGACCGACTGGCTGCGGACCCCCGCGGCGATGGCGGTGCTGGCGGTCCTGTCGGAACGCCAGCGCTACCCGGACCTGGCCGAAGCCCTCTACCGCGACGTCTTCGACCCCCGCGGCGGCACGTTCACCAGCACGGTCCTGCGCCACTACGCCGCCAACGGACACCTGGACGCCCGTCGGCTGACGCCGATCACCACCCAGATCGGCGAGGCGATGGTGTTCAAGCTGTTGATCGACCTGGGCCGCCCCCCGACCCCGGACGAGCTGGCCGCGATCGTGGACGAGGTCATCCTCCCGGCCGTCGGCTTCCCGCTGCCCTGACCACGCCCCGGGCGCCCCGACGCAGGGCGAGTTCGGCGAGCACGGTGGCGCCGTCGGACAGCAGCGCGTCGTCGAACCGGGCGAGCGGGGAGTGGTTGTCGGTGCTGCCGTCGCCCGCGCCGAACGGGATGAACGCGCCGGGCACCTCCCGCAGCACCCGCGAGAAGTCCTCGCCGCCCGGCATCGGGTTGGCCAGGGGCTCGAAGCGGCCGTCGAAGACGTCGGTGATCGTGTCGGCGACGAACCCGACCTCCTCGGCGTCGTTGACGGTCATCGGGTAGCCGTCGCGGAACTCGACGTCGGCGCGCAGGCCGTGGGCTTGGGCGATGGACCGGGCCAGAGCGACCGCCGCGTCGCCGATCCGGGCCTTGGCCGGTGCGGAGAACGTGCGCACGGTCGCCTCGAACCGGGCGGTGTCGGGGATGACGTTACGCTTGGTACCGGAGTGGAACGACCCGACGGTCACCACGACCGGGTCGAAGATGTCGGACCGGCGGGTGACCAGCGTCTGCAGCGCGGTGACGATCTCGCACGCCACCGGGATCGGGTCCTGCGCGCGGTGCGGTCGGGCGCCGTGCCCGCCGGCGCCGACGACGGTCACCTCCAGCACGTCGGACGCCGCCATCGTGGTGCCCGGGCGGGCCGAGAACACGCCGTGCGGCACGCCCGCGCCGAACACGTGCAACGCGTAGGCGGCGTCCGGCCTGCGGCCCGCCGCGTCCAGCACGCCCTCGGCGATCATCGCGGCCGACCCGTCCCACCCCTCCTCACCCGGCTGGAACATCAAGACCACGTCACCGGCCAGGTCGGCGCGCCGGGCGGCCAGCAGGTGCGCCGCTCCGACGAGCATCGCGGTGTGCATGTCGTGGCCGCACGCGTGCATCGCACCGTCCACACGGGACGCGTAGGCCAGCCCGGTGCGCTCCTGGACGGGCAACGCGTCCATGTCCGCGCGCAGCAACACCACCGGCCCCGGCCGTGCGCCGCGCAGCACACCGGTCACCGACGTCAACGCCGTGCCCGGCGACAGTTCGAGCGGCAGCCCGTCCAGCGCCGCGAGCACCTTCTCCTGCGTGCGCGGTAAGTCCAGCCCGATCTCGGGCTCGGCGTGCAGTTCCCGCCGCAGCCGCACCAGGTCGTCTTGTAGGGCGGTCGCGTCGTCGTGCAGTGGCATGGGAGTTCTCCTCTGGTCGCGGGTACTTGCCGAGGATCACTGCGGCTGCCACTCTCGGGCTTCGGATTGGCAAGATCGCTCATGGGGGAGTGCTTTGGTGCAGGATTCGTTCACACCCGACGAGACCGACCTGAGGCTCGTCCATGCCTTGCAAGCCGCACCGCGGGCGACGTGGCACGAGGTCGGGCGGGCGCTCGGCATCGACCCGGTCACCGCGGCACGGCGCTGGCAAGGGCTGGCCGATGCCGGTCTCGCGCGCGTCACCGCCTACCCGGAGGTGCGGCTGTGGGCCAAGGAGCACTGCAACGCGTTCATCGAGATCGACATCGAGCCGACCGCGCGCCCGCACGCGGTCGAGGTGTTGTCACGCCTGCCGCAGGTCGTCTCGATCTCGATCATCAGCAGCGGGCGGGACCTGTTCCTCACCGTGCTGACCCCGGACCTCACCACCCTGTCGCACGTCGTGCTGCACCGGCTGCACGGCCTGCCGGGCCTGCGCCGGACGCGCACCCACACCGTCACCACCGTCTACGGCGAGGGCAACCGGTGGCGGCTCGGCGCGCTCGAACCCGGACAGCTCCCGGCGGGCCGTGCGACGGGCGGCGGCGCGGTCTGGAAGCCGCACCACCGCGAGGTGCTGGGCGCGTTGGACGACGGGCGCAGACCGGCGGCCGAGATCGCGGCCCGCACCGGCCGGAGCGCGTCGACCGTGCGCCGGTGGCTGAACGAGATGGTCGACGGCAGGTTGCTGTCGCTGCGCTGCGAGGTCGCGCAGCCGATCACCGGCCGGCCGATCGCGGCGACGTTCTGGGCCAGGGTGCCGCCGGACGAGCTGGACCGCACCGGGACGGCGCTGACCGAGCTGCCGGAGGTCCGGCTCTGCGCCGCCGTCACCGGGTCGGACAACCTGGTGATGACGCTGTGGCTGCGCTCGCTGGGCGACGTCCAGCGCTTCGAAGCCGAACTCGCCCGCCGCCTGCCCGCGCTCACCCTCACCGACCGGGCCGTGACGTTGCGCGCCGTGAAGCGGATGGGGTGCCTGCTCGACGACGCGGGACGGATCACCGACGTGGTGCCCGTCGACCCGTGGGCCGGTCCGTGACGTGTGAAAGGCTTCCGATCATGCGCGTACTGTTCGCCGGTCTCGCCTCGGTGGGCCACACCTACCCGATGGTCCCGCTCGCGATCGCCGCCCGGGAAGCCGGGCACGAGGTGCACTTCGCCGTGGGTGAGGAGGTGCACGCGCCGTTGGCCGCGCACGGCCTGCGGCCGTTCCGCCCGGCGGACGCGTTCTACGAGCTGTACGCCGAGGACCTGGCGCCGGAACTGGCCCGGCTGAAGCCCGACCTCGTGGTGCACGGCTGGGGCGTGCCGGGAGCGGCGATCGCCGCACGGCAGGCCGGGATCCCCGGGCTCTGGCACGGTTTCGGCCGCCTGTTCCCCGACGGGATCGGCCTGGAGATGCCCACCAAGAGCGGCCGGCCGCACCTGGACATCTGCCCGCCGTCGTTGCAGGACCCCGATTTCCTGGCTAACGAGGACAGGATCGCGCTGCGTCCCGTGGCGTTCGGCGAGCCGGGCGAGCTGCCCGCCCGCGACGGTCGGCCACTGGTCTACCTCACGCTCGGCACCGCGTTCGGCACCCACGAACTGCTGGCCGCGGCCATCAAGGGCCTGGCGGAAGTGGGCGCCCGGGTGGTCGTGGCCACCGGCCGGGTGCGCCCGGAGCAGCTCGGCACCGTGCCCGCCGACGTCACCGTGCGCGCGTGGGTGCCGCAGGCGGACCTGCTGCCGCACGTGGACGTGGTCGTGCACCACGGCGGCAGCGGTACCACGCTCGGCGCGCTCGCGGTCGGCGCACCGCAGTTGGTCCTGCCCCAGGGCGCCGACCAGTTCGCCAACGCCGACGCCGTCACCGCCGCGGGCGCCGGTGTGCGGCTGCTCCCGGACGAGGTGAGCGCGGAAGCCATCGCCTCCATCGTCCGGACCCTGTCGCGGCCCGGTGGGCACACCGACGCGGCCCGCGCGATCGCCGACGAGATCGCCCGGATGCCGTCCCCGGCCGAGGTCGCCCGCCGGCTGCCGGACTACGCCGACCGGGGCTGATCACCCGGACCGGTGAACGCGGTTCGCACGTTCCCACCGAGTTCACGTCGCGGAAACCACCGACGGCCCCGCGCCGACCTACAGTCGCGCCATCCTGGACGAGATTGATCCCTTCATCGGAACGGCGGCGACCTCCCTGCCCTCGGCGCAGGGTCTCGCCGCCACTTGGTGGTGGCCGAAAGCGCAGATCGGCAACACCCACCCGGGCGCGACGTCACCGCTAAGCATGGTGTCCGCCTGCGCCTACTCCGGCGCCTACCCGACCGGCTACGGCCGGTACACCAAGAACACCGAAGGCCTGCCGGAGGAGATGTTCGACCGGGCCCAGGCGTCCGGGTTCACCCACTTCCAGCAGTCCGGCACCGGTGCGATCCGCAAGTACTACAACTACGTCCGGGTGACCCCGATGGTGCAGCAGCTGGACACCCTCGGCCAGGCCTGGCCGCTGCACGACGAGGTCGCCGAAGCCGGGTACTACGCGGCCACCCTCGACACCGGCGTCCGCTGCGAGATCACCGTCGGCGAGAAGATCGCGGTCCACCGGTACACGTTCCCGGAGCACCGCAGCGCCCGCGTGGTGGTCGACCTGTCGTGCGGCGGCCTGGCCATCGACCACGGCCGCACCGTGCCGCTGCGGGCGCACGTCGAAAGCCTCGGCCACGGCCGCGCGCAGGGCACCGTCGTGGTCGAGGGCGTGCCGCTGTCGGTGCACATCGAAGTCGACACCCCGGGCTGGCGGCAGATGCTGTGGCACGACCTCAGGCTCATCGAGGGCGGCACCCGGCTGGACTTCGACCGCATCCGGCAGACCACGCTGCGGCCGTTCGGGCTGCTGTTCCTGGGTCCGACCGCCGCCGGGCAGAGCGTCGAGCTGCGGATCGGCTTCTCCCTGCGCGGCTGCGAGCAGGCCAGGGACAACCTGCACCGCGAGTGCGGGCAGCAGCCGCCCGCGTTCGACGTCATCCGCGAGCGCACCAAGGAGCGGTGGCGCGACCACGTGGACCGGATCGAGGTCGAGGGCGGGTCGCCGGCCAGGCGGCAGGTGTTCGCCACCGCCCTGTACCACTCGCTGATCAAGCCGTGCTTCGCCGACGACTACCGCGTGCCGGACGGCCGGTACCTGGCCGGGCTGACCGGCCGCCTGGTCGAGCTGCTCGCCGAACCGGTGCCGACCACGTGCCTGTCGATGTACCTCGCACCGCACACGGCGGTCGTGGGCGAGGCCGTGGTGGCGGCACGGGCGGCCGGGTTCCGGCCCGACGTCCGCACCATCGCGAAGGCGGTCGGCTCCGACGTCACCAACGTGATCCGCTCGTGCCTGCGCGAGGGCCGGTTCGGGGCGGCGGTGGCGCTGTTCACCACGTTCCTGGCCAACGACCAGGTGATCGCGGTGTCGGAGTACACCCGGCAGGAGATCATCGCCTCCGCCGAGGCCGTCGACGCGCACTGCGGCACGCGCCTGGCCGACGAGTGCCGCGCGCGGGTCGCGGTCAGCTACCCGCCGATCGACACCTCCGCGTACCTCGACCTCGACCCCGCGCGGGTGGACGCCGCCCTGGCGCGACGCGGCCTCGACCGGGACGGCTACGTGCTGTTCCTGTCCCGGGTGGCGCGGGCGAAGGGCGTGCACGACCTGGTCACAGCGTTCGCCCGGTCCCGGGCGCGGTCGGCGGTGAAGCTCGTGATCGCCGGGAACGGACCGGCGCTGGAGGAGGTCCGGGCGCTCACCCGGGACGACGACCGGGTGGTGCTGCTGTCCGACGTGGACGACGAGGAGAAGCCGCTGCTGATGCGCGGCTGCGCCGCCTACGCGTTGTCGACCAAGCCCGAGCCGGACTTCGTGGAGACGTTCGGCATCGCGTTGACCGAGAAGATGCTCGCGGGCGGCGGACCGGTGATCACGACGCTGACCGGCGGCACCGGTGAGGCGGTCGGCGGCACGGCGCTCATCGTGCAGGCGGGTGACGTCACCGGCCTCGCCGCCGCGATCGACCGCGCGGTGCTGGAGCTGTCGGCGCGGGAGCGGCAGCTCATGGCGGACCGCGCGCGGGCGCACGCCCTGTCGTTCGACCGGGCACGGGTGTTCGACGACCTGTTCGCCACGTCGGCGCTGCGCTGACCCTCCCGCCGGAGCCGGCACCGGCCAAGCCCGCGTGATCGTCGTCGCTAGTCTGATCATCTGCGACTACGGCGGGGGTGGCGGCATTCAAGGCGGCGGCGGTGTCGGTGTGGTGGACGAGGGGGCCGGGGCGTCGACGGCGCGTCGGGCGCGGGCGGTGCTGGCGATCGGGCCGTTCCGGCGGCTGTGGGGCGTCACGTTCCTGTGCAGCGTGGGTGACTGGCTGTCGCTGCTGGCGTTGACGGGGCTGGTCACGAAGCTGGCCGCGGGCTACGGGTGGGAGGGGTTCGCGCTCAGCGCGGTGGTGCTGACCCAGTTGCTGCCGGGTGTGCTGTTCGCGCCGCTGGGCGGTGTGCTGGCCGACCGGTTCGACCGGCGCAAGGTGATGGTGGCGTGCGACCTGGCGCGCGGCGGGTTGTTCCTGTCCATCGCGTTCGTCGGCACGGCGTGGTGGCTGTTCGTGGCCAACTTCCTGGTCGGCTGCTGCGCGATGCTGTGGATCCCGGCCAAGGACTCGGCCGTGCCGAACCTGCTGCGCCGACCGGACCAGGTCGACACGGCCAACCAGCTCGGCCTGGTGATGACCTACGGCATCGCCACGGTCAGCGGGTTCAGCCTCTACTCGCTGATCGCGGGCATCCCCGGCTACCTCGGCGTGCGCGACGGCGACCTGGAGTTCCGCATCGCGATCATCGCGGTCGTCGTCAACGGCCTGCTCTACCTGTCGTCCGCGGTGCTGATCGCGGTGCGAATCCCCGAGCTGTCCGGCCGGGTCGTCCGGCCGGACCGGCGCGACGGCCCGGGTCTCCTGGTGATGATGCGTGACGGCCTGCGGTACGCGTGGGGCACGCCGTTGCTGCGCGGCCTCGTGATCGGCATGACGGGCGCGTTCGCGGCGGCGGGCGCGGTGATCGGCAGCGCCAGGCTCTACGCGACGAGCCTGCGCGGCGGCGAGAGCGCGTACGGCACGTTGTTCATCGCGGTGTTCCTCGGCCTGGCGGCGGGGATGGCGACCGCGCCGAAGCTCGCCCGCCGGCTGACCTACCACCGGCTGTTCGGCGTCACGATCGTGGGCGCGGGTGCGGGCCTGGTGGTGGTGTCGCTCGCGCCGCACCTGTGGTTCGCGCTGGTCGCGGTGTCGGTGGTGGGCGGCTGCGCGGGGGTCGCGTTCCTCACCGCGCTGACCATCATCGGCACGCGGGTGGAGGACGCCCTGCGCGGCCGGATGGTCGCCCTGGTCCAGTCGCTGATGAAGCTCGTCCTGGGCTTGTCGACGGTCCTCGGGCCGCTGCTGGTGACCCTGGTCGGCCCGACGGTCGTCACGGTGTTCGACCGCTCGTTCGACGTGGACGCGACCCGGCCCGTGCTGCTGGGCGCGGGCGTGCTCGCGGCTGTGGTGGGCTTGGTGTCGTACCGGCAGATGGACGACCGGGCTCTGTCCTCTTCGGACAGTGGGTGACGCGTCGTCAGCGAGGGTCCTCGACGCGGGCCAGCACGCGTGATTCGGCCTCGGTGAGCGGCGGGTCCGTTGCTGGTGGCCGGCCCGGTCCGCGCAGCGCGTCGAGGATCACGCGTGGTGACAGCATGAGTGTGCGCAGCGGCTTGGACAGGGTGTAGGCGTCGAGCTGCGCCCGGGTGACGGTCGGGCGGCCGGTGGCCGTGAGCACGAGCCGGTCGAGGTAGCGGTCCTGCAGGCGGGCGGTCCAGCCGCGGCCAGGACCGATCGTGTCGGGGTAGCGCAGGTCCTGGGCGACGGCCATGGCCCACGGGTCGTCCATGACGCGGGCGAACTCCCGCTGGAGCCGGTGGGCGGCGAAGCCGTGCTCGGCCACGCCGTCGCGCAACGCGACCGCCTGCCGTGCCGCGACGGTCATCCCGTGCCCGTACACGGGGTTGAAGGTGCACGCGGCGTCACCGATCGCGACGAAGCCCGCCGGCCAGGGGGAGAGGCGTTCGTAGCGGCGACGGCGGTTCACCGTGCCGTGGAACGCGAACGGGCGGCCGAGTGGCTCGGCCGCGCTGATGAAGTCGGCGATGGCGGGGTGGCGCAGGTTCCGGGCGAACGCGTGGAACGCCTCCGGGCTGGTCCCCGGCTCACCGCCGCGCGTGCCGCCGAGGCTGACGATCCACCGGCGGCCCTCGATCGGGACGAGCGCGCCGCCCTCGGCGAACCGCGACGTCCGGGGGTCGGCCTGGACGTTGACGCCCGGGAACCCCTCGCCCGCGCCGGGCGGCAGGCGGAACAGGCACGTCGAGTAGATGATGCCGGAGTCGACGCGGTCCTCCCGGACGGGCGGCAGGCCGAGGTCGGTGAGCCAGAAGTCGGCCTTCGACCCGCGGCCGGTCGCGTCGACCACGAAGTCGGCGGCCAGGTCGCGCTTGACGCCGGTGCCGCGGTCGCGGACGCGTGCCCCGGTGATCTTCGCGCGGTCACCGAGCAGGCCGACGACGTCGGTGGCCTCGACCAGGTCGACCCGGCCGAGCACCCGGCGGCGCACCGCGGCGTCGAGCAGGGCCCGGCTGCACCCGATCAGGTACTGCATCTCGTCCAGCCGGGGCAACCAGCCCGAATGGGTGAACACGAGCATCCGGTTCGGCATGCCCAGGTGCTGCGCGCCCGCGTCGAGCAGGCTCGCGGTGAGGCCGGGCAGCAGGTCGTCCAGCGCCCGGCTCCCGCCGGCCATCAGGACGTGGGCGTGGCGGGCGTGCGGGACGCCCTTGCGGTCGCCCTCGTCGGTGAACCGGTCGCGGTCCACGACCGTGACGCGGTCGACCTGCGGTGCGAGGGCGGACGCGGCGAGCATCCCGGCCAGGCTGCCGCCCAGGACCAGCGCGTGCGTGGTCGGCACGGAGTGCTCCTTCCGGTTCACCGTCGGGTCACGGCGTCGGTGGCGCGGTCCGCGTCGGCCAGGGCCGCCGCCACCACCGGGCCGACGAACGCCTCGGCCACCAGCACGAGCCGGGTCCGTTCCCCGGCGAACGCGTGCTTGGCCTGCAGCGGACCGTCCTGCTCGGACACCCCGCCACCGCCTGTCGTCCTGCCCCGGGCACGGGCCGCCAGCGCGGCCTTGACGTGGGCCGCCTCCGTCGCCGCCCACACGTCGTCCTCGGCCAGGCCGAACTCGGCGGCACGCCGCGCGACCGCGGCCACCACCGCCGGTTCACGACCCGCCCGCAGCCGGTGCAGCCAGTCGTTGATCTCGATGACCCGCCAGAACAGCCGGTGCTCGGGGTCGAACCGCTCCCGCAGCGTGGCGGGTACGTGCCGCATGCCCGGGTCGACCGCCCGCAGCGCCCGCCACAGCGGACGCAGCCGCAGGTAGTCCCGGACCGCCTCCCGGCCCTGCCCCACCCGCTCCGCCACCCGCGACAGTCGTGGACCCCACGCGGCGATGCTCGCACCGACCACGACAACCGGCACGGCGAGCGTGAGCGTCCGGGGCGCGGCGACGCTCCACGCGTCCAGCTCCGCGCCGAACCAGCTGCCCACCACGGCGACCAGCACGAGGACGGCGTAGGCCGAGCCGATCAGCACGCCGACCGCGTTGAGGCGCAGCCCGCGCCGCAGCCACGGCCGGTCGTCCGGCGTCTCGTCGGCCCACAGCCAGCACAGCCGGACGACGTTGAGCAGCCCGACGAGGTACGTGACGTGGTAGAGCACCAGCAGTTCGGCCAGGTAGGGGGCGTCGGCGAACGCGGCCGGGAAGTCGCCGTGGTGCTCCTCGTCCGGCGAACCGAGCACGAACAGCACGACGACCGCGGCCAGCACGACCGCCGAGGCGACGAGCACCTGCCGGGTCGTCCGCCACGCCCGCGCGGGCGGGTGCCGCCAGTACAGCAGCATGGCCTGGTTCGCGGCCACGAACGCGATGCCGAAGCCGTACACCAGCAGCACCGACAGGTTCGGCACGCCGGTGAACCGGTCGAAGTTCACCCCGACCACCGGCGCCAGGAACAGGAACGCGGGCGCCGCCGTCACGCACGCCAGGCAGATCGGCAGCACGGCGGGCCGCAGCTCGGGCGGCGCCTGGCGGTAGGCCCGGTACTTGTGCGCCAGCAGCGCCAGCACGCCGCAGGCGCTGAGCAGGTACTGGACGTCAACCACGGTCGCCCCGGTCGGGCGAGTACCCGAACGTGTACCAGGCCCGCGTCGCCAGGTCGTCGCCGTCGGGCCGGGACGGCTCGTGCGGCTGCCTGCCCGCCCACTCGATCAACGCCCTGGTCAGCACGCCCGCGACCCGGTCGGCCTCGCGCTCGTCCCGGCGGGACAGGTTGGTCCGGCCGGCCAGGATCCGCAGCATCGACGGCGACAGGTCCGGGTACAGCAGCCGGCGGCCCTCCTCGGCGTCGAGCCGCGGCGGTTGGTGGCCGCACAGCATGTGCGCGATCTCGTGCAGCAGGATGAGCAGCCGGTGCACCCAGCTGCGGGCCGTGGTGACGATGATGACGTGCACCTCGTCCTCGGTGACGGCCCACAGGCCGCTCGTGCCGCCCGCGCCGAGGTCGTCGAACCGCAGGATGATCTCCCGCCGCAACCGCCGGGCCATGACCTCGCACAGCCGGACGCACACCGCCTCGGTCGTCGCCGACCGGTCCAGGTCGAGTTCGCGGATCAGCTCGTCGCGCAGCTCGCGCAGCCGCTTCGCCTTCACCTGATCACCACGCGGTCACGTCGTCAGCGGGTCTCGTCATCGGCCACCCCCGGTTCGAGCACCCGCTTGATGGCGTCCTCGGCCGCGACGCCGGGGTGCAGCGCGCGCACGAGTGCGAGCAGGATCTTGTTGCGCACCCCCGGCGGTGGGGGTTGTTCCGCCGTGCGCAGGATGACGGTGTTCACGCCGAGCTTGTCCATCGCCAGCCGGGTCTCCAACTGCTCGTCCACCCGGGCGGCGAGTTCGTCGTCGAAGAAGTACGCGGGCGCGGCGCCGAACGCCTCCGCCAGCCCGAGGATGTGCTTGAGCCTGGGGTTGTCGCTGGTGCCGGCGAGGAGTTCGCGGATGTAGTTGGCCGAGATCGAGCCGTACGGGCCGCCGCTGATCCGGCTCGCGACCTCCTCCGGCGAGAACGGGCCGCGGTCGGCCGGGTACACGGTGCTGAACAGGTGCCTCAGCGCGCCGCGCCGCCACGCCGGCCGTTCGCCCTCGTGCAGGTGCGCGCGACCGCCGACGAAGCACGCCGGGTGCACGCCCAGCGCGTTGGCCAGTCCCTCGATCGTGCGGCAGGTGGGGTTGTCCTTGTCGCCGCGGCGAAGCTGTGAGATGTAGGTGTGCGTGATCTCGCCGCCGTCGAGGCGGATCCGCTCGGCCAGTTCCACATTCGTGTAGCGCGGCCGGTCACCGGGACGCAGGCACAGTTCATCGAGGATGTCGGCGAATAGCCGCTGCCCGCCCGCGGTCATCTCCACCCCTCGACTGCTTCATCCCGCAAGCATTTCCACTGCCGCTGGCAGGGCCAAGCTACTCCGCAACACCAGTTGATTCCAGGGTGGGCCGCCAGTAGCCTGGCCACGGCGGTTCCACTGCTGTTGGGGGCAGGGAGCGTTGGCGTCCTGACAGTGGAACGGTAGGAAAGGGCCGGCTGCGCGGTGCGGCGAGATCCCGGTGACCACGCCGGTCGTCACCAGGCCCTGCGGTTGTGCCGCCGCCTCCGCCACGGCGGCACGCACTGAGGGGTGCGCAGGGCCGAGGGATCTCGTGGACGGGCGAAGCGCGCGGGTACCCGGAATTCCCGCCGATCACGTGTCGGGTCCGATCTCCTCGGCTACCCCGGTGGCGTTGGCATCACGCCGAGAGCCGGAGGTGGGCGATGACCAGCCCGGACATCATGAAGAGCCCGGAGAGCGCGGTCGGCCGCGGTGCGGTGGTCGTCGGGTTCGACGGCTCCCGGCGGTCGAGGCAGGCCGCGCGCTGGGCGGCGCGCGAGGCGGTGAGCCGAGGGGCGCGGCTGCTCGTGGTGAACGTGATCCGCGGGCCGTTCCCCGAGGTGGTGGTGACGCCGGTGTCCGCGCCGCTGCCGCAACTCGTCGGCGAGCAGGCCGTGCGCGCGTACACGAAGGACCACCTGGCCGAGCTCGCCGCCGAGTGCGAGCGGGTCGCGCCCGGGGTCGAGGTCGACACCCGCGCGTTCGACGGCCACCCCGCCGCCGTGCTCGCCGAGGCCGGGCGGGAGGCGCAGCTGCTCGTCGTCGGCTCGACCGGCGCGACCGGGCTGGCCAGGGTGTTCGCCGGCTCCGTCACCGCGGACCTGGCCCACCACTTCGCCCAGCCTCTCGTGGTGGTCCGCCACGGTGACTCCGACTCCGACTCCGACACCGGTGACGGCCGGGTGGTGGTCGGGGTCGACGGGTCGGAGCCGAGCGACCGCGCGGTCGAGTTCGCGGTCGACCACGTCGCCAGGCACGGCGGCACGCTGATCGGCGTGCACGCCACCACAGGACTGCCGGTGGACGCGATGGCGCCGGGCGGCGCGTGGGGGCAAGGGCTCGGGCTCGGCCTGGACGTCGAGCAGCTCCGCACGTCCGCGGACGCCCTGGTCGCCGAGTCGTTCGCCGGTCCGCTGGCCCGCCACCCCGAGGTGCGGGCGGAACGGGTGGTGTCGCCGGCCCGGCCGGCCCAGGCCCTGGTCGAGGAGGCCGAGGGCGCGTCGCTGCTGGTCGTCGGCAGCCACGGGCACGGCGCGCTGCGCCGCGCCCTCCTCGGCTCGGTCAGCCACGCCGTGCTCCACCACGCACCGTGCCCGCTGGCCGTCGTGCGTGGTCACGGGTCCGAGCACTGACGACCACGCCAGGCGCCGGATGGTAGGAAGGCCTGGTGAACAACGCGGAAGACGGGGGCGGGCTGCGGCTCGCGCAGGACGAGGTCGTGTCGCTGGCCAGCGAGCTGATCAGGATCGACACGACCAACACGGGGGACCCGGCCACGGTCGTCGGCGAGCGCGCGGCGGCCGAGTGGGTCGCGGAGAAGCTGGGCGAGGTCGGCTACGAGACCACCTACGTCGAATCGGGGGCCAAGGGCCGCGGCAACGTGATCGCCCGCCTGGCCGGCGCCGACCCGTCCCGGGGCGCGCTGCTGGTGCACGGTCACCTGGACGTGGTGCCCGCCGACGCCTCGGAGTGGTCGGTGCACCCGTTCTCCGGCGCGGTCCAGGACGGGTACGTGTGGGGCCGCGGCGCGGTCGACATGAAGGACATGGTCGCGATGACGCTCGCGGTCGCGCGGCGGTTCAAGCGGGACGGCGTGGTGCCGCCGCGTGACATCGTGTTCGCGTTCCTGGCCGACGAGGAGGCCGGTGGCCTGTTCGGCGCCAAGTGGCTGGTGGACAACCGGCCCGAGCTGTTCGAAGGCGTCACCGAGGCGATCAGCGAGGTCGGCGGCTTCTCCATCACGCTCAAGGACGACGTCCGGGCCTACCTGGTGGAGACCGCCGAGAAGGGCATCCGGTGGCTCAAGCTGCGCGTGCGCGGCACCGCCGGCCACGGCTCGATGATCCACAACGACAACGCGGTGGCCAAGCTCGCGGCGGCCGTGACCAAGCTGGGGCAGCACCGGTTCCCGGTGGTGCTCTCGCCGTCCGTGCGCGAGTTCCTCGCCGGTGTCTCGGAGATCACCGGCCTGGAGTTCCCCGAGGACGACCTGGAAGGCTCGATCGGCAAGCTCGGCGCGTTGTCGCGGATGATCGGCGCGACCCTGCGCGACACGGCCAACCCGACCATGCTGTCCGCCGGGTACAAGGCGAACGTCATCCCGTCGGTCGCCGAGGCCACCGTGGACTGCCGCATCCTGCCCGGCCGCGAGGAGGCGTTCGACCGCGAGCTGGCCGAGCTGCTCGGCCCGGACGTGGAGCGGGAGTGGCTGGGGCTGCCGCCGGTCGAGACGACGTTCGACGGCGCGCTGGTCGACGCGATGACGGCGTCCATCACCGCCGAGGACCCGGGCGCGAAGGTGCTGCCGTACATGCTGTCCGGCGGCACGGACGCCAAGTCGTTCCAGCAGTTGGGCATCCGCAACTTCGGCTTCGCCCCGCTGAAGCTGCCCGCCGACCTGGACTTCTCCGGCCTGTTCCACGGCGTGGACGAGCGCGTGCCGGTCGACGCGCTGCAGTTCGGCGTCCGCGTGCTGGACCGCTTCCTGCGCAACTCGTGAGCCCGCGCCGCACCACTGGACTGCCGATCACCAGTCCAGTGGTGCGGCGGTCCCCGCGCTCAGCAGCAGGTCGCGTTCCGCGACGTCCGTCATCGGCAGGCGACCGGCGACGCCGTCCAGGTCGGCGCACGCCGACTCGACCAGCACCACGAACCAGCGGGCGAGCCGTTCGACCGTCCCCGCGTCGAACAGGTCGGTCGCGTACTTCAGCGTCACGCCGATCGACCGCCTGCTCATCTGCAGTTCGAGGGTGAGGTCGAACTGGCCGGTCTGCTGCGCCGGCATCGGGGTCGCGGCCACCCGCACGCCCTTGTACTCGAACGGACCACGGCCCTCGCCCTGGAACAACTCGTCCACCAGCGCGTCACCGCCGCCCGCCATGTACGCGGTCACCAGCACCTGGAACAACGGCGACCGGCTCGGGTCGTGCGGCACGCCCAGCGCCGCGGGCAGCATCGGGAACGGGTAGTGCCGGTACGCCGTGGCCCGGCGCAGCTGCGCGCTCGTCCCGGTGACCAGTTCCCGGAACGTGGTCCGCGTGCCGACCACCGGCCGCAGCAGCACCGGGTTGACGAAGAACCCCACCACGTCGGCCATCCGGCGGTCCTTCGTGGACGTCGCGCAGCCGATCAGGAAGTCCGGCCGGCCGGTGTAGCGGTGCAGGAGCAGCTCGAAGACGCCGACCAGGAACACGAACGGCGTGACGTGCGCCCGCCGTGCGGCGTCGTGCAGCGCGGACAGGACGTGCTCCGGCAGGCGCGTGGCCACCGCCGCGCCCCGGTACCGCTGGACCGGCGGCCGGGGTCGGTCGGCAGGCAGGTCCAGCGCGATCGGCGCACCGGCGCAGATCTCCCGCCAGTACGCCGCCAGTTCGCCCATGCGCGGTGACGCCAGGAGTCCACGTTCCGCGCGGACGTGGTCGGCGTAGGTGGCGGTCGGCTCCGGCAGGTCCACCGCCTCGCCCGCGCGCCGCGCGCGGTAGGACTCGAACAGGTCGCGCATGATCACCCCCTGCGAACCCGCGTCCACCACGATGTGGTGCGCCACCATGACGAACACGTCCTCGGCCGGGCCGCGCAGCAGTGTGAACCGCACCAGCGGCGGCTCGCGCAGCGAGAACGGCTCGGCGATCACCTCCCGCACGAACGGCGCAAGGTCGTCCGCGTTCACGGTGCGCACGCGCAACCCCGTCACGTCGTCCTCGTGGATCACGCGCACCGGGTGTTCACCTGAATCCGCGAACGACGACCTGAGCATGTCGTGCCTGCGCGCGGTGTGGCGCACGGCGGCGTCGAGCGCGTCGAGGTCGACCGCGTCTCGAATGCGAATGCGAAGGCGACGTTGTACGCGGCGCTGTCCGGCGCGATGTCGTGCAGGAACCACAGGGCTTCCTGACCGACCGTCAACGGGTGCGTGGTCATTTTCCGCACGGTAGCCGCCGGACGGCGGAAAATCCGGCGTATTCGCCGATAGAGGCCCAGCGGAGGAACCTCCGGCCCGATATGGCCTCAGTATTGGATTCGGGTTCACGCTACCGGGTGCCTGGGTTCCTGTCACACCGCCGAACGTGTGCGGTCGTGACAGCCGAAATACGTGTGAGGAGTCGCCGTTCATGGACAACGATGGGTCGACGCGCCCGGTCGCGTTGGTTTCCGGGGGAGCCAGGGGTATCGGTCGGGCGGTGGTCGTCCGCCTCGCGCAGGCCGGTTACGACGTCGGTTTCTGCTACCGCCGCGACGCCGAGTCGGCCGAGCTGACGGTCGAGGAGGCGGCGCAGCACGGCGGCCGGGTGGTCGCCGAGCGGGTGGACGTGGCCGACAAGGCGCAGGTGGACGACTACGTGCGGCGGCTGGTCGCCGACTTCGGCACGCCGTCGGCCGTCGTGAGCTGCGCGGGCGTGGCGCGGGACAAGCCGCTGGCCCTGCTGGACGCCGACGACTGGGACTCGGTGCTGCGCACCAACCTCGACGGCACGTTCAACCTGTGCCGGGCCGCCCTGCGGCCGATGATCGGGCGCCGGGCGGGCGCGTTCGTCACCGTCTCCTCGATCGCGGGCGTCGAGGGCAACGCCATGCAGACGAACTACTCCGCGTCGAAAGCCGGGATCATCGGCTTCACCAAAGCGCTCTCCAAAGAGGTCGGCCGGTACCGGCTGCGGGCGAATGTGGTCGCCCCGGGTTGATCGACACCGACATGACCGCCGCGCTGGACGAGCCGACGACCAAGGGTTATCTGCGCAACGTTCCGCTGAACCGGATCGGCCGGCCGCGGGAAGTCGCCGAGGCGGTCGCCTTCCTGCTGTCCGACCAGGCCGCGTACATCACCGGCCAGGTGCTCCGGGTGGACGGCGGTATCGGGCTGTGATCGAATCGACAGGAAATTCCGTTCTTCGACACGCCGACGGTTTCCCGAGATCGTGCCGCGCGCTTTTCGCGGCCGGGCTCGGTGATTTCCGGTGAGCGGCGTGCGGGGTTCCCGGATCAGCGGTGTCGGCGGTTACCGGCCCGAGCGCGTGGTGACCAACGAGGAACTGGCCTCACGGACCACGGTCAGCGCCCAGTGGATCGAGGAACGCACCGGCATCCGTCAGCGGCGCTACGCCGCGGACGGCGAGAACGTCGTCTCCATGGCCATCGCGGCGGGTGCGGCGGCGATCAAGGCCGCCGACCTCGTGCCGGACGACGTCGACCTGGTGATGCTCGCGACATCCTCGCGCGAGCAGTTGGCCCCGGCCGGGGCGCCACAAGTGGCCAGCGGCCTGGGCGCTGGGGGCGCGGGCGCGTTCGACCTGAACGCCGTCTGCGCCGGGTTCACCTTCGGCCTGTCCGTCGCGTCCGACGCGGTGCGGACGGGACAGGCCGAGCACGTGCTGGTGGTCGGCGCGGACAAGTTGTCGCCGATGATCGGCCCCGAGCTGCCGGACACGTACGCGATCTTCGCCGACGGCGCGGGCGCGGTCGTGGTCTCGGCCGACGAGCACGAGCACATCGGCCAGGCCGTGTGGGGCAGCGACGGCACCCGCTCAACCGTCATCGAGTCCAAGACCCGCCCGGACGGGCTGGTGCGCGCCACCATGGACGGCCCGGTCGTGTACCGGTGGGCCACCGGGCAGATGCCCGCGGTGGCGCACGCGGCGTGCGCCCGGTTCGGCGTGACGATCGACGACATCACCTGGTTCGTGCCGCACCAGGCCAACCGCCGCATCACCGACACCATCGCCCGCGCGCTGAAGGTGCCCGGCGACCGGGTGGTCACCGACATCACCGAGACCGGCAACACGTCGGCGGCGTCCATCCCGCTGGCGTTGTCGACGTTGGCCGACAGCGGCCGGGCGGCGCCCGGCGACCTCGCCCTGCTGCTCGGCTTCGGCTCCGGGCTCAGCCACGCGGGCCTGGTCGCCCGGCTGGGCTGACCGGCTCCTCCCACCACCACTACCGAAAGGACCTGCGGCCATGTCCGTGGACATCCTGCAAGTGATCAGCGCGACGATCCGGGAGCTCATCCCGGACTACGAGGGCGGCATCGAGCTGTCGTCCAGCTTCGAGGAGATGGGCGTGGACTCGCTGAGCCGGGTGCGGCGTACGTGCCGCTGACCGCCGCCACGCCCACCGCCCGGATCGGCCGCGTCCTGGCGGCGGCCGGCGCCCGCACGGTCGTCACCGACGCGTCGTCGGCCGGCCGGGTCGCGTTCGGCGGCACGGTGGTCCGCGCGGAGGACGTGTCCGGTGTGGACCCCGTGGCCGCGGTCGCGGGTGACGGGGCGGACCTGGCGTACGTGATGTTCACGTCCGGCTCCACCGGCGAGCCGAAGGGCGTGCAGATCGCGCACGGAGCGCTGATCAACCTGCTCAAGTCCATGGGCAGGCTGTTCGACTCCGGGCCGGGGCACGCGTGGCTGGCGGCGACGGCGGTGTCCTTCGACATCTCCGCGTTGGAGCTGCACCTGCCGTTGACCACCGGTGGGCGGGTCGTGCTCGCCGACGACCACGACGCCGTGGACGGTGAGCGGCTGCTGCGCCTGGTCGACGCCCACGCGGTGACCCACGTGCAGGCCACCCCGTCGGCTGGAAGCTCGTGCTGGCGGCGGGCGTGCCGCGTCCGGACGTGGTCGCGCTGGTGGGCGGCGAGGCGTTGCCGCCGACGTTGGCCGCCCGGCTGCGCCCGGCGGTGGCCCGCCTGGTCAACGTGTACGGGCCGACCGAGACCACGATCTGGTCGACCAGCTGGGACGTGCCGGAGTCGGCGGGTGAGGTGCTGATCGGCAGGCCGATCGCCAACACGCGCGTGCACGTGCTGGACGCGCGGCACCGCCGCGTGCCGGTCGGCGTGACCGGTGAGCTGTACATCGCGGGCGACGGAGTGGCGCAGGGCTACGCGGCCCGGCCCGACCTGACCGCCGAGCGGTTCGTGCCCGAACCGTTCGGCCGGCCGGGCTCCCGGATGTACCGGACCGGTGACCTGGCCCGGTTCACCCGCGACGGCTGCCTCGACTTCCTCGGCCGCGCCGACCACCAGGTGAAGGTGCGCGGGCACCGGATCGAGCCGGCCGAGATCGAGGCCGCGTTGCTGCGCCACCCCGGCGTGACCGACGTGGTCGTCACGGCGCGGACGGACGGCGACGGCGAGCAGACCCTGGTCGCCTACTTCGTGCCCACGGCCGGCTCACCGGCGGTCGGCACGTCGCCGGCGCCCGCCGAGCTGGCGGCGTTCCTCGGCGAGACGCTGCCCGACTACATGGTGCCGGCGGCGTTCGTGCCGCTGCCCGCCTTCCCGCTCAGCACCGCGGGCAAGATCGACCGCAAGGCGCTGCCTGCGCCGGACCGGGCCGCGTTGGGCGCGCGCAAGCCGTACCTCCCGCCGACCACCGACACGGAACGGCGGCTCGCCGCGATCTGGCAGCGCGTCCTCGACGTCGACCGGATCGGCCGGGACGACCGGTTCTTCGAGCTGGGCGGCAACTCGATGCGGGTGGTCCGGTTCCTGGCCGTGGCCAGGGAGGAGGGGATCGAGCTGTCGCTGGCCACGCTCTACCAGCACGACACGATCGCCGACCTGGCCCGGCTGCTGGACCGCGGCGCCGCACCGCGCCCGTCCGGCCTCCCGTCACCTGTCGCGATGATGGCCGAGCACCACGTCCCGGGCGTGTCCATCGCCGTCATCGACGACGGCAGGCTGGTCGCCACCCACACGTACGGCGAACTGGCCGCGGGTGGCGGGGCGGTCACGCCGGACACGCTCTTCCAGGTCGGCTCGATCAGCAAGCACGTCGCCGCGCTGGCGGCGTTGCGGCTGGTCGCCGAAGGGGTGCTGGACCTCGACGGTGACGTGAACCGTCACCTGACGTCGTGGCGGGTGCCGTACCCGGCCGCCGGCTCCGCGCCGGTCACGCCACGGCTGCTGATGGCGAACCTGTCCGGCCTGTCGCCCACGTCGAACGAGCCGTACCACCCGGCGAAGGCGCTGCCGACCGTGCTGGACGTGCTGCGGGGCGAGCCGCCGGCCGAGCCGCCCGGGGTGCACCTGGTCGGCGAGCCCGGCCGGGAGTTCGTCAAGCACAACACGCACTTCGCGGTGCTCCAGCAGCTCCTGGTGGACGTCACCGGCCGCGACTTCGCCGGTCTGATGCGGGAACTGGTGTTCGACCCGCTGGGCATGGTGGACAGCAGCTACGACTACGCCTACCCGGAGGTGTCCGGGCGGCCGGTCGCGCTCGGCCACGACGGGCGCGGACAGGTGCTCGACGGCGGCTGACGCAACCGCTCGACCCAGGCCGCCGGCGGCCTGTGGACCACCGCCGCCGACCTGGCGCTGGTCGCGATCGAGCTCCGGGAGGCCTACCTGGGCCGCTCACCGGCGCTGCTCACGGCCGGGGTGGCCGGCCAGATGCTGGCCGTCGCGCACCCCGGCAGCCTGTTCGGGCTGGCCACCTCGATCGACCCGACCGGCTCCGACCTGGAGTACGGGCACGTCGGCGAATCGCCCGGCTACCGGGCCGTGACGCTGAGCCGGGCGCACGCGGGCACCGGCCTGGTCGTGCTCACCAACTCCGACAACGGCCGTGAGGCGCACAAGTTCGTCGCGGCACACGCCGACCGGCTGGTGGGCGACCTGGGCGCGGGGCTGGCCGCCGCGCACGCGTACTGACCGACACGGGGGACTTCCGAGACATGGGGCAAGAGATGGACAGCAACGCGGGACACCTGATCTCGATCACCGACCTCGGTGATCGGGACCTGCGGCACATCGTCGACCAGGGGGTGCGGTTCGGCGACCGGACCGAGGAGCCGGGGCGGCCGCTGGACGGCGTCGTGGTCGGCGTCTACTTCCGCAAGACCTCCACCCGCACCCGCACGGCGTTCTCCAGCGGGGCGCTGCGCCTGGGCGCGCAGCTCGTCACGTTCGGACCGGGCGACCTCCAGCTCAACACCGGCGAGACGGTCGGCGACACCGGCCGCGTGCTCGGCGGCATGCTGGACCTGCTGGTCGCCCGCACCGCCGGCAAGGAGCAGGAGCTGCGGGACCTCGGCCGGTCCGGGCTGCGGGTCGTCAACGCGATGAGCGCGCTGGAGCACCCGACGCAGGCGTTGGCCGACCTGACCACGCTGACCCAGCGGTTCGGCTCGCTCGACGGGCTGCGGCTGCTCTACGTCGGCGAGGGCAACAACACGTGCACGGCGCTGGCGTTGGCGCTGAGCCGCTACCCCGGCGTGCACTTCGAGGCGCGCACGCCGCCGGGGTACGGCATCCCGGGCGTGATCCTCGCCGAGGCCAAGGCCCAGGCGCGCGACCACGGGTCGGTCGTGGTCGAGCGGCACGACATGGACGACCTGCCCGCCGACGTCCACGCCATCTACACGACCCGCTGGCAGACCACCGGCACGGCCAAGCCGGACCCGCGCCGGCGGGAGGTGTTCGCGCCGTTCCGGGTCCACCAGGGACTGTGGCGGACGAGCCCGGACGCGGTGTTCCTGCACGACCTGCCCGCGCACCGCGGCGAGGAGGTCACCGCCGAGGTGCTCGACGGTCCGCGCAGCATCGCGTTCCGACAGGCGGAGAACAAGCTGCACAGCGCCATGGCCGTGCTGCGGTGGTGTGCCCTCGGCGTGCGGTCCGAGCTGGCCGGTGCGACCCGGTGAGCGTGACGACACCGGTGCCGCCGTTGCGGCGCAACCGCGACTTCCTGCTGCTGTGGGCGGCTGCGGGCAGCACGCTGCTGGGCACGCGGGTGACCGTGTTCGCCTATCCGTTGCTGGCCCTGTGGGCCACGCAGTCGGCGAGCGCGGCGGGCCTGGTGATGTCGGCGGCGTTGCTGCCGCAGCTGCTCGTGCAGCTGCCCGCGGGCGTGCTCGTGGACCGGGTCGACCGGCGGCGGCTGATGGTGCTGGCCGACATCGGGTGCGTGCTGCTGACGGCCGGCGTCGCGGTCGCCGTGATGGCGGGGCACACGTGGGTCGCGCACCTGGTCGTGGTGGCGTTCCTCCAGGGCAGCCTGGCGATCTGCTACGACCTGGCGGAACGCGCGGCGGTGCGGCACGTGGTGGCGTCGGAGCAGCTGTCGTCGGCGTTGAGCCAGAACGAGGCGCGGGCGCGGGCGGCCGGGATGCTGGGCCAGCCGATCGGCAGCGCGCTGTTCGCGCTCGTGCGCTGGTCGCCGTTCCTGTTCACGGTCGTGGCGCACCTGGTGTCGCTGGTGACGTTGCTGTTGATCAGGCGTGACTTCCAGGGCGAGCGGCCGGCTCGACGTGACTTCCGGACCGAGGTGGCCGAAGGGCTGCGGTGGATCTGGGGCCAGCGGCTGCTGCGCACCGCGATGGTGCTGATCTCGGTGAGCAACATCGTGTTCGCGGGGCTCGGGCTGGCGGTGATGTTCATCGTGGAGGCGACCGGTGGTTCGGCCGCGGTGCTCGGCGTGATCACCGCGATCGGCGGCGTCGGCGGCATGGTGGGCGCGTTGACCGCGAGCCGGTGGCTGCGGCGGCTGAGCATGCGCTCGCTGCTGGTCGGCGGGTTCACCGCGTGGGCGCTGACGGTCGTGCCGGTGGCGTTCACCAGCGACCCGATCCTGCTGGGCGTGGCGTTCGCGGCGTTCGGCTACATCGGCGGCGTGTTCAACGTGGCCGGCGGCGTGTACCTGGTGACGATCGCGCCGGACGCCATGATGGGCCGCGCGGTGAGCGTGATGACCCTGCTGGGCTCCGGTCTGGCGTTCCTGGGCGGCCTCACCGTCGGCCCGCTCCTGGACACGACCGGCGCCACCACCACGGTGCTGGGCCTGGCGGGCGTGATGGCCGCCCTCGCCCTCGGCGCGGTCACCAGCCCCACGGTCCGTGCGGCCGTCAACACGGTCTCCGGCCGCCCGCTCCGCTAACCGCACTCCCGACCGACTCACCCAGTCCGGTTCCCTTGAAACGCAGGCAACTGCGCAAGGGGACCGGACTTTTTCCCACCACCACGCGTGTCCTACGTTCGGGACCCCTGAATTCAACGCTCAGGACAGTGGTGGTTGTTGGCAGCGGATCACTAGGACGTCGGTGGTGGATAGGTTGACGTTTTCACCGGTGCGCAATTCCCGGCCGCTGAGCAGGTCGGTGCCGGCGACGGGGGACGGGACGACGCGGGGGGCGCCGTGGTTGAGTACGAACAGGTAGTGGGTGCCGTCGGGTGTGACGCGTTCGGTGACCTCGACGTCCGGCACGTCGGCCAGTGGTCCGGCGAGGTTGCCCAGGGCGGTGCGCAGGACGGCGGCCACACCGGCGTCGTCCAGCAAAGTGGCCACGTACCAGGCGTGGCCGCGCCCGCGTGACGCCCGCGTGACGGCAGGTGTTCCGGCGTAGAAGTCCGTACCGTAGGTGCCGATGACCTCCGCGTCGTCCGGCACGACTACCTCGAAGACGTGTCGGGCGTCGTACTCGGTGCCGAACAGCGTCACCGGGTTCACCACGTCGGGTTGTTGGGCGTCGGTTTCCTCGACCCGCAGGCCGAGCAGTGACGCGAACGGGCCCGGCACGTCGGACAGGAACGCGTTGTCGTCCTCATCTACCCGGCCGGACAGCGCGGTAGTCACGAACGTGCCGCCGCGCTCGACCAGCGCCGTCACCCGGTCCGCGAGGTCGCCCTTCACCATGTGCAGCAACGGCGCCACGACGACGTCGTAGCCGGACAGGTCGGCGGTCACGGGGATGACGTCCAGCGGGACGTTGGCTTGCCACAGCGCGCGGTGGTAGGTGGTGAGGACGTCGAGGTAGCGGACGTTGCGGTTGGGACCGTCGGACATCTCGACCGCCCACCAGCTGTCCCAGTCGACCAGCAGCGCGGCACGCGCGGGAGTCCGGGCGCCGAGGACGGCGTCACCGACCCGCGCGAACTCGGCGCCCAGCTCGGCGACTTCGCGGAACAGCCGGGTGTCCGTGCGGCCCGCGTGGTCGAGGACGGCGCCGTGGTACTTCTCGCAGGCACCGCGCGACTGCCGCAGCTGGAAGTACAGCACCGCGTCCGCGCCGTGCGCGACCGACTGCCACGACCACAGCCGCAGGACGCCGGGACGCTTGACCGGGTTCACGTCACGCGAAGCCGTCACCGACGGGGTCTGCTCCATGACCCAGAACGGCTCGCCGCCGCGCAGGCCGCGCATCAACCGGTGCGCCAACGCCATCCGCGCGGCCGTGCGAGCCGACGAACGGTCCTCGGGCGGGTAGTTGTCCCACGACGCGAAGTCCAGGTGCGGGGCCCACCGGTGGTAGTCGATCGGCTGGTACAGGCCCATCATGTTCGTCGTCACGGGCGTGTGCGGCGAGTGCTCGCGGATGGCCGCCTTCTCCGCCAGGAACCCACCGAGCAGCTGGTCGGACATGAACCGCTTGTAGTCCAGCGTGATGCCCTGGAACGCGGTGTAATCAGGCCCGCGCCAGTGCTCGGACAACGCGTTCGGCGGCTGGATCTGCGACCACTCGGTGAACGTGTGCGACCAGAACGTGGTGTTCCACGCGTCATTGAGCCGGTCGAGCGAGCCGTAGCGCTCGCGCAGCCACACGCGGAACGCTTCACCGCACTCGGGGCACCAGCACGCGCCGCCGTACTCGTTGCCGATGTGCCACGCCACGACCGCCGGGTTGTCCCCGTACCGCCGCGCCAGCCGCTCGGCCAGCGCCACGGCCGCCGTGCGGAAGTTGCGCGAGGAAGGGCAGGCGTTGTGCCGCTGCCCGTAGACGTGCCGCCGTCCCTCGAAGTCGACCCGGCACACGTCCGGGTACTTCGACGCCAGCCACGGCGGCATCGCGCCGCTCGGGGTGGCCAGCACGATCCGCATCCCCTCGGCCGCCGCCCGCTCCACGATCGCGTCCAACGTGGAGAAGTCGTAGCGGAACTCGGCGGGTTCCAGATGGGCCCACGCGAACACGCCCACCGTGACCGTGTTGATGCCGGCGAGCTTGAACGCGGAGTAGTCGGCGTCCCAGACCTCCCGGGGCCACTGCTCGGGGTTGTAGTCGCCGCCGTAGCCGATCCTCACGCGGTGAACCTTTCGGTCGCGTCGCGCAGCACCGGGTCGGCGTTGCGCAGGAGCAGGAGGGTGAACGGCGAGACGAGCAGCGCGAGCACCCAGTCGGAGGTGAGCACGACGAGCCCGCCGGCGGCGATGAGCAGCGACAACGCGCCGAGCGCACTCGCCGGTCGGGCGCCCAGGTAGTAGGACGCCAAGCGCGCGGTGTCCCGGGTGCGCAGCGAGAGGGTGGACGACAGCACCAGTGCCTGGGTCGACCAGAGCAGGATGGCCACCGCGATGACGACGAGCACCAGGCCGTACCCGGCGGGCACCCCGGCCAGCTCCAGGTTGGCCAGGCTGAAGCCGATCACGGTGAGCACCGCCAGCGCGGGCAGCCACCAGCGCAGCACGTCGAGCCAGTTGAGCCGGTAGCCGCGGCGGAAGTGCGCGGCGGGGGAGAGGTCGCGGTCGTTGAGGAACACCCGCCAGGCGTAGACGGCGGCCGACAGCGCCGGGCCGACCGGGGCGAAGCACAGCCCGATCAAGGGCGCGTTGCCCGCGCTGCGGTCGAGGAACAGCAGCACGAGGAAGCCGGGGGCGGTCGTCAGCAGGATCATGGCCTCGATGACGACGAACCAGTACACGACGGACGCGATGCGCGACAGGATGCCCGCGCCGATCTCGGCGGCGGGATCACCCCGTCGTTCGGCGGCCACGGTCACGGCCTCTCGTGCGGTGCGACGAGCCGGTCGTCGGACGCGCCGAGCAGCCGCCGGTCGTCCAGGCCTTCGTGCTCCTCGGCGTGCACCGGGGTGAGTTCGACGAACGTGACCTCGTGCCGGGCGAGGCTGAGGTCCAGCGGGACCTGTCCGTCCACGACCGGCACCGACCTGTGTTCCAGAGCGGGACGGGCGCAGTCGCGCAGGACGTCGAGCGTGCGGAGGTCGGGCGAGCGGGGACGGCCCAGTTCGCGCCAGGCGCCGAACGCGTTGCCGTCGTGCTCGTTGACCCGTTCCCGGCGGACGAACGCGCGCGGGCCGGTCAGCGGGACCGACAGCCGCACCTCGTGCCGCTCGGGCGCGTCCGGTCCGTCGGTGCCGCCGACCGGCTGCCAGGCGAGCACGGTGACCCGGCCGTCGTCGGTGGCGCACACCAGGTGGTCCTCGCCGCGTGCCAGCACCCGGGAGCCCATCCGGGCCATGAACGCGTAGAGGTGGTAGGTCGGCTTCGGCACCTGCCGGTGGGTGAGCAGGCCGAAACCGCCGTGGAACAACGAGGTCGGCACGTTCTCCTCCTCGAAGACGTCGCAGAACGTCCAGTAGGAGTACGAGTCCACCAGTTCCGTGCCGCCGGTGAGCACCGGGGCCAGGTAAGCCGCGTGGTAGGCCGTGTCGTGGATCGGGTTGTCCGGCCGGTAGGAGCTGTTGTACTCGGTGATGTGCACCGGCAGCCCGGCCAGCGCGGTGCCCGCGAGGTGCTTGCGCGGCGCCTCGAACTGCTCCAGCAGTCGTTGAGGAGCGGTGAGCGTCTGGTAGGTGCCGAACGGGACGTGCTGCGCGGGGCCGGAGGTGTAGGCGTGCCTGCTGACGAAGTCGATCGGTACGTCGCGGCGGGTGACGAACTCGGCGAACGGCTCCCACCACTCGTCCGAGCCGGGCGAGATCGCCGGACCGCCCACCTGCAGCTCCGCGTCGACGTCCTTGATGGTCCGCGCGGTCAGCTCGTACAGGCGGAAGTAGGCCTGCTGGTCGGCGTCCTTCCAGAAGTTGACCAGGTTCGGCTCGTTCCACACCTCGATCGGCCAGGTGCGCACCTCGGCCAGGCCGTAGCGGTCGATCAGGTGCCGGACGACGGCGCGGACCAGCGCCGCCCACGCGTCCCAGTCGTTCGGCGGGGTGATGTTGCCCTTCCACCAGAACACCGTGTCCTCGCCCGAGGCGAGCGCGGTCGGCATGAACCCCAGCTCCACGAACGGCCGGACGCCCAGCTCCAGGAACCGGTCGAAGACCTGGTCCACGTAGGTGAACGAGTACCGGGTCACCCCGTCGTTGGACCGGCGCAGCACGCCCATGTCGTCGGACAGCAGCCCGTGCCCGCGGATGTAGCGGAAACCGATGTCGCGCTGCACGAGCGCCAGGGACTCCTGGTAGTCGGCGCGCAGTGCCAGGTTGAGCCGGCCCGTGCCGACGCAGTGCCGCCAGGTGTCGGACAGGCGGCCGATCGGCTCGCCGGGGACGATGACGCGGTTCAAGTGCCCTCCCAGGAGCCCGCTGGGTCACGTCGGTCGGTGCGGAGGGTCCGGCCACGGCGCGTTCGCCATGACCGGACCGCTCACTCAGCCGTTCTTTTCCTTGTAGCGCTTGTACGCGCCGTTGACCAGCTCGACGAGGTCGTTCGAGCCCTTGGCCTCCAGCTCCTTGACGTAGGCGTCCCACGTGGACAGGTCACGCTGGCCGAGGATGAACTGCAGCGTCGACTGCGTGACGAAGTCCTTGAGCGGGCTCTCCAGCAGCGCGGCGCGCTCGCGCTCGTCCTCGTTCAGCGGCGCGGGCGGCGGCAGCGCCTCGACCTTCTTGTTCGCCATCGTCTTCTGGAAGGCGACTTCCTCCTCGGTGAACATCGACTGCAGCAGCTCGGTGGAGCCGCCGTAGTAGAAGACACCGCCCTGGAAGCCGAAGTCGCGCTGGAGGTTCTTCGGCGCGCCGACGTTCATGCCGCCGAACGCGACCTCGGGCTTGAGCGTCCGCTTGCCCGACGCGTCCTTGTCGTAGGTCGTGCCCGGCACGCCCCACTTGGTGAACTCCTGGGCCTCGTCGGAGTACCACAGCCAGTCGATGAACTGCATCGTCGCCACGAACTTGTCGCTCTCGGCCGCCTTGGCCGACACCATCAGGCCGCTCTCCAGGCGCGAGCCGCGGATGACGTCACCCTTGGGTCCGGCGGGCAGCGGTATCTTCGCCACGGTCGCGCCGGGGATCTTGGAGACGTTCGGCCGGTAGTCGTTGACGATGTTCTGCGCGTTGCTGCTGATCGCGAACGACTTGCCGCTGGCGAACTTCTGGATCGCCGCGTCGTCCTTCTGCGTGAAGCTCTCGGGGTCCATCAGGCCCTCGGAGACGAGCTTGTGGAAGTACTCGACCAGCTGCTTGTACTCCTGGGTCGCGCCGGTGAGCTCGTACTTCTGCGCCGACTCGTTCCAGATCGTGTTCTTGACGTAACCCCAACCGGCCTGCGTGCCGAACGTCTGGCCGGCGTAGTTGAGGATCGACTTGCCCTCGAAGCGGTCCGACAGCGGGTAGCTGTCCGGGTTCGCCGCCTTGATCGCCTTGAGGACGGTGTAGACCTCGTCCCAGTCCTTCGGGGCCTGCAGGTTCAGCCGCTCCAGCTCGTCGGTGCGGAACGCGAGCGTGTAGTCCTGCCAGACCTTCTCGTGCATGCCGGGCAGCACGTAGAACTTGCCGTCCTCCTGGCGCAGCGTGTTCAGCTCAGGCTGCAGCTTCCACTTCTCGACCTTGTCCTTGAAGTGCGGCATCAGGTCGATGTAGTCGCTCACCGGCAGGATCGCGCCGGAGGAGACGAACTGCTCCTCCTGGCCCGGGTAGGTCTTGGAGATGATCGTCGGTGCGTCGCCCGAGCTGATCAGCAGACCGCGCTTCTGGTCGTAGTCGCTGTAGGGCACGACCGTCGGCTTGATCGTGACGTTGGTCCGCTGCGTGATCTCCTTCCACAGCAGCCAGTCGTCCTTGATCGGGTAGTGCGACTGGTCGAGGTAGAGCAGGCTGACGTCGATCGGCTCGGCGGCCTTGAACTGCGCGCCCGCCTTGTAGTCGGCCATCGACGCGGTCTTCTTGCCGTCGAGGTTCACCCCACCGCCCGCGTCGGCGCCTTCCTCACTGCACGCGGCCAGGCTGACCACGAGGCTGCCGGCGACGGCAGTCAGAAGCGTTCGCTTCCATTTGGTTCGCATCGTGCTTGTCTCCTCAGGTGATTGACGCCGTCGTCAACTTGGAGCGGACGCGCTACTGCTTGACCGCGCCGAGCATCACGCCCGACACGAAATAGCGCTGGATGAACGGGTAAACGGCGATGATGGGCAGCACGGTCAGCACCATCGTCACGGCCTTGATGTTCGCGGAGATGGCGACGGCGTTGGTCTCCACCGCGCCGACCGACGTCGCCGAGGTGGCACCGGCGATCATGTTCCGCAGGTACACGGTGACCGGGAACAGGTCCGCCCGGTCGAGGTAGAGGAACGCCTGGAACCAGGAGTTCCAGTTCGCCACCGCGTAGAACAGGATCATGGTGGCGAGCACGGCCTTCGACAGCGGCAGCACGATCCGCAGCAGGATGCCGTAGGTGTTCAGGCCGTCGATCGCGGCGGCCTCCTCCAGCTCCGACGGCAGGCTCTCGAAGAACGCCTTCATGACCAGCAGGTTGAACACGCTGATCGCGTTCGGCAGCACGATCGCCCAGATCGTGTTGGTCATCCCGAGACCGTTGACCAGCACGTAGTTCGGGATCAGGCCGCCGTTGAAGAACATCGTGAACACCGCGATGCCGACGAGCAGGCCGCGGCCCTTGAGGTGCTTCTTGGACAGCACGTACGCGTAGATCGTGGTCAGCACGATCGAGATCGCGGTCGCCGTCACGGTGTAGATCACGGTGTTGAGGTAGCTGTTCCAGAACGCCGGGTCGGCCGCGACCAGCTTGTAGGTGTCGAGGTTGAACCCGCGCGGCACCAGGTTGACCTGGCCGGTGCGGATGTAGACCTCGCTGCTGAACGACTGCGCCACGATGTTGACGAACGGGTACAGCGTCACCACCACCACGCCGAGCAGCACGATCGTGTTGACGACGCGGAAGATCCGGTAGCCGCGGGAGTCGTCCAGCGACGTGCGGCGGGCACCCGCGGGCTTGTCCAGCCGCGCCATGACGCGCGTCGGGTCGGTGGTCACCACAGGCTCGTCCCCACTGTGCGGCGCGAGATCGCGTTGGCGGACAGGATCAGCGTCAGGCCGATGATCGACTCGAACAGGCCGATCGCGGCGGCGTAGCTGAAGTTGTTGGACACCAGGCCGACCCGGTACAGGTAGGTCGACACGACGTCCGCGGTGGGATAGGTCAGCGGGTTGTACAGCAGCAGGACCTTCTCGAACCCGACCGCCATGAACGTGCCGATGTTGAGGATCAGCAGCGTGATCATCGTCGGCCGGATGCCGGGCAGCGTCACGTGCCAGGTCTGCTGCCACCGGTTCGCGCCGTCGATCCGGGCCGCCTCGTAGAGCTGCGAGTCGATCGTGGTCAGCGCGGCCAGGTAGAGGATCGTGCCCCAGCCGACGGTCTGCCACACCTCCGACGAGACGTAGATCGTGCGGAACCAGCTCGGGTCCTGGATGAACGAGACCGCCTCGCCGCCCAGCGCCCGGACGATCTGGTTGACCGTGCCCTCCAGCGACACCAGCTGCATGACCATGCCGGCCACGATCACGATCGACAGGAAGTGCGGCAGGTACGACACCGTCTGCACGAACCGCTTGAAGTAGCGCGAGCGCACTTCGTTGAGCAGCAGTGCGAGCACGATCGGCAGCGGGAAGGTGAACACCAGCGACAGCGCGCCGAGCGCCATCGTGTTGCCGAAGACCTCCCAGAAGTTCGGGTCGTTGATGAACATCTTGACGTAGCGCAGGCCGACCCACGTCTCGCCGTAGATGCTGCCGCCCGGCACGAACTTGCGGAACGCGATGACGTTGCCGAGCATCGGCGCGTACCGGAAGACCAGGAAGAACAGCAGCGGGACGATGACGAGCGTGTAGAGCTGCCAGTCGCGCTTGAACGCCTTGCGCCACGTGGTCTTGTACCGGGGCGCCTTGGTTTTCCTCGGCGGTTTCCCGGGGTCCGGCGCGGCCGCGGTCGCCGGTTCGGTGATCTGGGTGGTCATGCCCGCTCCACCTCCTCGTGGGTGACCGACACGGCGCTGAGCCACCGCCGCGTGTGGTCGACTTCGCGCAGCGGGCCGTCGAGTCGCAGGTCCACCGCTTCGTGCACGTCCGCGCTCGACCGGGACACGCGCAGCTGCACCGCGCCCGGTTCCACCACGCGCCTGCCCGCCAGGCCGGTGAACGACGTGACGTCGGCCGGCACGCGGAACGTGACGCGGGCCGACGCGCCACCGGCCAGCTCCACCCGCGCGTAGCCGACGAGCCGCACGACCGGGCGGGTCACCTGGGCGACGGGGTCGTGCAGGTACAGCTGCACCACGTCCGCGCCGGAGCGCGTGCCGGGGTTGCGCACGTCCAGTTCCAGCTCCACCTCGCCGTCGGTGGTCCACGGCTCGCCGCCCGACACCACGCGCACGGGTGACCAGGTGAACGTGTCGTAGCCCAGGCCGTGGCCGAACGGGAAGGCGTGCGTCGGGTCCACATTGGACACTTCGCTGCGTCGACCCAGCGGTGCCGACAGGTAGGTGCCCGGCTGGCCGGACTCGTCGCCCGGCAGGCCGACCGGCAACCGGCCCGACGGCGACACCGCGCCGGTCAGCACGTCCGCGATGGCCCGACCGCCGAGCTGCCCGGGGAAGAAGGTCTGCACGACCGCGGCCGCGCCGGCGGCCAGGTCGCCGATCGCGTACGGCCGTCCGGTGATCAGCAGCAGCACGACCGGCGTGCCGGTGGCCAGGACCGCGCGGACCAGATCCGCCTGCGCGCCGGGCAGCCGCAGGTCGGTCGCGTCGCACCCCTCGCCCGACGTGCCGCGCCCGAACAGCCCCGCCAGGTCGCCGACCGCGACGACGCACACGTCCGCGTCCCGTGCCGCCGCCACCGCCTTGGCGATGTCACCGGCGTCGGGTTCGGCGGAGACCTCGCAGCCCTTCGCGTGGGTCACCGCGCCGCCCGCCGCGTCGCGCAGCGCGGAGAGCACGGTCGGGATCTCCAGGCCGAGCCCGGCGTCGGGGTGGTGCACGCCGATGTGCGCGGGGAACGAGTAGCAGCCCAGCATCGCCATCGGGTCGTCCGCGAGCGGGCCGACCACGGCGAGCCGCACGCCCGGCCGCAGCGGCAGGACACCGTCGTTGGCCAACAGCACTACGGACTCCCGCGCCAGGCGCAGCGCCACGTCCTGTGCTTCCGGGGAGTCGAGCCGGAGCTCGTCCACGTCCTGCGGCACGGGCGACCAGTCCGGGTCGAGCAACCCCAGTTCCACCTTCTGGCGGAGCACCCGGCGCAACGCCCGGTCGACCAACGCCTCGTCCACGTCGCCGCGCTCGACCGCTCCGCGCAACGGCGCGCCGTAGCAGCGCACGGTCGGCAGTTCGACGTCCACGCCCGCGGCGAGGGCCAGCGCGGCGGCGTGCGCCTCGTCCTCGGCCACGCCGTGCAGGGTCTGCAGGAACTTGATCGCGAAGTAGTCGGCGACCACGGTGCCGTCGAAACCCCAGGTGTCGCGCAGCAGCGTGGTGAGCAGCCCCGCGTCGGCCGCGGACGGCACGCCGTCGACGTCGGAGTAGGAGTGCATGACCGAGCGCACGCCGCCGTCGCGCACGGCCATCTCGAACGGCGGCAGGATCACGTCGGCGAACTCGCGCGGGCCGATGGCCACCGGGGCGAGGTTGCGGCCGGCGCGGGAGGCCGAGTAACCGGCGAAGTGCTTGAGCGTGGCGACGATGCCGGACCGCTCCAGTCCCCGCACGTAGGCGGTGGCGACCGTGCCGACGAGGTAGGGGTCTTCGCCGATGGTCTCCTCGGTGCGACCCCAGCGGTAGTCGCGGGTGACGTCCAGGACCGGCGCCAGCCCCTGGTGCACGCCCGCCGCCCGCATCGAGCGGCCGATCAGGCCGGACATCTCGGCCACCAGGTCGGGGTCGAACGACGCGCCCCAGGCCAGCGGCGCGGGATAGGCGGTGGCCTGCCAGGCGGCGAACCCGGTCAGGCACTCCTCGTGCACCAGCGCCGGGATGCCGAACCGGTTGGCGTCGGCCACCTGCCGCTGCGACGCGGCCAGCGAGCGGGCGCCCGCGACCGGCTCGACCGGGCGGGTGCCGAACGGGCGGGTGAGCTGGCCGAGACCGGAGGCGATGACCTCTTCCCACATCACGGGGTCGGCGGTCATGTCGTGCTGGTGCGGTGCGACACCGGCGCCGGAGGGGTCCGCGCCGACCCAGACCCCGACGAGCTGGGCGAGCTTCTCGTCGAGCGTCATCGCCTCGACGAGCGCGTCGACCCGTTCGGCGACGGGCCGGGAGACGTCCCGCCACACCGCGTTCGGCCGGTCGGCGGCAGTCGGAACGGCGTCGCCAACCGGCGTCGTCGCGACCTCCGTCGTCCTGTTCATCATCGACCAGGTACCCCCGCTCACGTCCGCGTGAAGACCGAAACTATCGAAGTACTTTCCGACACGCCGATCTGGTGGGGAGACCGTAGGAGGATCTCTCGAAGACGTCAACAGTCCGTGTCCTTCCTGTGTCTTCGCAGTTCACAGGTATGAACAGGCCTGGAAAAGCGCTGGTTTTCTGAACCGGTTACGTCAAAGATCGACGCCTGGAGCTGCCATGCTGGTGGTCGAAAGGTCGAACCTTTACGCTCGGCCGTCGAAACTTTAGATCCGGTGTGCGAGGCGCGGACCGCGACGCGAACAGGGGGCAGCATGAGTTCGTCGACAGAGCGGGACGCCGTCGGCGCCGTGCCGGAGAAGACGGTGAAGGGCGCCGCGTCCATCTCGTCCATCGCGGCCGAGGCGGGTGTGTCCATTCCGACCGTCTCGAAGGTCCTCAACGGACGGCCGGACGTCGCACCGGACACCCGCGCCCGCGTGGAGAGCATCATCGAACAGCACCGGTACCGACGACGACGGGCGCGCCAGTCGTCGCGGCCCGCGCTCATCGACCTGGTGTTCCACGAGATGCACTCGGCGTGGTCGACCGAGATCATCCGCGGTGTCGAGCTGGCCGCGGCGAACGAGCGCGCCGCCGTGGTGCTGTCCGAGCTCGGCGGCGAGCACCGGCCGCGCCGCGAGTGGTTCGACGACCTGCTGGCCCGCCGACCGCTCGGGGTGATCCTGGTGCTGGCCGGGCTGGACGCCGAGCAACGCCGTCAGCTCGCCACGCGCAACATCCCGTTCGTGTTCGTGGACACGGCGGGGGAGCCGCCGCCCGGCGTGCCGACGGTGGGTTCGGCGAACTGGGCGGGCGGGCTCGCCGCCACTCGGCACCTGCTCTCCCTCGGGCACCGCCGGATCGCGGTGATCTCGGGTCCGACGACCATGCTGTGCAGCCGTGCGCGGGTCGACGGGTACCGCAGCGCGCTGGAGGACGCGGACGTCGTCGTGGACCCGGACTTCGTGCGCTACGGCGACTTCTACGTGCAGGGCGGGTACAGCCACGGGATGGCGCTGCTGAGCCGTCCCGACCGGCCGACCGCGATCTTCGCGGGTTCCGACTTCCAGGCGCTGGGCGTGATGCGGGCGGCGCGGGAGCTGGGACTGTCCATTCCGGACGACCTGTCGATCGTCGGCTACGACGACCTGTCGGTCTCCGAGTGGATAGGGCCTCAACTGACCACGGTGCGGCAGCCGCTGCGGGAGATGGCGACCACCGCGGCCCACATGGTGTTCAGCCTGGCCCGCGGCGAGCGCCCGCCGAACGAGCGCATAGACCTCGCCACCGAGCTGGTGGTCCGCGAGAGCACCAGCCCGCCACCCTCCCCCTGACCCCGCCCGCGTGTCCTACGTTCAGAACGCGAGAGTCCTACGTTCAGAACGTGTGTGTCCTACGTCCAGGACCCCCGAGTTCAACGTTCAGTGCCCGTCCGGGCCACCTCACCGCAGAGGCGTGTGCGCGAAATCCACCCGTTCGCCGTCACGGACCGGGCCGGGCGGCGTGCCGTCGCCGAACGGTCGACCGCCGAGCGCCTCCCGGCCGTGCGGCGTCACCCAACCGGACAGGTCCGGCCCGCCGGGCACGATCCCGCTCGGGTTGATGTCGGAGTGCACGACGTAGTAGTGCCGCTTGATCTGGGCGAAGTCGACCGTGTCGCCGAACCCGGGCGTCTGGAACAGGTCGCGGGCGTAGGCCCACAGCGCCGGCATCTCGGCCAGCTTGTTCCGGTTGCACTTGAAGTGGCCGTGGTAGACGGCGTCGAAGCGGACGAGCGTGGTGAACAGGCGGACGTCGGCCTCGGTGATCGTGTCGCCGACGAGGTAGCGGCGGCTGCCCAGCCGGTCCTCCAGCCAGTCCAGCGCGGTCCACAGCCGGGCGTAGGCGTCGTCGTAGGCCTCCTGCGTGCCCGCGAACCCGCACCGGTAGACCCCGTTGTTGACCTCGGTGAAGACGCGCTCGTTCACCGCCTCGATCTCGTCGCGGTGGCGCTGGGGTAGCAGGTCGGGCGCGCCGTCGCGGTGGTGCTCCCGCCACTCGGTGGACAGGTCGAGCGTGATCTGCGCGAAGTCGTTGGTCACCACCGCGCCGGTCGTCGTGTCCACGATCGCCGGCACCGTGATCCCGCGCGGGTAGTCGGGGTCGCGCTTGAAGTACGCCTCCTGCAACCGCTCGATCCCCAGCACGGGGTCGCGTCCACCGGGATCGAGGTCGAACGTCCACGACCGCTCGTCGTGCGTCGGGCCGGGCAACCCGAGCGAGATCGCGTCCTCCAGCCCCACCAGCCGCCGCACGATGATCGACCGGTTGGCCCACGGACAGGCCTGCGCCGCGACCAGCCGGTACCGCCCGGCCTCGACCGGGAACCCGTCCCGCGCGTCCGCCGTGACCCGGGTCGTGATGTACCGCGTGTCGCGGGTGTACTCCTTGCCCTTGACCGAGTACTTCCCACCCTGCTGGTGCTCGGGGTTCCCGGTGTCCGCCGCGGCGGCCGAAGTGTCGCTCACGTCGAGAGAGCCTACGTCCCGCTACGGCCTCAGGCCTCCCGGCGACGGGTCGAGGTTCGTCGGACGAACACTGGTGCGGACCTTGACACGGGGCGAGGCGGCACCACTCGCGCGGTCCGCTCTGGCAGGCTGCCGCACAGGCGCCGCAGGGCGCGCGACGCGGTGGAGGGGATGGGTGGACGTGAGCGCACAAGACCGCCGCTGGACCGATCGCGGTCAAACCATCGGGCACGCGGTGACCTGGATGGCGCGGTGGAGTGCCCGCCTGGCGCTGGTCGCGATCGGCTTCTGGCTGCTGTGGACGCTGATCGGCCGGCTGTGGGTGGTGGTGATGCCGGTCCTGCTCGGCCTGCTGATCACCACCGTGCTGTGGCCGCCCGCCCGGTGGCTGCGCTCGCGCGGGGTGCCCGCCGCGCTGGCCGCGACGCTCGTGGTGCTCGGCGGGCTGATCGTGCTCGGCGGCGTGCTGGCGCTGATCACCACGTCGATCGTGTCCGGTGTGCCCGAGATCGCCGACAGCGCCACCCGTGCCCTGCAACAGGCCCTCGACTGGGCGGCCGGCCCGCCGCTCAACCTCGGCGAGGGCCAGCTCGACCAGTTGCTGCAGCAGGGCATCGACCAGTTGCGCTCCAGCGTCGGGTCGATCGCGGACAGCCTGCTCACGGGGGTCGGCACCGTGACGTCCGGCATCGTCACCGGCATCGTCGCGCTGCTGCTGGCGTTCCTGTTCGTCAAGGACGGACCGCGGTTCACGCCGTGGCTGCGCGGTGTGATCGGCGAGCGCGCCGGCGGGCACGTGACCGTCGTGCTGGAACGGGTCTGGACGACGTTGGGCGACTTCATCCGCACCCAGGCGATCGTGAGCCTGGTGGACGCGGTGCTGATCGGCCTCGGCCTGGTGGTGCTCGGCGTGCCGCTGGCCGTGCCGCTGGCGGCGTTGACGTTCCTCGGCGGGTTCGTGCCGATCGTGGGCGCGTTCATCGCGGGCGCGTTGGCCGTGCTCGTCGCGTTGGTCAGCAACGGCCCGACGACCGCCCTGATCATGCTGGTGATCGTGGTGGTGGTGCAGCAGGTGGAGGGCAACGTGCTCCAGCCGGTGCTCCAGTCGCGGAGCCTGCGCCTGCACGCCGCCGTGGTCCTGCTCGCCGTGACGGCGGGCAGCACCCTCTACGGCATCGCGGGCGCGTTCCTCGCCGTGCCGGTCGTCGCCGCCGTCGCGGTCGTGCTGCGCTACCTCAGCGAGGTCGCCGACCGCCGTTCCTCGCCGCGGCCCGCCCTCGCGGACCGGCCCGACGACCCCGACCGAGTGCCCGACCGTGCGCCGGACGCGGAACCGCCACGCCCGGCGGACGGCGCCTGAGCGCCGGGAATTCCCTCCGAGTACCGGCTCACCGCCAAGGGACGTGAGCTGACACCGGTGGTCCCGGCGCTCGTGGAGTGGGGCGACGACCACCCGCCGTGGCCGAGCTGTCGGCCGCGGCGCCACCTTCGCCTGGTGCGCGTCGATCACGCCGCCGGTCCGTCGAATCCGGCGGACGCCATGCGGTGGAAGGAGATCCGCGCAAGAACGATCAAGCTCCCGTGCCGGGTGGTACCACCGGGTAACTTCAGGGGCGGTCGTGTCGATCACGTGGCTCCGGGTGACGGTCCGGTGCCACCGAGGCGTGGCCGGTGTCCAGGATTCGGCCCGCCGGGGCGTGGGCCGACTGTGTCCGGTCGATGACGTCGCGCGCGTTCGGCGCGCGTGGCGGTGGGGGTTGGGTGTGACGAGCCGGTTCGGCGCTCTACTGCGGCGATGGCGGCAGCGGGCCGGGTTGAGCCAGGACGACCTGGCCGAGCGCGCGGGCCTCGGTGTCCGCACCGTCCGCGGCCTGGAGACCGGGCAGCGGGGCAACCCGCAGGTGCGCACGGTGCGCCTGCTGGCCGACGCGTTGCGCCTGGACGGTGCCGAGCGCGCGGAGCTGTTCACCGCCGCCGGGCACGCGGAGCACGCCGACCCGGACGAGGACGCGGACGGGCCGGAGCCGGTCGTCCCCGCCGCGAGCAGGGTGTCGGCACCCGGCCCGGCGCTGGCCGCCGACCCGCTGGTCGAGGCGACGGACGCGCTCGCGTACGCGGTGCACGCCCGCTGGCGGCGGGAAGAGGAGCAGCAGCAGGTGCACGACCCGGTGCCGCTGCCGGTGCGCTGGCGCCCGGCGCCGGAGGGGTTGCGGGACAACTGGGCCAACATCCGGCTGGCGAAGCCGGGTCAGGCGTCCCGCCCGCTCGACCTGACCGGGCGGCTGGACCAGGTCGTGGAGGTCTACCGGCGGATCCCGTCGTGCCGGTTGATCGTGCTGGGGCGGGCGGGCGCGGGCAAGACGATCCTCACCACGCGGTTCGTGCTCGACCTGCTGGCCACCCGCGCGCCCGCCGACCCGGTGCCGGTGATCTTCGGCCTCGGCTCGTGGAACCCGGTCCGCACCGAGCTGCGCGACTGGCTCGCCGACCAGCTCGTGCGCGACCACCCCGGCCTCGCCGCGCCCGGTCCCGGCGGGTCGACGCTGGCCGCCGCACTGGTCGACGCGCACCGCGTCCTGCCCGTGCTGGACGGGTTCGACGAGGTGGCGGGCGGTCTGCACCGGGCGGCGCTGGCCGCGTTGAACGCCACCACCCTGCCGCTGTTGCTGACCAGCCGGGTGGACGAGTACCGGACCGCGGTCGAGGCCACCGGTGTGCTCCGCGCCGCCGGTGCGGTGGAGCTGGTCGACCTCACCGCGGACGACGTCGCCGACTACCTGCCGCGCACCACCGGTGAGACCGGCGACGCCGGCACCGTGTGGCAGCCGGTCCTCGACCACGTGCGGGAACAGCCGGACAGCGCCCTCGCGGCCGTGCTGACCACGCCGTTGATGGTGGCGCTCGCCCGTCGGATCTACAGCGACACCCCCGGCCACGACCCGGCGGAACTGGTCGACGTGGACCGGTTCGGTGGTCGGGAGTCGATCGAACGGCACCTGCTCGGCGGTTTCGTGCCTGCCGTGTACCAGGAACGGCGGGGCGCGCGGGCCTACGACGCCGACCACGTCCGGCGCTGGCTCGGCCACCTCGCCGACCACCTGAGCCGTCTGGGCACGCACGACCTGGCGTGGTGGCGGCTCGGCACCTCCGCCCGCCGGCGCACGAGGGCGCTGGCGGTCGCGTTGTTCGTGTTCGCCGGCGTCTGGCTGGGTGACGTGGTGATCGAAAGCCTCCTGATCGGCGGTGTCACCCCGAAGGTGGTCGGGCTCGGCGCCGTGGTCGGACTGCTCGCCGGGGTGCCGTTCGGGTTGGTGCACTCGCACCTGGCGCGGGTCCAGCCGCTCGAACCCGTCCGGTTCCGGCTCGCCCTGCGGGCCGGTTCCGGGGTGAAGTGGCGGCGGGTGGGGGTCAGGGCCCGGATGGGGCTGCTGTTCGGCGCCCTGGTCGGCGGCTCCTACGGCTTGCTCATGGCGCTGGTGAAGATGCTGTTCGGGGACTCGCGCGTGTCACCGGCGGTGCTCGTGGTCGACTCGGGCGTGTTCGCCACGGTGTTCGCGATCGGTGCGGCGCTCGCGTTCGGGATGATCGCGGCGGGCGAGTCGCCGCTGGACCTCCGTTCGGCGGCGAGCCCGGCGGGCCTGCTGCGGGCGAACCGGAAGACGGTGCTGCTCCAGGTCGCGTTCTTCGCGCCGTTGTTCGCGGTGTTCTTCGCGGGCGCGACCTGGCTCGTCGCGCTGGCGTTGATGTCGTTGCCGGGCGGCGGGCCGTTCGGGCTCACGATCTCCTGGCCGGGCATCGCGGCGGCGGCACTGGGGCTCGTCGGCGGCTTCGGCGGCGGGTTCGGCTACGTGATCAGCATGACCGCGTGGGGCCAGTGGGTCGTGTTCGCCCGCTTTTGGCTGCCGCTGACCGGCCGGTTGCCGTGGGCCGTGCAGGCGTTCCTCGACGACGCCTATCGGCGGGGCGTGCTGCGCCGTGCGGGCGCGGTCTACCAGTTCCGCCACGCCCGCCTCCAAGATCACCTGACGGAGAGCTACCGCGGCCTCGGCTGACCTGTTCTCCGGTTGTTTTCCCAGTTCAGCGGTACCGGCCACACATGGCCGGTACACGGCCTGTCCATGGCCGCCTCCCCTTCGTGAGCATTGGCGGCGTCGGTGACGGGCCGGCTGTGGGAGGGGGATCGCGGGTGTCTGGTGACAAGGAACCGGTGCCGACCGCGGGTGCGGTGAACTGGGAGGCGTACAGCCACGAAGAGCTGTACCGGATGCTGTGGCAGGACGCGGACGTCGCGGACGTGAGCGTGGTGGCCACCGAGTGGGCGCAGCACCGCCTGGCGCTGGACACGCACGCCCAGGTGTTGCGCGAGCAGCGGGTCGCGCTGCTCGACAGCTGGCACGGCCCGGCGGCGGAGGAAGCGGCCGACCGGCTGGCGGCGCTGGCCGCGCGGGTGGAGAAGATCAGCGAGTTGGCGCACGCGGGGCAGACCGCCGCGCAGGAAGCCGCCGACGCCTTGGCGCGGGCGCGGGCCATGATGCCGCCGCCACCCGCCGAACCCGCCACACCGTCGGCCGGTGATCAGGACACCACCACGCGCTCCGGCTTCAGCATGGCGTTCCCGAGCTTCGCGCCACCGCCACCAGCTGTGACGGCGGCCCCGAGCGCGATGACGTTCCCGACCGGGCCGACGTTCACGACGTCGTCGATGCCGTCCGCGCCATCGACGTCGTTCCTGCCGCCCATCCCACCCCTTCCGGCCATTCCGTCGATACCGGCCATGCCGTCGATCCCGTCGCCGTCGTCCTTCTACACGCCGCCGACGTTGCCGAACTTCGCCTCGATGTTCACCCCGACCACGACCACGTCCGGCATGGGCACGGCGTTCGGCGCGGTGGGCGACGCCGGGTTCAGCTTCTACTTCGGCGCGGCCACCGCGGACCAGCAGAAGGCCGAGGCCATCCGAGCGATGCAGGCCTACGAGTCCAGCCTCGTGGGCGGCAGCAAGCTGATCGACGGGGCACGGGGGGCGATCCCGCCCGCCTCCCAGACGACCCGCGTGGTCGGGCCGGCGGCCGGAGGGGTGCCGGGCGGCCCGACCACGGGCGGACACGGCGGCGTGCCGTGGCCCCGTCTCCTCGGAGGAGGCGCGGGCCTGGGGTCCGGGATGGGCGTGGGACCGGTGATCGGTGGTTCCCCGCCGCCCACTGGTCACGCCGTGCCGCTCGCACCCGGCCAGCGGGTCGGCGTGCTGCCCGGCGCGGCCGGTGTGCTCGGGATGCCGGGCGCGCCGCTCACCGGCGACTCGTCCTCGACCCGGGGCACGGCACAGGCGGCGATGGCGGCGGCGCCGATCGGCGGCCGCACCGACAGCGACGACGAACGGCACGAGAACCGGATGCCGGTGATCGACCACGGGCTGTTCACCGTGGAGGAGCCGGCCACCCCGGCGGTCATCGGCCAGACGACGGGAGCGCAGTCGTGAACGCGGGCCAGGGCTACCACGTCGAGCTCGACCTGATCGAGGACCGGATCACCACGCTGACGAGGTTGGGCGACCTGACCGGCGACCTGGTGACGGCGGTGAGCCGACTCGCCGAGCGGCAGCCGATGCTGGGCACCGCGCCGCCCGCGGTGGAGCTGGCGCAACGGCTGCGCGAGGCGGCGGGGGAGTCCGGCCTGGCCGGTGAGGTGAGCGCGGCGCAGCGCGAGGTCGAGGCGTTCCGGCAGGTGCTGTCCGACGCCAAGGCCTCCTACACCGAGGTGGACGACGACGCGAGCGCGTCCGTGCGGGCCGCGGGCGAGCGGTCGGGTCGGGAGGCGACGTGACCGCCGTGACCGAGCACGAGGCCGTCTTCGAGCCCGTCGAACTGGACCTGCTCGCCACCCACGCCGGCGTCGCGTTCCCGTTCCCGATCCGGGTGCCGTCGTTCGGCCGGTTCACCCACGAGCGCGACGAACTGCTCGCCGACGCGGGCCACGCGCTGTGCGCCCGCGGGCTGGCCACCGCGACCGGACCGGTCGGCGTCGCGGACGAGCTGGTCACCGCGTTGCGGGAGCACCGGGCCGCGGTCGACGTGGTGGTGATCGGCGCGCACGAGGCCGCCGGCGCGGTGGCCATGGTCTACCGGGACCGGGCGGTGGTGTGCCGCCAGGCGCCGCTGGACGAGCGGGGGAGCGAGGTCCGGGTGACGGCGGTGCCGGCCACCGAGCTGGCCGACGAACTCGCCGCCCTGATCCCCGAGGTGCGGGCGGCGTCCACCATGCCGATCACGCTGCCGCCCGGGGTGGTCGAGCGCGCCTTGGGGATGCTCGGCGACCCGGACGGCGACCCGGTCACCCGACGGCACGTGCGTGAGCTGATCCGCGCGCACGGCGGCGACGAAACCGTGGTCGACCGGCTGGTCGACCTGTTCCCGGCCGTCGCGGGTCGCGGACAGCTGGGCGTAGTCCGCCGCACCGGCGAGACCGTCACCCGGCCATCCGAGGTGTCGTGGCTGGACAGCGCACGAGGACGGGTCCGGGTCGACCGCGGCGACGCCGGGTGGCTGAGCGTCAACCCGTTGCGGCACGGCGAACTCGTCCGCCTGCTCGGCGAGACCGCGGAGGTCGCCCGCGCCTAGGTGGCCGGGCCGACCAGGAGAACCACAGTGGCACAAGGGAAGGGGAGGACCATGGACCCAACGCAGTGGCTGGCGGACTACCGGGAACGCCTCGAACGCGCGGCGCACGGCGCCCGTGCGGCGAGCGCGAGCCTGCGCGAGGTGGGCGCGACCGCGACCTCGCCGCGCGGCGAGGTCAGCGTGACCGTCAACGCCGGGGGCCTGCTCGACGACGTGACGTTGACACCGGCCGCACGTCGGCTGGAGGCGGACGCCCTGTCCGTGCTCATCGTCGCCACCGCCCGCGAGGCGCAGCGGCTGGCCGGCGCGCGGATGGACGAGGTGATGTCCGGCTACCTCGGCGAAGGCGAGGCGCTGTCGCGGATCACCGAGCACCAGCCCGCGGAGGTCGGGCGATGAACCAGGGCAACTTCACCGTCGACCCCGAGCAGCTGCGCGGGCACGCGGGCAGGCTCGCGGGCTACGCCGACCGGCTCGCCGGCACCGGCACCCGGCTGCCGGACGCGCTCGGCGAGCAGTCGCTCGGCTCGTTCGCCGGGTTCCTCACCGCCGGGCTGGGCGGCGCGATGGCCACGACGCTGGGCGCGTTCGGCCACGTCGCGTCCGCCGTGGACCAGGTCGGCGACGGTCTTCGACAGGTGGCCGACCAGTACCAGCGCACCGACGGCGACGGTTCCGCCACGTTCGACGGCATCGACACGGAGGTCCCCCAGTGGTGACGACCCCAGTGGTGGCGACACTGCCCCGCCCCGAGCCCACCGTGACGCCACCGGACGTGGCCGCCCCGTCGTCGGGCGAAGGCACCCCGTCGCCGGACGCGGGCCAGATCGCCGCGCTGCTCGCGGAGCTGCGGTCCGTCAGCGCCGCCGTCGACAGCAAGGAGTGGCTGTCGGGCGGTCTGGCCGGTGACCCGGACGCACCGCTCGGCGCGATGAGCTCGACCGAGCGGCCGCTGTCCGCGCTGGACAGCGCCGGAGTCGGGTTCCTCACCCCGATGATCTCGTTCCTGGAAGAGCCGCTCGGCCAGCTGCGCGGCGACCCGGACTCCGTGTCCTCGGGCGCGGGCGAGTTCGACTCCGCCGGGCGGGACGCGACCTCGCTGGCCGAGGAGTACCGGTCGACGACCGCGGCCGAGACCAGCGAGTGGTCCGGCCAGTCCGCGTCGGACTACCTCAAGACCGGCACCGAGCTGGCCGACGGCATCCTCTCGATCGGGGAGACCGCGCTGACCTCCTCGAAGGCGATGATCGCGGCCGGCGAGGTGGTGGCCAAGGTCGTCGCCGCCGTGACCGCGCTCATCGCCGAGGCGGTCGCCAAGATCACGCCGATCATCACCCAGGCGCTCGCCGCCGCACCGGCGACGTTCGGGCAGAGCCTGGCCGTGGCGATCCCGCAGTGCGTCCAGATCGCCGTCGAGTACGGCGGGAAGATCGCCGGGAAGCTGGCCGAGCTGCTGGCCAGCGGCGAGAACCTGATCAAGCTGGTCGAAGCCGCGCTCGGCGCGCTCAAAGTCGTCAAGGAAGTCGTGTCGTTCATCGGTGAGCAGGCCCAGTCGGGTGCGCCGTCGGGCGACAAACTGGTCGGTGTGGACAAAGCGGACGAGAAGGACTCGGAGGAACTCGCATGAGCGGCAAGACCCGTCGCCTGGTGGCCGGAGTCGCCGGAAGTGTCGTCCTCGCCGTTGTCGGCGCGTTGACCACGCCGGTCACCGCGGTCGCGCAGACCGACCACGCCGCGACCCAGGCCGTGCTCGACCGCTACCAGGCCCAGGCCGGACCGGGCGCGGCCGTGTACGCCGGTGACGACACCGGGTCGTGGACGTTGAGCAGCGGCACGGCCAAGATCGGCCAGAACCGCCCGATCACGGCGACCGAGCACTTCCGGATCGGCAGCCAGACCAAGACGTTCACCGCGGCCGTGCTGCTCCAGCTCGTGGACGAAGGCCGCGTCGCCCTGGACACGCCGATCGGGCAATACCTGCCGGGGGTGTTCACCGGGAACTACGACGGCACCGTCATCACCGTCCGCCAGCTCCTGCAGCACACCAGCGGCATGGTGCGGGACGTGCGCGACCCCGCGGCCAACCCGGACGGCACGTACTCGCTGGCCGAGCTGGTCCGCTCCGCGATGGACGAGCCCGCCCAGTTCGCGCCCGGCGCCGGCGTCGGGTACTCGAACGTCGCCTACCTCGTGCTCGGCCTGCTGATCGAACGGCTCACCGGCCGCACGGTCCGCGAGGAGATCACCGACCGGGTCGTCACACCGCTCGGGCTGACCAGCACGTCGTTCCCGGCGCCGGGTGCGCGGGCGCTGGCCGACCCGTACCTGCCCGGCTACGTCGGAGGCAGGCTCGGCCCGTTCTTCTTCTGGACCGAGGGCACCACGAACACGGAGCTGAGCGCCTGGAGCACCGCCGGCGCGATGGCGTCCACGTTGGAGGAGATGGCGGAGTTCTACCAGGCACTGCTCGACGGCCGGGTCGTCTCGGCGGCGGGGCTCGCGGAGATGCGGCGGACCCTCGCGCCGGACCACACCACCGGCCTCGCGCTGGTCCGGATCGCGCTGTCGTGCGGCGGCGAGGCGTGGGGTCACAACGGCGCCATGCCCAACGGGCACTACTCGATCACGCTGACCACCGAGGACGGCCGGTTCGCGTCGCTGGTGACCAACGGTAACGTGCCCGCTTCCCGGCCGGTCTCCATCGAGGTGCTGGACTCGGCGCTGTGCGAGGTGGCGGCGTGATGCGGCGACTGGTCGCCCTCGCGGTGGTGGGTGTGCTCGGTCTGTCCGGTGTGCCGGGCGCGTCGGCGGCGGAAGATGGTGCGTCGCCGGTGTTCACCGACGGGTTCGGGCTGACGGTGGTCAGCCAGCCGGCGTGGGTGGACGACAACCAGCGGACGTTCGTGTTCACCGTCCGCACGGCCCACGTGCCGGCGTACTCGGTGCTGCCCGGCCAGGTGTCCGGCGAGCACGCGATCATGGTGACCCTGCCGGAGGGCTACGACCAGGCCGCCGCCACCCGGTACCCGGTCCAGTACCACCTGCACGGCCACCCGGACCGGCCGAACACCGTCGCCAACCAGCGGCTGTTCGAGGAGACGACGGTCGGCGTCCCGTTGATCACGGTGGCGCCCAACGGTTCCGGGCGGGGTTGGTACACGAACTGGGTGAACCCGCCCGCGGCGCTCGGCCCGCAGAACTGGGAGATGTTCCACCTCGATGAGGTGATCCCGTTCATCGACGCGAACCTCCGCACGATCGCGCGGCGTGATGGGCGGGCCATCTCGGGCCACTCGATGGGCGGCTTCGGCGCATTCCATTACGCGGAGCACCGGCCGGAGCTGTTCGCGTACGTCGGCAGCTTCTCCGGCGGGCTGGACCTGTTGAGCCAGGAGCAGCGGGCGGCGGTCCTCGCCACCACGCAGCTGGCCGGAAGCGGAACGCCGACGGTGCCGCTGGAGTCGATCTTCGGGCCGCCGATCTGGCCGTTCGACGGGGTGTGGAACCGGGAGAGCCCGGCGCAGCACGTCGGGTCGCTGCGGGGGATGGGCGTGGCGATGTACACGGGCAACGGCGGTGATCTGACGGTGGACCCGTTGGTGGCCGTGGTCGAGAACAGGGCTTGGGCGACGAACGTCGTGACGCGGGATCACCTGGTGGCGGCGGGGATTCCGCACACGTTCATCGACTACGGCGACGGTAGTGGGTGGGCTGAGGGGTGCACGGGCAAGCATGCGCAGCTGCCGTGCCTGCTGGCCGACATGGACCACTTCGTGGACCTGCTGATGGACACGCTCACCCACCCGTAGCCGCGCGGGTGCGGTGGTCGCCGGCAGGCCGGACGGGGAACAGCGTCCCGCCAGGCCTGCCGGTTCAGGTCCCGCGTGTCCTACGTCCAGAACGCGCGTGTCCCACGTTCAGAACGCGCGTGTCCCACGTTCAGAACGCGCGTGTCCCACGTTCGGGACCCCTGAATTCAACGTTCGGGTCAGGCGGTGCAGGGGGAGCCGGACAGGGTGACGGCGGTCGGGGAGGTTGCCGGGCCGTTGGCGGTGAAGCCCAGGGAGACCGAAGAGCCGGCGGCGAGGGAAGGGGACCACGTCGGTGCGGTGACGGTGACCGTCGTTCCGGTTTGGCTGAAGGTGCCGTTCCAGCCGCTGGCGATGGTCACGCCGGTGGGCAGGGTGAAGGCCACTCGCCACGGGTTGACGGCACTGGTGGCGCTGTTGGTCACGGTCAGCGAGCCCTGGAACCCGCCCTGCCACGCGTTGTCCTGGCGCCACACGGCCTTGCACGCGCCCGAGCCGTTGGACGTAGTGGTCGTGGTCGTCGTGGTGGTGGTGGTCGTCGTCGTGGTGGTTATCGTGTCGCCACCGGTCGGCGGGATCAGGTAGGGCTGGAGGATGGACTGCTTGGCCTGGTTGACCGTGGTCCAGTCGTCACCCACGATGCCGCCCGTGTCACCCGAGTTGGGGTTCCACGACCAGTAGGTGAACGACATGCCGTTCACGCCCTTGCCGGTGTAGGCCATCAGGTTCTCCAGCCACACCTTGTCCTTCGGGTTGGCCAGCGTGGAACCGAACTCGCCCATCATGATCGGCGCGGTGTTGCTCTTGTAGAGGTAGCCCCAGTACTTGTCCCAGATGGCGGGCATGTTGGCCGGGAAGTCGGGTGCGTTGAACCACTTCTGCTCGAACACCGACGTCGCGTACTCGTGCGGCGAGTAGACCAGTCGGTTGGGCACGTCGAGCCGGACGGGGTACTGGCCCGCCTGGGACAGGTTGCCGCCCCACCAGCCGCAGTCCTCGTCGTTGGACGGGTCGTTGTCCCAGGTGTCGGACAGGCCGCCGCTCGGGCAGCTCACCCCTTCGACGAAGATCAGCCAGTTCGGCTGAACGGACAGGATCGCGTTGCCCGCCCGCTCGGCGGCCAGCCGCCAGTCGCGCTCCACCACGCCGCAGCCCCAGCACGCGCCGGTGGCGTTGGGGTTGGTGCCCTCGGCGTGCGGCTCGTTGTGCAGGTCGGCGCCGATCACCGTGGTGTTGCCCGCGTACCGCTGGGCGAGCATCTTCCAGTCGTTGATCCACGTCGACTCGGGGACGGCCGCCGTGTACCAGAGGGGGGACTGGCCGGCGCTGGTCGGGCGGTGCCGGTCGAGGATGATGCGCATCCCCTTCTGGCCCGCGTACTCGATGACCTTGTCCAGGATCTCCAACGGCGACAGCCCGACCAGGTCGGGGTTGACGTAGTCGTTGACGCCGGAGGCCGTCGCGCCCGGCTTGAGCGCGTCGTTCGAGAACGGCACGCGCAGCGTGTTGTAGCCCAGGGACGCCATCTGGTCGAGCTGCTGCTTCCACGTCCGGTTGGACCACAGCCCGTGGAAGGTCTTGTTGTCGGTCTCCATGCCGAACCAGTTGATGCCGGTCAGCCGGACCGTCGCGCCGGTGCTGTCGACGATCTTGTTGCCCGCGGTGTGCAGGTAACCACCGGCCGGGGCCGCCGTGACCTGTCCCGCCGTCGCCACCGCGACGACTCCGCTGACGGCTACCGCAGCCGCGAGCAGAGCGCCGAAGATGGATCTCCGTTGCCGCATACCGCTCTCCTTCGAGGATGTTCGCAACGTTCTGGGAGCGCTCCCAGAGGGAGGGTAATGACGCGGGTCAGGTGCGACAAGCAGCAATATTCCAGGTCAACCGATTAAGTCGTCAGCGCACGCCGCGCGGGCGGAACTGGATGCTGATCCGGGGGCCGACCGCCTTCGCCGCCTTGGGCACGGCGTGCTCCCACGTCCGCTGGCACGACCCGCCCATCACGATCAGGTCGCCGTGCCCCAACGCGTACCGCACGGTGGTGCCGCCGCCCCGGGGGCGCAACGCCAAGGCACGCGGGGCGCCGACGGACACGATCGCCACCATCGTGTCCTCGCTCGAGGCTCGCCCGATCGTGTCGCCGTGCCAGGCCACGGAATCGCGGCCGTCGCGGTAGTAGCAGAGGCCGGCGGTGCGGAACGGCTCGCCGAGCTCCTCGGCGTACCAGGCGCTCAACTCGTCCCGCGCGCGCGTCAGCACGGGATCAGGGAGCGGTGCGTGCTCGTCGTAGAAGCAGAGCAGTCGTGGCACGTCCACCACGCGCTCGTACATCTGCCTGCGCTCGGCACGCCACGGCACCTCGGCGGCCAGGCGCCGGAACACCGCGTCCGCGCCGGACAGCCAGCCGGGGAGCACGTCGACCCACGCGCCGTCGCCCAGCGCGGTCCGCCGCACGCCGGTCAGCGGGCGCAGCGCGGGCGCTTCGGCGCCGTCGTCGAACAGCGACACCTGCATGACGCCAGCATAACCCGAGGGTCGAACACGCGTTCGACCCCAGTGGTCTCTATAGCTTCAGTGCTGACTATAAAGAGTCAGGCGTCCGGTTCGGGCTTGCGCCGTCGGCCGCCGGTGCGGACCTGCTTGGACGGCTCCTCGGCAGGCTCGGCCTGCTGCTTCCCGGCGACGGCCGTGTCGGCGGTGCCAGGGTGGTCGGCGAGCAGGATGGCGGCCAGCTCGTCGTAGATAGGTGTGCTGCTCATGGAAGATCCTCTACCCCGTTTGGACGGAAGTTACACGCGTGTTCTGCGCGGGGTGCGGCCAGGGTTGGGAAAACGATCGTCGTCGGCGGGTTTAGGTCCGATTCGTCCCGATTTTGCGCACGTTCGGGTGAACGGGCGAACGGGGTGACCCGTCGCACAACTCCGTCGTACTTCCGATAGACGGATGTCCTAGTAATCTGGAGGCAGTTCCGCGCTGCCGAAGGAGTCAGTCGTGACCGCTGCCCCGCTGCACACCCCGCTGCACCCGGTCCGCTTCGTGACCGCGGCCAGCCTGTTCGACGGGCACGACGCCGCGATCAACATCATGCGGCGGATCCTGCAGGCCCAGGGCGCCGAGGTGGTGCACCTCGGCCACAACCGGTCGGTGCGCGAGGTCGTCGCCGCGGCCGTGCAGGAGGACGTGCAGGGCATCGCGATCAGCGCCTACCAGGGTGGGCACGTCGAGTACTTCAGCTACCTGGTCGAGCTGCTGGCCGAGCGCGGCGCCGAGCACATCAAGGTCTTCGGCGGCGGCGGTGGCGTCATCGTGCCCGAGGAGATCGAGCTGCTGCACTCGCGCGGCGTGGCGCGGATCTTCTCCCCGGCGGACGGGCAGCGGCTGGGGCTCGCCCGGATGATCAACACGATGGTGGAGGCGTGCGACCACCCGTTGGCCGAGCGTCCGCCGTCGTCGTGGGACGGCCTGTTCACCGGCGGTGAGGACGTGCTGGCGCGGGCGATCACGCTGATCGAGGCGGGCACGTTGCCGGCGGACGTGCGCGACCGGATGGTGCACGTGGCGGGTGAGCGTCCGGTGCCGGTGCTGGGCATCACCGGTACGGGTGGTTCGGGCAAGTCGTCGCTGACCGATGAGCTGGTGCGCCGGTTCCGGCTGGACCAGCAGGACAAGCTGCGGGTGGCGGTGCTGGCGGTGGACCCGACCCGGCGCAAGGGCGGTGGCGCGCTGCTCGGTGACCGGATCCGGATGAACTGCCTGGACGGTGACCGGGTGTTCTTCCGCTCGTTGGCCACCCGCAAGGCGGGGTCGGAGGTGCCGGACGGCCTGTCGGACGCGATCCTGGCGTGCAAGGCGGCCGGGTTCGACCTGGTCGTCGTGGAGACGCCGGGCATCGGGCAGGGTGACGCGGCGATCGTGCCGTTCGTGGACTTCTCGCTGTACGTGATGACGCCGGAGTTCGGTGCCGCGTCGCAGCTGGAGAAGATCGACATGTTGGACTTCGCGGACGCGGTGGCGATCAACAAGTTCGAGCGGCGGGGCGCGGAGGACGCGCGGCGTGACGTGGCGCGGCAGTTGGTGCGCAACCGGGAGGCGTTCGGGGCGTCGTGGGAGGACATGCCGGTCTTCGGGACGTCGGCGGCGACGTTCAACGATGACGGTGTGACGGCTCTGTACCAGCACTTGCGCGGTGAGTTGGCGCAGCGCGGGCTGGACGTGGCCGAGGGTGCGTTGCCGGTGGTGGCGGGCAAGGTGTCGACGTCGGCGGCGACGGTGGTGCCGCCGACGCGGGTGCGGTACCTGGCCGAGATCGCGGAGACGGTGCGGGGCTATCACCGGGCGACCGAGACGCACGTGGACGCGGTGCGGCGGGTGGCGCACCTGCGGGCGGCGCGGGAGGAGTTGGCGTCGGCGGGGCACGACACGGCGGCGATCACGTCGTTGCTGGAGTCGGCGGAGAAGCGGGTGGACTCGGTGTCGGCGGAGCTGCTGGCGTCGTGGCCGCGGGTGGTGGAGGCCTACAGTGGTGACGAGATGGTCGTGCGGGTGCGGGACAGGGAGATCCACACCAAGCTGACCCGTGAGACGTTGTCGGGTAACCAGGTGCGGCGGGTGTCGTTGCCGCGTTATGAGGACGACGGCACGTTGCTGCGGTTCCTGCGCAAGGAGAACCTGCCGGGTCACTTCCCGTACACGGCGGGGGTGTTCCCGTTCAAGCGGGACGGTGAGGACCCGGCGCGGATGTTCGCGGGCGAGGGTGACGCGTTCCGCACGAACCGGCGGTTCAAGTACTTGTCGAAGGGGTCGGAGGCGACCCGGTTGTCGACGGCGTTCGACTCGGTGACGTTGTACGGGCGTGACCCGGACACCCCGCCGGACGTGTACGGCAAGATCGGTACGTCGGGGGTGTCGATCGCGACGCTGGACGACATGAAGGCGCTCTACGACGGGTTCGACCTGACCGCGCCGTCCACGTCGGTGTCGATGACGATCAACGGTCCGGCGCCGACGATCCTGGCGTTCTTCCTGAACACGGTGGTCGACCAGCAGGTCGACAAGTTCCGCGCGGAGCACGGCCGCGAGCCGTCGGGGGCGGAGGCGGAAGAGCTGAAGGCGTGGGCGTTGTCGACGGTGCGCGGCACGGTGCAGGCGGACATCCTCAAGGAGGACCAGGGGCAGAACACCTGCATCTTCTCGACCGAGTTCTCGTTGCGGATGATGGCCGACATCCAGGAGTGGTTCATCGCGCACAAGGTGCGCAACTTCTACTCGGTGTCGATCTCGGGCTACCACATCGCCGAGGCGGGGGCGAATCCGATCAGCCAGTTGGCGTTCACGCTGGCCAACGGGTTCACCTACGTGGAGTCGTACTTGGCGCGGGGGATGGACATCGACGATTTCGCGCCGAACCTGTCGTTCTTCTTCTCCAACGGCATGGACGCCGAGTACAGCGTGATCGGCCGGGTGGCGCGGCGGATCTGGGCGGTCGCGATGCGGGAGCGGTACGGGGCGAACGAGCGGTCGCAGAAGTTCAAGTACCACGTGCAGACGTCGGGTCGGTCGTTGCACGCGCAGGAGATGGACTTCAACGACATCCGGACGACGTTGCAGGCGTTGTGCGCGCTGTACGACAACACGAATTCGTTGCACACCAACGCGTACGACGAGGCGATCACGACGCCGACGGAGTCGTCGGTGCGGCGGGCGATGGCGATCCAGTTGATCATCAACAAGGAGTGGGGCCTGTCGGCGAACGAGAACCCGTTGCAGGGTTCGTTCGTGGTCGAGGAGTTGACGGACCTGGTGGAGGAGGCGGTGCTGGCGGAGTTCGACCGGCTCTCCGAGCGCGGCGGTGTGCTGGGTGCGATGGAGACGGGGTACCAGCGCGGTCGGATCCAGGACGAGTCGATGCGGTACGAGCAGCGCAAGCACGACGGTTCGCTGCCGTTGATCGGGGTGAACACGTTCCTGCCGGAGGACGGTGGGCGGGAGCAGGTGACCATCGAGTTGGCGCGGGCGACGGAGCAGGAGAAGCGGTCGCAGGTGGAGCGGACGCGGGCGTTCGCCGCGGCGCACGCGGCGGAGGCGGAGCCCGCGTTGCGGCGGTTGAAGGAGGCGGCGGCGTCGGGGGAGAACGTGTTCGCGGTGCTGGTGGACGCGGCGCGGGTGTGCACGCTGGGTCAGATCACCGAGGCGTTCTTCGAGGTGGGTGGCCAGTACCGGCGCAACGTCTGATCGGTACTACCCTCCTGATCACCAGATAGGGGAGGGGGCAGGGTGACGGATCCGCTCGCGCTCTCGGTGCTCGGCGCCGCGGCGCTGACCGAGGGCATCAAGTTCCTGTACGGCCAGGCGACGGAGCTGCTGCGGCGGCGTCGGGCGCGCCGGGACGAGGCGTCCGCGCTGGAGGTGGAGCCGGCGGAGGTGCCGGAGTTGGACGGTGAGCTGCGGTTGCCGCTGCGCGCCGACGGCGCGGTGCTGGAGCGGGTCGAGCCGGACCTCAAGGAGTTGCGGCGCAAGCTGCAGGACTACGCCGACGGTGTCGAGGAGGTCGCCTCCGACGATCGGGACCTGCTGGAGTCGGCGGACGCGGTGCGGCGGCTGCTGGAGGCGGTGTACGGGCAGCGCATCACGTTCCGCGGTGAGCCGCGGGCGGCGTCGGGGCCGGTGGTCGAGGGTGAGATCGACGTGGACGTGGTGGCCGGGTACGCGGCGGCGGTCCGGGCGCGTGCCATCGAGGGTGGCGCGACGGTGCGCGCGTCGGTGCGGGTGAACGAGGTCGGTGAGGGCGCCGAGGTGATCGGTGTGGACGTGGATCGGATCGGGGGTTGACCGATCCGGGGTTATCCGGGCTGACCGGGGCCGAGCTGCTCTTCGACGACGTGGTGGAGGCGCACCTCGCGCGCGGCCTGGTGGAGCGGACCTGGCTGTTGGACCGGATCGAGCGGCACTTCCGGGACCCGGGGTGCCGGTTCGTGCTGCTGCTGGGCGGTCCGGGCACGGGCAAGAGCACGGTGCTGGCGTGGCTGGCGCGGCGCTACGGCGTGTCGCCGCGGTACTTCCTGTCCGGGCTGCGCGGCGGTCCGCCGGCGGGTGGTGACGCGAAGTCGCTGCTGATCCGGCTGGGCAACCAGCTCGCCGCGCTCAAGCCCGGGGTGATGGGCGCGGACGTGGACGTGCGGGTGGAGCAGACGGTGGGGGAGGTGCGCGGGCGGGCGGTCGGCGTGCGGGTCGACGTGCTGAAGGTGTCGCCGTTCCGGCACACGGCGATGCGGGTGGCGCAGCGGGCGGACGTGGTGTCGGGCGAGGTCGTCGGCGTCGAGGTGGGGCTGGTGGTGTCGGAGACCAGGTTGCTCCCGGTGCCCGACCTGCAGGAGTTCGCGCTGCTGGACCCGGCGCGGCGGCTGGCCGTGGAGGAGCCGGACGCGCTGGTGGTGGTGTTGGTGGACGCGTTGGACGAGTTGAGGTTCCGGGCGACCGGTGCGGAGGCCGCCGACGTGCTGGACTGGTTGGCCGAGGTGCCGGAGCTGCCGGGGAACGTGCGGGTGGTGGCGTCCGCGCGGCCGGACGAACGGCTGCTGGAGCGGTTCCGGCGGGGCCAGGGGAGCTGGATCCGGGAGGAGGCGATCGAGGCCGCGGTGGAGGAGGTCCGGCGGGACCTGGCCGGGCACGCCCGGACCCTGCTCGCGGATCCTGTGGTGGCGGGGCTGCCGGTGGTGCGCGCCGCCGGTGCGGACCGGCTCGCCCGCCGCATCGCCGACCGGGCGGACGGCAACTTCCTGTACTTGGCGCTGTGGGGTGCGGCGCTGCGGGAGGCGGCCGAGGCGGGTGACGCCACGAGGGTGGCCGCGTTGGCGGACTTCGAGGTGCTGCCGAGCGGGCTGGACGGGTTCTACGAGTACTTCCTGGTGTTGGTCCTGCGTGCGGTCGAGCGGCGTGAGGCGCCGGTGGGGCTGCGGTTCTGGGACGAGGTGTGCCGTCCGCTGCTGGACGTGCTGGCGGTGGCGCGTGCCCCGCTGCCGCGGGCGGCGCTGCTCCACCTGGCGGGGTTGACGGGCCGCAAGCGGGAGGCGGTGCGGGCGTTGGACCACCTCGGGCAGCTGCTGGTCCGGGACGGTGACGGGCTGCGGGTGTGCCATGTGAGCTTCGCCGAGTTCCTCACCTCGCCGGAAGATCGGCCGATGATGGATCATTGGCAGGTGGACGCCGACGAGAACCACTACCTGGTCGCCGCACGGTTGATCGACCGCTGGGGGTCCGACTGGGCGTCCTGCGCGGACGACTACGCCCTCGACCACACCGCGGCCCACCTGGTCGCGGGGATCCGGCTCGCCGGGTCGCCGCAGGTGCGGGCCGACTGCGTCCGCGCGCTGACCGCGCTGCTCGCGGCGCCGGACCACGGTCTGGCCAAGGCGCGACGGCATGGGGTGGACGCGGTGCTGACCGACTACGTCGACGCCTACGCGGCGTTGGGCGGTGAGTCGACTTCGGCCGGCTCGGCGATCGCCGCCGGGTTGGCCGGTGTGGTTGCGCGGTTGGTGGACGACGGCGTGCCGGACCTGTCGAACACGCTGCACGCGGCGCTGGGGTACCGGCCGGTCGCGGCCGGGTTGAACCGGGACGTCCTGGACAGGCTCACCGACCCGGACTACCTCGCGGGCGCGGTCGCGGACGAGGAGCGCCGGTCGGTCGCGCTGCTCGCGTTCTCCCACGGCCAGGCGACCAGGCTGCGTCGCACCGGCGTGCCCGCCGATCTCGAGGAGGCCCGGCGCCTGCTGGTCGAGGCGGTGGCGGCGGTGGAGGACATCGACCGGATCACCTCGACGCGTCAGCGTGCGGTCCTGTACTACGAGCTGGCTTACCTGGAGTTCCTGCACGGGGAGCACGAGCGGGCGGCGTCGTGGTTCGCGCGGTCGGTGGAGGCGGCGGAGCAGGCGGGTGACCGGGTCGGCGCGGCGTTCTCGCGGCTGGTCGCGATGCGCGTGGCCCTGCTGAGCGGCACCGTGGAGCACGAGGTCTACCGCGCCGCGCACGAGGAGGCGCTGGCGTTGTTCACCGGTGGCGAGGTGAGCAGCCCGCACTTGACGCGCTGGACGGCCTCGGCCCACGCGCAACTGCTGGACCTGGCGCTGTTCACCGAGGACACCGCCCGGGTCGCCGAGTGCCTGGCGACGCTGTCGGACGACCCGTGGATCAACGAGAGCGGCCGCAACGACCTGCTCACCAGGCACCGGGCCCGTGCGGCGGTCGTGACGGGGGACTGGGGGCTCGGCGCGGAGCTGTTCGGCGGGTTGCTCGCGGACGAGTTGGGCGATCCGCCCGCGCACCGCGAGGAACTGGCCCGGGACCTGTACTACTACGGCCGCGCGTTGGCCGGGCTCGGTGACGAGGCCGGTGCGCGCAGGGTGTGGGAGCTGGCGTTGCGCTGCCCGGACAACGCGGCCAACTGGCCGTGGAAGCCGCGGGTGGAAGAGGTGCTGCGCACGCTCGCATGACCTCGGCGTGTATTCAGCCGTTGCGTCGAACCTCCTAATGGGTGAACCCAGAAGGAGCAACGGGGGCGGTGAGATCCGATGAGGTGGTTGACCGGAGGATCGTCCGCGATCGTCGTGTGCGCGGTGGTGGTCGGTTGTGCGGGGGTGCCGGGGAGGCCGACGGCGCAGCGGGTGGACGCGGTCCAGTCGACGGGGTCGGTGCCGCCCGGTCGGACCGCGGTTGACACGCCCGGTGGCACACCGGGTGAGCCGTCGGGTGGCACGCCGCAGCAGCCGGGGACCCGGCCCGAGCCGCCGGTTTCCCACCACACCACCCCGTACGTGCCGCCGCGCAAGACCGATCTGCCGGGGGTGCCGGGCAGTCCGATCACGTACGACGTCACCGAGCTGGTCGGCCTGGAGGCGGAGGTCGTGAGGCAGGGGGTCGCGGCCGACCTGCGGGCCGCGAACTGCGGTGCGGACCTGTGCGGCATCAGGATCGTCACCTCGCCGCCGGGCAGCCGGGACTGCGTCGAGTCGGTCTCACCGCCGCCGGTGTACCCCGGTGGCACCGTCACGATCCACCTCGGGGCCCGGTGTTTCGGCGAGACCACGCCGGACGAGGTGCCCCCGGACGAGGTGCCGCCCGAGCTTCCCGTCGACCCCACCCCCGACCCCGTCCCCGAGACCGCGACGCCCGAGACCGCGACGCCCGAGACCGCGACGCCCGAGACCGCGACGCCCGGGACGACGGGTAGCGGACGGTGACCGCCGTGGTGACGCGCCGGGCCGCGGCGACAGCGCCGGCGGCGCCCGACCCGGTCGAGCCGCGGACCGGACCGGCGCGGGCGTTGCGGATCGTGGCGTCCGTGGTCGCCAACACGACGCTGCTCACGGCGCTGCTGTACTTCTTCGGCCTGGTCGCCACGCAGGTCTTCTTCGCCCACTTCCGGGTGCACTACACGCTGCTCAGCCAGACACCGGACGAGATCCTGGCCCGCGGCGCGGACGGGCTGTTCCTGCCGCTGGCCGCGATCGCGATCGCCGTCCTGGTCGTCACGTTCCTGGCCCGGTACCTGCGCACCCGGCTGTCGGCGCGGCGGTGGGGGGCGTTCCTGCGGGTCTGCACGCCGGTCGCCGCCGTGCTGGGCCTGGCGCTGCTCGCGGTGACCGTGCCGATCACGGTAGACCCGGGGCCGTGGCGTGCCTACCCGGGCCTGCCGGGGTTGGGGTTCGCGGCCGGTGTCGTGCTGTTGGCGTTCGCGTGGCGGCGGTGGAGCGTCACCGCGGGCCGTGGCCGCAAGGGCGCGGTGTTCGGCGTCGCGGAGTCGGTGGCCGCGTTCCTGCTGGTCAGCATCGGCCTGTTCTGGGCGGTCGGCGACTATTCGAGCGCGGTCGGGACGCGGCGCGGCTTCGAGGTCGAGGCACGGGTGCCGGACATGCCCGGGGTTGTCGTCTACAGCACGGAGAGCCTGACCCTGTCCGGCGAAGGGGTGCGCCAGGTGGCGTGCGGGCAGCCCGACGCCGCCTACAAGTACCGCTACGACGGGCTGAAACTGCTGTTGCAGTCCGGTGGCCAGTACGTTTTCCTGCCCGCCACGTGGCGGTCGTCGGCCGGTACCGCGTTCGTCGTGCCGCGCACCGACTCGCTGCGGCTGGAGTTCGGGCCGGCGGGGAGCACGCCGCCGCCGACGTGCTGACCACTCGACCGCTCAACGGCTGGAGGCGCGCACCACGAGCTTGGTCGGCAGGAACGCGGGCGCGGGCTTCTCGCCGCCGTGCACCATGGTCAGCACGGCTCGGGCCGCGGCCACCCCGATCCCCGCCTTGTCCTGCGCCAACGTGGTCAACGGCGGGTCGACCAGGGCGGCCAGCTCGATGTCGTCGAACCCCACCACCGCCAGGTCGTCCGGTACCCGCAGGCCCGCGTGCCGTGCGGCCAGCAACGCGCCCACGGCCATCTCGTCGCTCGCGCAGAACACCGCCGTCGGCGGCTGGGGCGACGCGATCAGCGTCCGCATCGCCGCCTGGCCGCTGGGCCGGTAGAAGTCGCCCTCCACCACGTACTCCGGCGGCACGGCCAGGCCCGCCTCGATCATCGCCGCGCGGAAGCCGGCCAGCCGGTCCGCCGCGGGCCGGTTGGCGTGCGGGCCGGTGATCGTGGCGATCCGCCGGTGGCCCTCCTCGACCAGGTGCCGCACCGCCATCGCCGCGCCGCCGACGTTGTCCGACGTCACGTACGTCGCCCGCGGTCCGTCGACGTCCACGTCCACCGCGACGCACGGCAGCCCGGACTGGGCGAACGCGGTGAACGCCGAGGCGTCCGAGCCGCTGTCGATGAGCACCAGCCCGCCGAGGTGGTGCCGCCGGGTCATGTTCACGTACGCCACCGGGTCCGCCAGTGACGCGCCGACCGCCCGCAGCGCCGCCGACCCGCTGGTGGCCAGCATCAGCAGGTGGTAGCCGTGCGCGCTGAGCGCCGACTTCAGCCCGATCAGCAGCTCCTGCAGGTACGGGTGCCGCCAGCCGGGCCTGCGGTGGTCGGTGTCCCACACCAGGCCGATCAGCCCGGACCGCTTGGTGGCCAACGCGCGCGCGGACTCGTTGGGCCGGTAGTCCAGCTCGCGGGCCACCCGCTCCACCACTTCGCGCTTTTCCTTGCTGACTGTCAGGGGTTGGTTGAAAACACGGGAAACGGTCGCCACGGACACCCCGCACAGCTGGGCGATCTCACGGATCGTGGTCATCGCGCGCCCTTTCTTTGTAACCGGTTTCAGCCGCTCAGGCCGGACCTCCTGACCAGGCTGGACACGGTATCACCTGCGGAAACGCCGAAGGCCTGGAACGGGCAGGTTATCGCTTCGTTACTTGACGGTATCGCGGGCCGAGGCTGTCATGTACACCACACCGGCCGGGTGCGGAACCCGGTCGAATTCGCCGGAAACCCCCGGATCGGCCCCACGTGTGTCCGGCGTGCCCGAAATCGGCCGGCTTATCGATGGAGAGGGAGAGCCGCGTTATGAGACGAACTCCGACCCTGGTCGGCGCCGCGCTGCTGGCCACCGCCCTGGTCGCCACGGCGTGCGGCGGCGACGCGGGCGACGGCAAGACCAGGATCACCATCGGGCTGTTCGGCAACTTCGGCTACCAGCAGCTGTTCGAGGAGTACGAGAAGGCGCACCCGGACATCGACATCACCGACCGCACCGCCTCCTACTCCGACCACCACAAGAACCTCGCCGCCCACCTCGCTACCAACAACGGCGCCGCGGACATCGAGGCCGTCGACGTCGGCTACATCAACCAGTTCAAGGCCAACCCCGGCCAGTTCGTCGAGCTCGGCGCCGAGCTCAAGGACCGCTGGCTGGACTGGAAGTGGGAAGGCTCGCTGTCCAAGGACGGCAAGCAGATCGGCTACGGCACCGACATCGGCGGCCTGGCCATCTGCTACCGCCGCGACCTGTTCGAAGCCGCCGGCCTGCCGACCGACCGCGACCAGGTCTCCGCGCTGTGGCCCACGTGGGAGCAGTTCATGGCCACCGGCAAGCAGTTCGCGGCCAAGGCGCCGGCCGGCGCGAAGTTCTTCGACGGCGGCCCCACCGTGCTCAACGCGATCGTCGGCCAGGCACCCACCGGCTACTACGACAAGAGCGACAAGATCGTCGTCGGTGACAACGCCGACATCAAGAAGGGCTGGAGCCTCGTCTCCCAGGGCGTGGCCGACGGCCTGTCCGCCGGGCTGCTGTACAGCACCCCCGCGTGGAACACCGGCTTCAAGCAGGGCCAGTTCGCCACCCTGGCCTGCCCCGCCTGGATGATGGCCAAGATCAAGGACCAGGCGCCGGAGACCTCCGGCAAGTGGGACCTCGCGGCCGTGCCCGGCGGCGGCGGCAACTGGGGCGGCTCGTACCTGACCGTGCCCAAGCAGGGCAAGAACACCGACAAGGCCGTCGCGCTCGCCGCCTGGCTCACCGCGCCCGAGCAGCAGGCCAAGGTCTTCGCCAACGCGGGCCTGCTGCCGTCCACGCCGAAGCTGTACAGCGAGCAGTCGGTCGCCCAGAAGGCCGACCCGTTCTTCAACAACGCGCCCGTCGGCAAGGTCTTCACCGACGCCGCCCGCGCGTTGAAGCCGCAGTACCAGGGCCCCAAGGCCGGTGACGTGCAGACCGAGATCGGCAACGCCATGCAGCGCGTCGAGCAGGGCAAGCAGAGCCCGGACGAGTCCTGGAACCAGTTCGTGGGCGACGTCAAGAGGCTCGAAGACTGATGAAGACGGACTGGCGCGAACGCCGCCACCGGTGGGACATCCGGTACGCGCCGTACGCCTACATCGCGCCGTACTTCCTGCTGTTCGCGGTGTTCGGCCTGTTCCCCCTGCTCTACACCGCCTGGGTGTCGCTGCAGGACCGCAACCTGCTCGACGGCGACGCGGCCACGTTCGTCGGCATCGACAACTACGTCCAGCTGCTCACCGCGGACCCGTACTTCTGGAACGCGATGGGCAACACGCTGAGCCTGTGGTTGCTCACCACCGTCCCGCAGATCCTGTTCGCGCTCGGCATCGCGCAGCTGCTCAACCGGCGGCTGCGCGGCCGGACGTTCTTCCGGATGGGCGTGCTGCTGCCCAACATCACCTCGGTGGCCGCGGTCACGATCATCTTCGCGCAGCTGTTCGGGCGGGACTTCGGCCTGGTCAACTGGGTGCTGGAGCTATTCGACGCGGGCCGCATCGACTGGCAGGCCGGCACCGGCAGCTCCCACACCGCCATCGCCGCGATGGTGGTGTGGCGCTGGACCGGCTACCACGCGCTGATCTTCCTGGCGTCCATGCAGGCCATCCCGACCAGCGTGTACGAGGCGGCCCGGCTGGACGGCGCGAGCAGCTGGCAGCAGTTCTGGCGGATCACCGTGCCCATGCTGCGCCCGCAGATCATCTTCTCCACCGTGATCGCCACCGCGGGCAACATGCGGCTGCTCGCCGAGCCGCTGCTGTTCAACCCCGGCGCGGGCGCCGCGACCGGCGGTTCGGACCGCCAGTTCCAGACCGCCGCGCTCTACCTCTACGAGCAGGGCTTCACGAAGTTCGACTTCGGCTACGCCTCGGCCATCGCCTGGCTGCTGCTCATCGCGACGGTCGCCATCACCGGGTTGAGCTACCTGGCGGCGCGCCGCATCCGGACGGACTGAGAGGACACCATGACCACCGTGCTCGAACCGCTGGCGCGCGACGCGCCGCCGGCGCCGTCCGGGCGGCGCCGGGCGTTGCGGCTGCCCGGACCCTGGACCTACGCGGCGCTGATCGCGGTGCTCGCCGGGTCGGCGTTCCCGGTGTACTGGTCGCTCGTGGTGTCCTCGCAGACATCGGACAAGGTGAGCAGCGTGCCGCCGGTGCTGGTGCCCGGCGGCCACCTGTTCGCCAACATCGCGCGGGTGTTCGACCAGTCGGACTTCGCCCTGGCGATGATGAACTCGCTGATCGTGGCCGGGACCATCACGCTGTCGGTGGTGTTCTTCTCCACCCTGGCCGGTTTCGCCTTCGCCAAGCTGAAGTTCCGCGGCCGGTCCGCGCTCATGCTGCTGGTGGTGGCGACCCAGGCCGTGCCCACCGAGCTCGGCGTCATCCCGCTGTACATGATGATGAGCGAATTCGGCTGGGCGGGCGAGCTGCACGCGGTCATCGTGCCCGGCCTGGTCACCGCGTTCGGCGTGTTCTTCATGCGCCAGTACTTCGAACGCGCCGTGCCCGACGAGCTGCTGGAAGCCGGCCGGATGGACGGGTGCAGCTCGCTGCGCCTGTACTGGCACGTCGTGCTGCCGGCCGCCCGCCCCGCCGCCGCCGTGCTCGGCCTGTTCACGTTCATGCAGGCGTGGAACGACTTCTTCTGGCCGCTGGTCGTGCTCACCCCCGAGAACCCCACCGTGCAGACCGCGTTGAACACCCTGGCCAGCGGGTACACCACCGACTACACCCTCGTGCTCACCGCGGCGACGATCGGCACCGTGCCGGTGCTCGTGGTGTTCCTGCTGTTCGGCCGCCAGATCGTCGGCGGGATCATGGCGGGGGCGCTCAAGGGATGACCGCGCGGGCCTCCCGCCGCCACGCCGCAACCGCACCGCTGTCCACACACCACCAGCTTGTCCAGTGCCGCGACCGGGAACCTTCGCCGCGTCTTCGACGCTCGGAAGGGCGCCTCGCGGCACCGGGCCCGCGCCCACAGCCAACCAGGATGAGGACGCGGGCCCGGCACCACGATCCACCCGTCCGACCGCCGAATACGGGGCAAAGGCCCCCGGCCGCAGCACGAGGAGTTTCAGTTGACCGACTTCCCCCAAGGATTCCGCTGGGGCGTCGCCACCTCGGCCTACCAGATCGAAGGGGCCGTGGACGCCGACGGGAGAGGACCGTCGATCTGGGACGCGTTCGGCGCGGTGCCGGGCGCCGTCGCCGGCGGCGACACCGGAGCCGTCGCGTGCGACCACTACCACCGGATGCCGGAGGACCTGGCGCTGCTCGGCGAGCTCGGCGTGGACGCGTACCGGTTCTCGGTGGCGTGGCCCCGGATCGTGCCCGACGGCGCGGGCCGGGTCGAGCAGCGCGGGCTCGACTTCTACCGGCGCCTGGTCGACGGTCTGCTGGAACGCGGCATCGAGCCGTTCCTCACCCTGTACCACTGGGACCTGCCGCAGGCGCTGGAGGAGCTGGGCGGCTGGCGCTCGCGCGACACCGCCGAGCGGTTCGCCGAGTACGCCGTGGTCGTGCACGACGCCCTGGGCGACCGGGTGTCGAAGTGGACGACGTTCAACGAGCCGTACGTGTCCTCGATCGTCGGCTACGGCGAAGGCAGACACGCGCCCGGCGCGCGGGAGGGCCACGGCTCCCTCGCCGCCGCGCACCACCTGATGGTGGCGCACGGGCTGGCGGTGCGGGCCATGCGCGGCACGCCGGGCCACGAGTTCGGCATCGTGCTCAACCAGTCACCGTCCACCCCGGTCACCTCGTCGGACGCCGACGTCGCCGCGGCCCGCCGGCACGACCTGCTGCTGCGCCGCCAGTTCACCGAACCGCTGTTCGCGGGCCGCTACCCGGACGACTACGAGGACACCTTCGCCGGGGTGACCGACCTGTCGTTCCGCCGCGACGGCGACCTGGAGCTGATCTCCACGCCGCTGGACTACGTGGGCATCAACTACTACTACCGGCAGCACGTCGCCGACGCGCCGCACCGCGACCCGGACCCGGCCACCCGCACGTCGATCGACATCGGCATCGACACCACCCGCCTGCCGGACGTGCCGCGCACCGCGATGAACTGGCCGGTCGAACCGGAGGGCCTCACCCAGACGCTGGTGGGGCTCAAGGAGCGCTACCCCGACCTGCCGCCGGTGTACGTCACCGAGAACGGGTGCGTGTACCCCGACCACCCCGGTTTCGTCGACCAGGAGCGCATCGACTACCTGCGCACCCACCTGGCGGCGGCGCGTGACGCGATCACCGCCGGTGTCGACCTGCGCGGCTACTTCGTCTGGTCGTTCCTGGACAACTTCGAGTGGGCGCACGGCTACAAGCACCGTTTCGGCCTCGTGCACGTGGACTACGACACGCTGGTCCGCACGCCCCGGGCGAGCTTCCACTGGTACCGCGACCTGGTCGCCGAGCAGCGGGCCAGGACGGCCGCGGCGGGCTGACCCGCGTGGCCGCCGTCGCGCGGAGGCGCGTCCGCGCGACGGCGGCCGTTCGGCAGGCGCACCCTCACGGCCACGGGTTGGGCTCGCACGCGTTGCCGTCCGGCACGACCACGACACCCTGGTCGCTGCCCGTGGTGATGGTCGCCAGCCCGTCGTTGTCCACGCTCAACGTCTGCTGCATCATCACCGGCGCCGGCGCGCCGTCCGCCGGGCACACCTCGTGGCCCAGGCCGAGGAAGTGCCCGACCTCGTGGTTGACCGCGTAGATCCGGTAACCGCGCAGGTCACCGCCGTAGGTGTGGGCGCCCCGGAACCAGCGGGCCGTGCTCAGGTGCACCACCGGCCCCACCCGGCACGACACGTCGTAGGGCAGCTCGAACCCGCACAGCGACCGCGCGGTCCGCTGCGAGGTCAACCGGATCCGCAGCTCCGGCACGACCTCGTCACCGACGCGCCGGAACGCGTGCCGCCCCGACCACCCGCGCGGGTGCCGCAACGCGTGGTCCACCACGGCGGCGAACGAGTCGTCGCCCTGCGGCAGCACCACACCGTCCTCCACCTCGACCGCGTACGTGATGCCGGACGTGCCGCGGGCACCCGACGGCGGCACGACGTGCCACGTGCCCGCACCCTGCTCCGGGAACGGCGGACCGGGCGGCAGGTCCGCACCCGAGCGCAGCGCGTCGACCGGCGACGCGTTCTGCGCCGGCGGCAGCGGGGGCGGGGGCACCACACCGGCCGCGGGCCACGCCACCGTCACCGGCCCCGTCGCCATCCCGACGTCCAACGCCACCACGGCCGTCGCCGCCAGGCAGACACCCGCCAGGTAGGGCAGCAGGGACACCGGCCTCATGCGGGCTCCAAACCGGACGAGCCGTACGTGCACGCCGCGTTCCACAGCAGGAACGACGGCGCACCCGCCTCCGCCGACGCCCGCACCTGCGCCTGCACCTCACCCGGGCCGTAGTGGTGGCCCAGCGAGAACGCCTGCAGCCACGGGATCACCGTCGCGCCGGTGTCCTTGGTCAGCCGGACGAAGTCCGCCACCGACGCCCGCACGATCTCGTACGGCTGGGCGTTCGGGTTGTCCACGCCGTACTCGCCCGGACCCCAGTGCGACGGGTACACCATCGGCGAGACGTAGTCCACGTGCGCCGCGAGGGACGGGATGTCCTGCGCGACGTCCGTCGGCGCGTGCGCGGCGATGCCGAACACCGACGCACCCAGGTACGCGCCCAGCGGCCGGACCGCGGCCCGGTTCTCCGCCAGGAAGTCCGTGATGGACTGCTCGGGGCTGGTGGTCAGGCCGGGGAACACCATCTGCCCGATCGGGCCGTCCGGCCGCCGCACGTAGTCGTAGAGGATGTCGTCGAAGCCCAGCGACGCGGCCTCCGCGGCGATCGCGGTGTTGTAGGCACGGACCTCGGGGTTGGCGAAGTTGGTGAACGCGTACTCGCCGTAGTGCGCCGACCAGGGCGCGCCCGACGAGTTCTGCGCCACCCGGTCGCGCGCGCCCGACTGCCACGACGCCTTGCCCAGCACCGGGTCGCGGAACGCCACCAGCCTGCCCACCACCCGCAACCCCAACCCGTGCAGCTCGTCCAGCGCGGCGCGGGCGTCGTAGTAGTTGCGGTTCGCGCCGATCTGCCTGGCCAGCGGCACCTGCGAGTCGTAGCCGATCTCGCCGCTCTCGTCCTTGATGTCGAGCTGCACGGTGTCGATGCGGCCCTCGCGCGCCATCGCCAGCACCGGGTCCCGCAACGACGCCGTCGCCCACGCCGCGGCGCTCAGGTGCACGCCCCGCATACCGGGGTGGGTGACCTTGACCGCGACGTCGTGGCGCTGCGCGTTGCCCGCCGCGTCGCTGGCCTCGACCCGGACACTCGTGGGCACCTCCCGCAGCGACGTCTCGAACCTGCCGTCGCGCAGCTCCACCCGCTGGTCGGCCACCTTCACCGAGTCCGCGCCCTCCGCGCTGCCCTTCACCGTCACCGGGCCGCGCGGCGACTCGGCCTCGACCACGTCCACCTTCAGCGAGGGCGGCGTCGCGTCCACGGTGAACTCGCGCTGCACCTCCACGTCCGGCATCCACGGCAACGGGTTGGCCGCCCGCACCGACAGCGTGTGCCTGCCCTCGGCGAGCTTGACCCCGGTCAACGTCATGCGGCCGTCGGCGCGCAGCGCCTCCACCGGCTGTCCGTCCACGTGCACAGTCACACGGTCGAGCCCGCCGGCCTCCGCGGTGGTGATGGACACGCGCTCTACACCCGAAGGAGTGACAGCGCTGCCGTCGCCCAGCTCCGCCACGGCCAATCCGACACCGCGGCCGTGCACGATCGTCGTGACGACGCCCGCTACCAGCAGCAGCACCACAACGCCGACGACTGGGATCAGCACGCGCTTGAGCTTCCGGGGCGAATCCGACATCGGTGACTCCGATCTGGGCGTGGCATCGGCTCCCAGCGACTTGACCGGGCGGCGGGCCGCCAAACCGAAGGTCATCCGAAGGGGTGTACGACCGTGTCGACCCGGTCCCGACGCGGAACCATCCTGGTGTGAACACCACGTCGAGCAGGCCGGTCCGGACCGTCGTCGCGCTCGTCGCGGCCCTGTGCTGCGGCTGCGGCGCCCAACCCGCGGCCGGACCACCCGACCAGGCCGCGGCACAACTGCCACCGGGCTCGTCCGCCCCGCCGTCGTCCTCCGCCCCGCCCGACCCGGCCGCCGTGGGCGCCAACGAACTCGGCCTGGTGCCGATCCTGATGTACCACCGGCTCGTCGAGCAGCCCACCTCGGTCTACGACCGGACACCGGCGGCGTTCCGCGCCGAGCTGGAACGGCTGGCCGCCGAGGGGTACGTGCCGGTGACCACCGCCGAGTACGCGACCGGCCGCATCGACCTCCCCGCCGGCGCCCACCCCGTCGTGCTGACCTTCGACGACGGCGACGCGACCCAGTTCGCGCTCGGCCCGGACGGGCAGCCCGTGCCCGGCACGGCCATCGCGATCCTGCTCGACGTGGCCGCCCGGCACCCCGGCTTCCGGCCGGTGGCCAGCCTGTACGTCAACGCGGGGCCGTTCGCGTCACCCGACGGGGCGGCGCTGCGCTGGCTGCGCGACCACGGCTTCGAGATCGGCAACCACACGCGTGACCACACCAACCTCGCGATGGCCGACGACCGGGGCGTGCAGGGCGCGATCGCGTCCGGGCAGCGGGAGATCCAGCAGGCCGTGCCCGGCTACCAGGTGTCGAGCCTGGCCCTGCCGTTCGGCGCGATCCCGGCGAACGGCACGCTGGCCCTGCGCGGCGCCGCCGACGGCGTGTCCTACGAGTACGCGTGCGTGCTGATGGTGGGCGCGGGACCCGCGCCGTCACCGTACGCGGCCGACTTCGACCCGGCGAACACACCGCGCATCCGGTCGCAGGACCCGACCGGCGAGGACGCCCGCTACGGCTCCACGGTGTGGCTCGACCAGCTGGCCGCCGCGCCGGCGCAGCGCTACACGTCCGACGGCGTACCCGACCGCATCTCCTACCCTGCCTCGGCGGGCGTCGCACCGGCGCCGCACTTCGCCGACCGCGCCACCGCCTATTGACGCGGGGCGCAGGGCCGTGGCCTGCCGACTGCGGGCACCCGACGGTGGCCTGCCGACACGGCGCCGCCCGCCGACGCCGGCAGGCGCACTCCGCAGCGACGACGCCTTCCGACCCGAGGCGCTGAGCGGTCGGCGCCTCGGCCCTCCGCGCGACCGGCCCTACGCCGTGGCGCGGGACTGGTTGCGCAGCGCCACGGCGGCCCGTTCCAGGCTGCCCAGCACACCCGGCGGCAGCTCGTGGTGGCGGCCCACCACCTCCTGCGCCATCACCTGCATCGGCGCCGACTCCTCCGCCTCCACCACCGCGAGCACCTTGAACGCCGTACCCGGCGGGAACACCACCCGCTCCTGCACCACGCTGCCGAACGAGTCGACCACCGACACCTTCCGCCCGGTCACCGACCAGAGCAGGAACTCCACCCGGCCGTCCACCGGCACCACCGGCCCCGTCACCGTGTTGAGCACACCGTGCTCGACCAGCACGTCACCCGTGCGGAACCGGCGCGCCTCGCCCCAGCACACCGTCACGCCCTGGTGCACCGGCAGCCGGCGCAACCCCGACACCACCGACGCCGCGTACGGCCACAACCGGCCCAACTTCCCGCTGCGCAGCGCCTCGACCAGGATCTCCTCGTCGTGCCGCAGGAACGCCGACACCGCCGCGAGGTCGGTCACCACCGCCTCGAACGCCTCCGGGTCGTCCGGGCGCTCCACGATGTGCCGGCACGCCACCGCCGCGTGCTCGCCGTACCGCTCGCCCAGCATCCGCCGCAACGCGTCCCGTTCCTGCTCGGTGCTGCGGTGGTCGAGCGGCACGACCTCCTCGCCCACCTGCTCGCCCCACGCCGGCGCGGGGGAGTCCGCCGGCGGACCGTCCACGCTCAGCGGCACCGGCTCGTCGGCCGCCACCGGCGGCGCCGGCTCCTCGGCCACCGGCGGGCGCGGCATCGGCGTCGGGTCGCAGAACACCACCTTCAGCAGCCGCCGCACCTCCGGCTCCAGCCGTTCCACCAGGGACGCGCCCGCCACCGCCACCGCGCCCGCCGTCGTGCGGCCGGGCGTGCCGACGGTCAGCCGAGCCCACTCCGGGTCCACCGGCAGCGACCGCACCTCCGGCCCGTTGTCCTCCGCGTCACGCACCCACAGCCCGGACGGCACCACCTCCAGCACCACACCGCCACCCAGGTCGAAGATGCCCGGACCGCGTTCCACCAGGCCCGGCACCGGCACCCGGTAACCGGACACGACCGGCGGGCCACCCGGCGCGTAACGCACCTCGGTCACGTACGGCCGCCACGTCTGCTGCCCGCGCGGGTTCACCGCCACCACGGCCGCGCCCGTGCGCAGCGAACCCACCGGCAGGCCCGTGTACAGCGAGATCGGCTCCCCGAGCTGGTCGGCCACGGCCTGCGCCTGGTGCTCGCCGCCGTACCAGACCAGCCGCACCCGCGACCGCGCCGCCGACGGCAGCCCGCCCAGCAGCCGGCACACCTCGTCGGTCGGGATCGGCGGCTGGCCCGGACCGCCGACCACGACGGTCAGCACGTTGTCCCGGCACGGCAGCCCGATCACCGCCCGCGCGTCCGGCGCCTGCGGGTCGAACTGCGCGCGTTGCGCCCGCAGCCACAGCCCCGCCGGGATCGGCTCCGAGATGCCCACCTCGCCCGTCGGCCACGGAGTGTTCGGGTCGACCGCCTCCCAGTTCGGCACCGGGAACCGCCGGCCCATCGGCGACGGTGACGCGCCGGGCAGGAACCGCAGCCAGCAGCCGTACCCGCCGTTGCCCGCGACGAACGCCGCGCCCGGCACCGTGGTCACCGCGCCGTCCGGCGCCACCACCTCCGCCTGCAGCTGCTCGCACAGCCACTGCGCGGGCGCGGTCGGCCGCATCGTGCCCGAGTGCGGCGTCATCAACCGCACCGGCCCGCGGCCCTGCAACGCGGCGGCCACGAGCGGCCAGAACGACGTCTCGTCGCCACCCGGCGGGTCGATCACGACCACCGTGCGGCCCCGGTCCACCGGCAGACTCCGCCCGAGCGCGACGGCGGCCGGACTCGCGCCGCCGGGCGGACCGACGATCAGCGTCGCGCCCGCGAACGACGCCGAGAAGCGGTCGGGCGCCGGTGCCGGCGGTGCGGTCTGGGCCATGGGCTCTCGTTCGATCACCGGCTCCACCTGCGGGGCACGCTCCTTCGGTGCGGCACGTCGGAACATCAAGGCGCCCGATCACCTCCAGGCACGACAGCGCGGGAACGGCAGCACTCTACGCGGGCGGCGCCCCACCGGGGGCGGGTGCACTCCACCACCCCCGTCCACTGTGGACCGCAGCGCGGCACCCACCAGCGCGCCGAACGCCAGGTGGTCAGCCCACTGCGCGCCCCGGTGCAACGCCCGGACCGCCGGGAAGAACCGCCGCCCGACCACCTCCAGGTCCACCACCGCGATCACCGCGCCGGCCACCGCGCCCCTGCGCGCGTCCAACGGCCACCTCCGGTCCACGGCCGCCAGCACGACCACCCAGCACGCCGACACGCCGAGGTGCGCGAGCGCGCCGCGGATCACACCCGTGCCGCCCGACACCGCCGCCGCGGCCCGCGTCGAACGCAGAACGTCACCACCGGTCCACAGCGCGTGCACGGTCGACGGCACGCCGCCGAACGCGGCCGCGACCGCCCACGCCCGCATCAGGCGTGGAAGGGTGCGACACGGGTATCCGACCTCGACGGGTTCCCGGGCGCGCCTGCTCCGTTGTGATTCCATGTTCGAACCTGTGTTCGAGTATGACAAGATCGCGGGTGAACCGCCGAACCACCGTGCCCGACCGTATCGGACACCGGGGACCGCGCCGCCGACGCACCGTCCTCGGTTACCGTGAACCGCTCGACGCACGCCACGACCTGGGGAGAACGACCCGGTGACCGCTGAGATCCTGTACGGGGCCGACGACCTGACCCACCTGGAGGGTCTGGAGGCGGTACGCAAGCGCCCCGGCATGTACATCGGGTCCACCGACAGCAGGGGCGTCAACCACCTGTTCACCGAGGTGGTGGACAACTCCACCGACGAGGGCGTGGCCGGGCACGCCACCAAGATCGTCGTCACCCTGCACGCCGACGGCAGCGTCCAGGTCGACGACGACGGCCGCGGCATCCCCACCGGCACCCACGCCAAGTCCGGACTGTCCGGCGTCGAACTCGTGCTCACCCGGCTGCACGCCGGCGGCAAGTTCGGCGGCTCCGGCTACAAGACCTCCGGCGGCCTGCACGGCGTCGGCGCGTCCGCCGTCAACGCCCTGTCGCACCGCTTCGACGTCGTCGTCCGCCGCGAGGGCAAGACCCACGAGATGTCGTTCGCGCACGGCGTCCCCGGCGTGTTCGACGGCCCCGGCCCCAAGGCGAACTTCACCCGCCAGTCCGGCCTGCGCGTCACCGGCCGCACCAAGCGCACCGGCACGTCCATCCGCTACTGGCACGACGCCCGCTACTTCGAGAACGGCGCCGCGCTCGACGTCGAGGCCGTCCGCACCAAGCTGCGCAACACCGCGTTCCTCGTGCCCGGCGTCACCTACGTGCTGCGCGTCGCCACCGACGACACGATCGGCGAGGAGACGTTCCACTTCCCGGGCGGCCTGGCCGACATGGTCGACCACCTCGCGCCGGCGGGCGACAAGCCGGTCACCGGCACCCTGCTCATCACCGGCACCGGCGTCTACCACGAGAACGCGGCCGACGAGAACGGCGTCATGCGGTCCAAGGTGGAGCGCCACGCCGAGGTCGAGATCGCGCTGCGCTGGGGCACCGGCTACGAGCGCACCGTCGAGTGCTTCACCAACACCATCCGCAACGTGCACGGCGGCACCCACCGCCGCGGCTTCGACCGCGCCGTGCTCAAGGCGATCCAGGACGCCATCGGCAAGACCAGGGGCCTGCTCAAGCCCAAAGAAGACCCGCCGACCCTCGACGACGTCCTCGAAGGCATGACGGCGGTCGTCCACGTCCGCATCCCCGAACCGCAGTTCACCTCCCAGACCAAGGACGAACTGTCCACCGCGGGCATCACCAAGGTGGCCCTCGGCGTGGTCGAGAAGCACGTCAAGGCCTGGACCGAGGACCGCCGCACCAAGGGCGAGGCCAAGATCGTCCTGCAGAAGGTCGTGGACGCCTCCCGTGTCCGCCTGACCCAGAAGCAGCAGAAGGACGCCGCCCGCCGCAAGACCGCCCTCGAAGGCGCCGCGATGCCCGCGAAACTGGTCGACTGCCGCACCACAGGTGTTTCGCGAAGCGAACTGTTCCTGGTGGAAGGCGACAGCGCCCTCGGCTGCTTCACCGGTGACACGCTGGTGGCGCTGGCTTCTGGCCGTGCGATGAGCTTCGCCGAACTCGCCGCCGACTGGGAACGCGGTGTCACGCACTTCGGCTACACGACCAACAGGGCCGGCCGAGTCGTCGTCGCACCGCTCGTGGAGCCCCGGTTGACCAAGCGCGACGCGCAGCTGGTGCGCGTCACGCTGGACAGCGGTGAATCGGTCCGCTGCACCCCGGACCACCTGTTCCGGCTCCGCGACGGCTCGTACCGGCGGGCGGACCAGCTCCGGCCCGGTGACTCGTTGATGCCGCTGTACCGCTCGATCTCGGCCGAAGCCTCGGGTGACAAGCTCGACGGCTACGAGCGGGTCTGGATGAACGACCGCGAGGAGTGGGTCTACACGCACTACCTCGCCGACGCGTACAACCTCCGCCACGGCCTCGACAGCACCGACAACGGCACCGTCCGCCACCACGTGGACGTCGACAAGCGGAACAACGACCCGCGCAACCTCCGCCGGATGACGTGGGACGACCACGCCGCGCTGCACGCGTCGATGATGGGCGAGCACGTCCACGCGGGCTACCGGGCCTGGCTGGCCGCGGGTGGGCTCGAGTTCAAGTCGGCGATGCTGTCGGCGCAGTGGAAGGACCCGGACTTCCGCCAGGCCTGCCTGGCGCGGCTGGCGGCGCTGAACGCCGACCCGGAGTTCCGGCGGCGGATCGAGCAGGGCTTCCAGGACTGGTACGGGTCCCTGACCGACGACGAGCGGACCCAGTACGCCGAGCGCATGCGCGAGCGCCAGGCGACCTACTGGGCTCATCCCGAGCACCGCGAGGCCGCGGCCGAGCGGGTTCGACTCTTCGTCGCCCAGCCGGGTCGCCGGGAGGAGTGGAGCGAGAGGTCCAAGCGGCAATGGGCCGACGAGAACCTGTTGGCGTGGCGCTCCCAGAAGACGGTCGAGCAGTTCTCGGACCCTGCCGAGCGTGAGCGCCAGAGGGCCGCGGTGGTCGCTTGGCACCAGGAGCACCCCGAGTTCGGCGAGCGGCACTCACTGCGGATGAAGCTGCGGATGCTCGACCCGGACAACGACCACCTGGCCAAGGTGCAGGCAGGGCGGCGCCGTTACGTCGAGTCGGTGCCCCGGGCAGAGCGTGTCGACAAGCAGCGCGAAGGCAGGCGACTGGCCGCGCTCAAGCGGCTGCGGCCGTTCCTGTCGCTGACCGACGCGGAGATCGCCGCGGCCTACGAGGCGGACCGCCTGACCAACGCCCGCACAGGACTGAAGTTCGAGCGCCTGCTGGAGGGCTTCGACGGCGACCTCGATCGGCTCAGGGAAGCCGCTGCCCACGTCAACCACACGGTGGCCGCGGTCGATCCGCTCACCGAAACGGCGGACGTCTACGACCTGACGGTCGACGGTTACCACAACTTCGCGCTCGACGCGGGCGTCTTCGTGCACAACAGCGCCCGAATGGCGCGGGTGTCCGAGTACCAGGCGCTGCTCCCGCTGCGCGGCAAGATCCTCAACGTGCAGAAGGCCAGCCTCGCCGACACCCTGCGCAACGCCGAGATCGCCAGCATCGTGCAGGTCCTCGGCGCGGGCACCGGGCGGACGTTCGACCTGTCCACCATGCGGTACGGCCGGGTGATCCTGATGGCCGACGCGGACGTCGACGGCTCGCACATCCGCACCCTGCTGATCACCCTGTTCGCCAAGTACATGCGGCCGGTGATCGAGGACGGCAGGCTGTACGCCGCGATGCCGCCGCTGCACAAGGTCGTCACCAAGGGCCGCAACCCGGAAACCCACTTCACGTTCAGCCAGCGCGAGATGGAGCAGAAGGTCGCCCGGCTGGAGAAGGCGGGCAAGACGGTGGTCAAGCCGGTGCCCCGGTTCAAGGGCCTCGGCGAGATGGACGCCGACGAGCTGTGGGAGACCACGATGAACCCGGCCACCCGCTCCGTGCGCCGCATCACCATGCACGACGCCGAAGCCGCCGAGGCCGCGCTGGAGCTGCTGATGGGCGAGAAGGTCGAGCCGCGCCGGGCGTGGCTCGTCGAGTCGGCCGCCCGGGTCGACCAGTCCGCGATCGACGTCTGACACGCCCGACACACGAGGGAACGACCGACCATGGCACGCCGCAAGACCCCCACGACCAGGGTCGACCCGTCCGCCTTCGACCACGCGGGCGCCCAGGTCTTCGACAACTCCCTGACCACCGAGATCGAGGACTCCTACCTGGAGTACGCCTACTCGGTGATCCACTCTCGGGCGCTGCCCGACGCCCGCGACGGCCTCAAGCCGGTGCACCGCCGGATCCTGTTCTCGATGAACGAGCAGGGCTACCGGCCGACCAGCGCCTACGTGAAGTCGTCCCGCGTGGTCGGCGACTGCTTCGTGCGCGGCGCCCTCGTGTCCACGCCCGAGGGCCTGCGGCCGATCGAGGAGATCGAGATCGGCGACCTCGTCCTGGACGGGCGCGGCGAGCCGGTCGAGGTCGACGCCGTCTACGAGAACCCGGTGTCGGACCTGGTGCGCGTCACCTGGTCCGACGGCCACTCGATGCTCGTCACCCCCGGCCAGCGCTTCCACACCGGCGACGGCTGGACCGACGCCGACTGGACCGCCGCCCGCGACCTCACCGGCGCCCGCACCACCGGTTTCAGCTCCGACCGGCACGCATCCCTGCTCGCCGACGGCGACGCCACCGGTTTCGTGCTCGGCCTGGTCGCCGCGTCCGGTGACGTGCTCGCCGACGGCCGGGTGCGCCTCGAACTCGACGACGCGGCGGCCGTCGACATCGCGCACGGCTGGGCCATCGCCCACGACCTCACCGCCTCCCGCGAGAAGGACGGCGACCGCCACACCCTCACCTTCGCCCGGCACGCCCCGCTCGAAGCAGCGGCGGCCGGCCGACTGGACACCGTGCTGCGCGACCGCTCGGCGTGGACGCCGTACCTGGCGGGCCTGTTCGTCGTCGCCGGCGACGTCCGGGACGGCATCGCGCTGCCCGGCGGCGACGCCGAGTACGCGATGCTGGCCGACTCGGGCCTGCGCACCGACCGTGACGCGACCACCCTGACGGTCACCGGCCGCGACGCCGCCGCGCTCGCAGTCGCACTGCTGCGCTGGACCGGTGTCGGGGCGCGCCAGGACGGCCTGGTCCAGGTGATCCGCCAGGCCAGGCACGCCGCCGACGAGGAGTTCCCCCGGGTGGTGGCGGTCGAGCCCGTCGCGCCGGACACCACCTACGACATCCGCGTCGCCAGCCCCGAGCACGCGTTCGTCGTCAGCGGTTTCGTCGTGCACAACTGCATGGGCAAGTACCACCCCCACGGCGACACCGCGATCTACGACGCGATGGTGCGCCTGGCCCAGGACTTCTCGCTCAACACGCCGCTGATCGACGGGCACGGCAACTTCGGGAGCCCGGACGACGGGCCGGCGGCCTCGCGTTACACAGAGGCACGCATGTCGCCCGCCGCGATGTTGCTGGTCGGCGAGCTGGACGAGGAGACCGTCGACTTCCGGCCCAACTACGACGGTTCGCTGCAGGAACCGTCCGTGCTGCCGGCGGCGTTCCCGAACCTGCTGGTCAACGGCACGTCCGGGATCGCGGTCGGGATGGCGACGAACATGATCCCGCACAACCTGGGCGAGGTCGTGGCGGCGGCGCGGTACCTGGTGACGCACCCGGACGCGTCGCTGGACAAGCTGATGGAGTTCATCCCCGGCCCCGACCTGCCGACCGGTGGCGTGCTGCTCGGGCTGGACGAGGTGCGCAAGGCCTACGAGACCGGGCGCGGCGTGGTGCGGATGCGGGCCAAGGTCGAGACCGGGTTGCTGGAGGGCAGCCGGGGCAGGCAGGCGATCACGGTCACCGAACTGCCCTACGGCGTCGGCCCGGAGAAGATCATCGAGAAGATCACCGACGAGGTGACGAAGTCCAAGCGGCTGACCGGGATCTCCGACGTCAAGGACCTCACCGACCGCGAGAACGGCACCCGCGTGGTGATCGAGTGCAAGGTCGGCGTGAACCCGCAGGCGCTGCTGGCCGACCTGTACCGGCTCACGCCGATGGAGCAGTCGTTCGGCATCAACAACCTGGTGCTGGTCGACGGCCAGCCGCGCACGCTGGGACTCAAGGCGCTGCTGGAGGTGTTCCTCAAGCACCGCTACGAGGTCGTCACCCGGCGCACCCGGTTCCGGCGGCGCAAGCGCGAGGACCGGCTGCACCTGGTCGAGGGCCTGCTCAAGGCCCTGCTCGACATCGACAAGGTGATCAAGCTGATCCGGGGCAGCGAGAACGCCGCGGCCGCGAAGGAGGGCTTGATGGCGAAGTTCAAGCTCTCCGAGATCCAGGCGACCTACATCCTCGACACGCCGCTGCGCCGGCTGACCCGCTACGACTCGTTGGAGTTGGAGGCGGAGCAGGAGAAGCTGCGCAACGAGATCGCCGAGCTGAGCAAGATCCTGGACGACCCGGCCGTGCTGAAGAAGGTCGTGTCCACGGAACTGGGCAAGGTGGCCAAGGACCTCCAGCAGGAACGCCGCACCACGCTGCTCGACGGTGACCTGAAGGAGGTGCTGGCGGCGTCGAAGCCGGCCGGGCCGCTGGAGGTCGCCGACGACCCGTGCCAGGTGATCCTGTCCGCGACCGGTCTGGTGGCGCGCACGGCGGCCGAGTCGGAGGAGTCCTCGGAGGCGCGTCGGCGCAACGGCCGGACCAAGCACGACGCGGTGGCGGCGACCGTGCACACGACCGCCCGTGGCCAGGTGCTGCTGGTGACGAACCGGGGCCGGGCGTTCAAGACCGACGTGCTGCCGCTGCCGGTGTTGCCGGAGCAGAGCGGCACGGTGTCGTTGAGCGGTGGCATGGCCGCGAGCGAGCTGGTCGAGCTGGAGTCCGGTGAGAAGGTGGTCGGCATCGCGCCGTTGACCGACACCGAGTCGCCGGGGCTGGCGCTGGGCACGCGGCAGGGCACGGTGAAGGTGTGCGCGCCGGAGTGGCCGGTGCGGTCGGACGAGTTCGAGGTGATCACCCTCAAGGAGGGTGACGAGGTGGTCGGCGCGACGTGGCTGACCGGCGTGGACGAGACGTTGGTGTTCGTGACGTCGGAGGCGTCGCTGCTGCGGTACTCCGCGTCGCTGGTCCGGCCGCAGGGTCTGCGCGGTGGTGGCATGGCGGGCATCAACGTGGGGTCGGACGCGCGGGTGGTGTTCTTCGGCGCGGTGCGCACGGACGACGACGAGCACGGTGAGCCGATGGTGGTCACGTCGACCGGGCAGAGCGTGAAGGTGACGCCGTTCGCGGCGTACCCGGCGAAGGGGCGGGCCACGGGCGGGGTGCGGGCGCACCGGTTCCTCAAGGGCGAGACGGCGTTGGCGTTGGCCTGGGTCGGTCCTCGGCCGGCGGGTGCGGCGCGCAACGGGTCGGCGGTGGAGCTGCCGGTGCCGGACGAGCGCCGTGACGGTTCGGGGCACGCGCACCCCGGTCCGGACGTGGTGGGCCACCTGATCGAACGCGACTGACAATCGTTTTCGATAAGCTGGGTCGGTGACGACACAGCTGAGCTTCGCCGACGCCGATCGGCTGCGCAGGGAGTGGGACGTGCGGCAGGAACCGTTCCTGCCGCACCGGGACGAGGCGTTCGCCGTGCTGGCGGACGTCGCCGTCGGACGTCGGGCGCTGGACCTCGCGGGCGGTACCGGGTCGATCGCCGCACGTCTGATCAACGCCGAGGTGACGTTGCTGGACGTCGACCCGGTGCTGCTGGCCATCGCCCGTGCCGCGCTCGGCGACCGGATCGCGGTGGTGTCGGCCGACCTGGGCGTGCCCGGGTGGGGCACCGGGCTGCAGTTCGACGCCGTGGTGGCCGGTACCGCGCTGCACTGCTTCGGCCCCGACCGGTTGCGGGAGCTGTACCGGGAGGTTTATGCGGTGCTGGCGCCGGGTGGCGTGTTCGCCAACGCCGACCGGATGCCCGAGGGACCGGTCGCGGTGTCCGGTGACGCCAGCCTGGCCGGGTGGCACGCGTGGTGGGCCGGGGCGCTGGCACACCCCGCACTGGCCGACGCCGCGCGCGACCGGGTGGACGGCGGATCGGCCGACTTCTACCCGCCCGCGTCCTGGCACCTCGGCGCGTTGCGCGAAGCCGGGTTCGGCGAGGTCGAGGTGCGGTGGCGGCGCGGCAGCACGGCGGTGGTGGTGGCCCGCCGGGTCGACTGACGGCCGCGGCCCGGCTGACGGCGGACGGTCGCCCGTGGCAGAGTCAGGGCGTGATCACCGAGAGCGAAGTGCTGGTGCCGGCTCGCTTCAACGGTCCGCCGCAGTCGGGCCAGGGCGGTTACGTGTGCGGGATGCTCGCGGGCCTCGCGCCGCCCGCCGAGGGCACCGCCGTCGTCTCACTGCTGCTGCCACCGCCGCTGGAACGCCCGATGCGGCTGGAGGCAGGCCCCGACCAGGCCGTGCTGCTGCTCGGCGAACTGGTCGTCGCCGCCGTCACCTCGACCACCGAACCGATCCCGGCCGTCCCACCGGTGTCCCCGGCCGAGGCCGACCTGGCCATGGAGGGCTACCTGGGCTGGGACGACCACCCGTTCCCCACTTGCTACGTGTGCGGCCACGAGCGCGAGGACGGCCTGTTCCTCGCCCCCGGCCCCGTCCCCGGCCGTGCCGGCGCGGTCGCCTGCACGTGGGTGCCGAACGAGACGTCCCCGGAAGTGCTGTGGGGCGTCCTGGACTGCCCGGGCGGCTGGACCACCGACCCCCGCGACGACCCGATGGTGCTGACCCGGATGACCGCCGACCTGGTCGGCCAGGTCAAGCTCGGCGAGCCGCACGTCGTCGTGGCACAACAGGTCCAGCGAGTCGGCCGGCTCGCCACCAACCTGACCTCGATCTACGGCCCGGACGGCTCGCTGGTCGGCACGTCATCGGCCGAGTGGACCGCCCTGACCCCCTGACCACGAACCTGCCGCTACCATTCACCCAGGGCCACCCAGGCCCCTGCTCCGCGGCGGTGCACCGGATTCACCCGGTCGATCGATCAGGTCCGGCAACTTTTCTGCCGACGATTTCGTTGCCGGGAAAGAAGGAGGCGGCGGCGCGGCACCCGAACCGTCGGCGTCGCAGCACGTGCCCCCCAACCAGGACCGTCAGGACCTGGAGCACCATGGCCCACCCTGGCCACGTCGGCCGCTGGCCACGTCGCCCCAGTCCGGGCTCCGGTGGAGCGGGACTCGGGCGTCCGGGCCGCGGTAGCGACCGGACGACCGACCGGGATCCGTGACGCGGAGGTCGGGGACGGGTGCGGGCGCGAGGGTCGGGGGCGGATGGGGGCGCGAGGGTCGAGGGCGGGCGGGGGCGCGGGCCGGGTGAGTAGCGAGCCGCGGGGCACCACCGGCGAGCACCACCCGGAGGTCGTTCGCAGCGATCCCGGACGTGCGGAGGCCGGGGTGGGGTCGACGGCAGCCGCGGCGGACGGGTGGTGGGCATCAGGGCTGCTGCCGGCCGCCCAGGAACACCGGGCCGTAGCGCTCCAGGTTCGCGTTGGGGTGCAGGATCGCGTGCAGGTTCAGTGCGTGCACGTCCCGCTGGATGCGGTGTAGCGCGGGGTTGTCGCCGCACAGCACGTCGACCGCGTCCCTGGCCCGCAGGCACGCCTCGCCGAGGTCGCGGCGGACGTCGGCGTGGTCCTCCAGAGTCCACGCCTCGCCCCCGGCGGCTTTGCGGTCGACCACGGCGGCGGTGCGGTGGGCGTGGAACGCGGACTCCTCGGCCAGCACCGCCGCCTCCCTGAGCCGGGACGGCGACGCCGACCCGCGGGCCGTGTCCACCGCCGCACGGGCCAGGCCGACTGCGGGTGCGCTGACCGTGGCGCAGGCCGCGGGCATGAACGGCGCTCGGAACATCGGCTCGGCGGCGTCGGGGTGGGCGCGCAGCACCGGCGCGAGCCGCAGCACCTGTTCCACCGGGACGAACACGTCCTTGGCCACCGTGGTCACGCTGCCGGTCGCGCGCAGGCCGGTGGTGTGCCAGTCGTCCACGACCTCCAGGTCCACCAGCGGGATCGCCAACGCCACCGGCACCCGGTCCGGCAGCAACACCGCCGCGTTGACGGCCCAGTGGCTCTGCGGCGCGCCCGTGGTGAACGCCCACCGCCCGTTGACCAGCACGCCGCCGCCGACCGGCTCGGCCGTCGCGGTGGGGCTGAGGATGCCGGTGACCCGCACGTCCGGCTTGGCGAACACCTCGCGCCGCACGTCCGCCGGGAACTGGCCGACCACCCACGTCGAGATGGCCCACACCGCCGCCGTCCAGGCCGCCGACCCGTCACCGCGCGCCAGCTCGGCGATCACGCCGACCGCCGTGGCCAGGTCCGCCTCGTGGCCGCCGTGCTCGGCGGGCACCCGCAGCCGCAGCACGCCCGCGTCGGCCATCGCCTCCAACGCGCCCTCGTGCAGCCTGCGGTTCTCCTCACCCCAGGCGGCGTGCGCGCGCAGGACCGGGACGATCCCCGCGGCGCGGCGCACCAGCTCGTGCTGCCCCGACCCGTGCATCACCGTGCCGTGCCTCCCCCATCGGTGACCCGTGACACACACCTTGGCGTGCTCCGCGTCACCAGACAACACCCGGAATACCCGACGACCCGGTACCGTTGTGCCGGTTAGTTGAAAGTGCAACTACCTGAGGAGTGAGTGGCCATGCAGTTCGGTGTCTTCACCGTCGGCGACGTGACGCCCGACCCCACCACGGGCCGGACGCCGACCGAGGCCGAGCGCATCAAGGCCATGGTCGCCATCGCGCTCAAGGCCGAAGAGGTCGGCCTGGACGTCTTCGCGACCGGCGAGCACCACAACCCGCCGTTCGTGCCCTCGTCGCCGACGACCATGCTCGGCTACATCGCGGCACGCACCGAGCGGCTGATCCTGTCCACCGCGACCACGCTGATCACCACCAACGACCCGGTGAAGATCGCCGAGGACTACGCCATGCTCCAGCACCTGGCCGACGGCCGGGTCGACCTGATCATGGGCCGGGGCAACACGGGCCCGGTGTACCCGTGGTTCGGCAAGGACATCCGCGACGGCATCGACCTCGCCATCGAGAACTACGCCCTGCTGCACAAGCTGTGGCGCGAGGACGTGGTCGACTGGCAGGGCGAGCACCGCACGCCGCTGCAGTCGTTCACCTCGACGCCCCGCCCGCTCGACGACGTGCCGCCGTTCGTCTGGCACGGCTCGATCCGCAGCCCGCAGATCGCCGAGCAGGCCGCGTACTACGGCGACGGGTTCTTCGCCAACCACATCTTCTGGCCCAAGGAGCACTTCCAGCGGCTGATCACCTTCTACCGCGAGCGCTACGAGCACTACGAGCACGGCGCCGCGCACCAGGCGATCGTCGGCCTCGGCGGTCAGGTGTTCATGCGCCGCAACTCGCAGGACGCCGTGCGCGAGTTCCGGCCGTACTTCGACAACGCCCCGGTGTACGGGCACGGCCCGTCGCTGGAGGAGTTCACCGAGCAGACCCCGCTGACCGTCGGCAGCCCGCAGGAGGTCATCGACAAGACGCTGACCTTCCGCGAGCACTTCGGCGACTACCAGCGCCAGCTGTTCCTGATGGACCACGCGGGCCTGCCGCTGAAGACCGTGCTGGAGCAGCTGGACTTCCTCGGCGAGATCGTGCCGACGCTGCGCCGCGAGTTCGCGGTCGGCCGCCCGGCCGACGTGCCTGACGCCCCCACCCACTCCTCGCTGCTGAAGGCGGCCACCCAGGAGGCGAACAGCCGATGACGACGCTGACCGTCGTCCAGGCCGGGCTCGGGTCGCCCTCGTCCACCCAACTGCTGGCGACCCGGCTGGCCGAGGCCACCCAACGGCTCGTGCCCGACCTGGAGGTGCGCACCGTGCACCTGAGGGATGTGGCGCGCGACATCGCGGACAACCTCGTCACCGGGTTCCCGAGCGCCCGGCTGCGCGAGGTGGTGGAGTCGGCGGTCGGCGCGGACGCGCTGATCGCCGTGACGCCGACGTTCAACGCGTCCTACAGCGGGCTGTTCAAGTCCTTCGTGGACGTGCTGGAGCCGGAGTCGCTGGTGGGCAAGCCGGTGCTGATCGGCGCGACCGGCGGCACCGAGCGCCACTCGCTGGTGCTCGACCACGCGCTGCGCCCGCTGTTCGCCTACCTCCGGGCGATCGTCGTGCCGACCGGCGTGTACGCCGCCTCGTCCGACTGGGGCGCGGACGGGCTGCCCGGCCGCGTCGACCGAGCCGCGGGGGAGCTGGCCGACCTGCTCGTCGGCCGGGCACCGGTGAAGCCCGCCCACGACGGTTTCGTGCCGTTCGACCAGCTGCTCGCCGGGCGGTAGGGCCCACGCGGCGAGGCGGAAATGGACCTGACCAGCGGTCGGGACGCCGAATAGGGTTCGGCCCATGTCCGCCTCGCTGCAGCTCGCGGTGCGCAACGCCGCCGTCCTGACCACCGCGCTCGCCCGCACCCGCGGGCACGACCTGATCACCCGCCCCTCGTTCCGGGCGATGAGCGGGCCGACCCTGCTGCGCGTGCTCGCGGTGCGCCCCGACCCCGACCCCGACGACTTCGCCGAGCTGGAACTGCTGGTGAAGCGCGCCGAGGCACGGGTCGTGGTCGAGGACTCGTTCGGCACGATCGACGGCGCGGCCCTCGGTCTCACCGCACGGCACCTGCCGGTGATGTTCCGGCCGGCCCACCCCGGGCCGCCGCCCGCGCTCGAGGTCAAGCAGGCGCGCACGACGGAGGAGTGGGCCGTCGCCGAGCAGGTCGTGGTCGACGGCTTCCCCATGCCGGGCTTCCCGACCGGCAACGCGCTGCCGTCGGCTCTGAAGGACCGCGCGGACTTCCGGGTGCGCACGGTGTGGCGCGAGGGCGTCGTGGCCGGCGCGTGCCTGACCGTCGAGGCGGACGACGCGGTCGGCGTGTACTGGGTGACGACCCTGCCCGAGCACCGCTCACGCGGCGTCGGCCGGGCGCTGATGCACGCGGTGATCGACGAGTTCGGGATGCCGATGACCCTCAGCGCGACCAAGGCGGGCCTGCCGCTGTACGAGTCGCTGGGCTTCTCGATCGTCACGCACGCCACCTGGTGGTCCAACGGGGGCTGACGCCGATTCCGGCGGACTTCTTCCCGCTCCGAGCGGCTACCTTGGGAGGATGACCGCAGAGGTGGGGCAGCGGTCCCGGCTGGCCGCGGTGGACAACCTGAAGGTGCTGCTCGTCGCCTGGGTGATCGGCGGGCACGCGCTCCTCGGGTACTCGGCGGTGGGCGGGTGGCCGTACGACGAGGTCAACGAAGTCACCTTCGAGCCGCACGTCGAGGCCGTGCTCGCCGCCGTCCTCGGCCCGTCCGGGCTGTTCCTGATGGGCACCTTCTACCTGCTGTCCGGCCTGTTCACCCCGGCGTCGTTGGCGCGCAAGGGCGCCGGCCGGTTCATCCGCGACCGGCTCGTCCGCCTCGGCATCCCGTTCGCGCTGTCGGCTCTGCTGGTGTGGCCGCTGACGCTGTGGGTGGCCTACCGCGCCGCCGGGCACGACGTCACGCCGTGGTGGGTGTTCACGCACCGCGACCCGCTGCTCGACTCCGGCTCGCTGTGGTTCGTCGAGATCCTGCTGCTGTTCTCCATCGCGTACGCGCTGGTCGGCAGGCCCCGGCCGGAGCCGCTCGTGCTGACCGGCGGGCACCTGGTCGCGGTCACCGCCGGCGTCGTGGTGAGCACGTTCGCGGTCCGGCTGTGGTTCCCTGCGCGCAGCGGCCAGATCGGCGACCTGCACGTCTGGTGGTGGCCGCAGCTGATCGCGATGTTCGGCCTCGGGATCGTGGGCGCGCGCTCGGGTCTGGCCCAGCGGGTGCCGGAACGGCTGTGGCGGGGCAGCCGGGTGGTCGCCGCGCTGACCATCGCGTCCGTGCCGGTGGCCGCCGTCGCCCTGGGCGTGTCCGACCTCGCGGGCCAGGCGGACCCGTTCCTCGGCGGTTGGCGGTGGCAGGCGCTGCTGTTCGCCGCGGTGGAGGCGGTGCTCGTGGTCGGCGGGTCGGTGTGGCTGCTCGGCTGGGCACAGCGCAGGCTCACCCGGGACGGCCCGCTGGCGGTGGCGCTCGCGCGCGGCGCGTTCGCCGCGTTCTTCATCCAGGGACCGGTGCTGATCGTGCTCGCCGTGGCCGCGAGGCCGCTGCCGTTCCCGGCCGAGGTGAAAGCATTCCTGGTGGCGGCGGTCGCGATCGCGGTGTCTTTCGGGGCCGGCTGGCTATTGGCCACCCGGACCACGCTCGCACGCTTTCTCTAATGTATTTGACTGTCGGTGGCGAATGCGTTAAATAGCGCCGGCTGGTGGCCGGTGTTCACGTGGTGGGAAGCACGGACGGGTGACGCGCGCACCACACCGCGTGGTTTCCACACCGTGGGACACCTGGGCATACCCGGGACGGGGGTGGGCGCCCCGGTGTGGGAGACTGCGCGCCATGGCTCCTCTTCGCTTCGCCCTGCCCAACAAGGGCTCGTTGAGTGCTCCCGCGGCGCAAATGCTGGCCGAAGCGGGTTACCGGGTGAACAGGTCCGGCCGTGAGCTGATCGTGGCGGACCCGGCAAATGATGTGCAGTTCTTTTTCCTGCGTCCCCGCGACATCGCGGTGTACGTGGGCGAGGGGTCGTTGGACGTCGGCATCACCGGTCGTGATCTGCTGCTCGATTCCACCGTGTCGGCGAAGGAAATCCTGCCGCTCGGCTTCGGCCGGGCGTCGTTCTACTTCGCGTCCAAGCCGGGCGGCATCCACGACGCCGCGGGCCTGGAGGGCAGGCGGATCGCGACCAGCTACCCGAACCTGGTCGAGCACCACCTGTCCGACCTGGGCATCAAGGCGCACCTCGTGCGGCTCGACGGCGCCGTGGAGACCGCCGTGGAGCTGGGCGTGGCCGACGCGATCGCCGACGTGGTGGAAACCGGCATCACGCTGAAGACCTCGGGCCTGGAGACGTTCGGCTCACCGATCCTCAAGTCCGAGGCCGTGCTGATCCAGGGCGACACCGTCGCCGACGCGCCGGACGCGGTGCGCGCGGTCGAGATCCTGCACCGCAGGTTGCAGGGCGTGCTGATCGCCCGCCGTTACGTGATCCTCGACTTCGACTGCCCGGTCGAGGCGCAGGAGGAGGCCTTCAAGCTGGTGCCCGGCATCGAGTCGCCGACCGTCTCGCCGCTGGCCCGCGAGGGCTGGGTCGCCGTCCGCTCCCTCGTGCCGCGCGACGACGCGCCGTTCATCATGGACGAGCTGTGGCGCGTGGGTGCCCGCGCGATCCTGGTCAGCTCCCTCGACACCTGCCGCATTTAGCGCGAACCCCAACCTTGAACTCCACGTTTCCGCACGTCACGGTGTGCGGAGGCGTGGAGTTCCGCGTTCCGGGCGGTCACCTCGCGCGTACTGGGCGTAGGACACGCGCGTTCTGGGCGTAGGACACGCGGGTGCTAGATCCGGTCTGGCGGGCGATCTCGCGCCTCCCCGGTGAGAGGAGGTGGCGCATGCGGCCGCTGCACATCGCCGTGATCATCGGCAGCACCCGGGAGGGACGCGTCGGCGACGGGGTCGGCCGCTGGATCGCCGACGTCGCGGCACAGCGCGACGACGTCGAGCCGGTGGTGCTCGACCTGGCCGACTACGACTTCCCGCCCGGCTACCCGGGCCGGCCCACCCCGGAGATCCGGCGGTTCACCGGCCAGGTGGCGGCCGCGGACGGGTTCGTCGTCGTCACGCCCGAGTACAACCGCAGCTTCCCGGCCTCCCTCAAGCAGGCCATCGACTACGCCTACGACGAGTGGCACGCCAAGCCCGTCGGGTTCGTCTCCTACGGCTACCGCTCCGAGGGCTTCCACGCGGTGGAGCACCTGCGATCAGTTTTCACCGAGTTGCACGTCATGACAGTGCGGACGAACGTCGGCGTGAACCTGCTCGTCGACGAACCGCTCGACACCGAGCACCGCCGCCGTGCCGCGGAAGCGATGTTCGACCAGCTCACCTGGTGGGCGTCGGCCCTGAAAGATGCCCGCACCCGACGCCCGTACGTCTCCTAGGGGAAGGAACACCATGAACGCCATCGAAACGTCGGGCCTGGTCAAGGTCTTCGGCGACACCCGAGCGGTGGACGGCGTCGACCTGACCGTGCCCGCCGGGACGGTGTACGGCCTGCTCGGCCCGAACGGCGCGGGCAAGACGACGACGGTCCGCATGCTCGCCACCCTGCTGCGCCCCGATGACGGGGAGGCACGGGTGTTCGGCCACGACGTGCGCGCCGACCCGAACGCGGTCCGCCAACTGGTCAGCCTCACCGGCCAGTACGCCTCCGTGGACGAGGACCTGACCGGCACCGAGAACCTGATCCTGCTGGCCAGGCTCCTCGGCCACTCCCGCGCCCACGCCCGGTCACGGGCCGCGCAGCTGCTGGAGGCGTTCGGCCTCACCGACGCCTCCGCCAAGCAGGTCAAGCACTACTCGGGCGGCATGCGCCGCCGGCTCGACATCGCGGCCAGCATCCTCAACACGCCGAAGCTGCTGTTCCTGGACGAGCCGACCACCGGCCTGGACCCGCGCAGCCGCAACCAGGTGTGGGACATCGTCCGCGCGGTCGTGGCGCACGGCACCACCGTGCTGCTGACCACGCAGTACCTGGACGAGGCCGACCAGCTCGCGTCCCGCATCGCGGTGATCGACCACGGCAAGGTCATCGCCGAGGGCACCAAGGGCGAGCTGAAGGCGTCCGTCGGCGTCGGCGCGGTGCACCTGCGGCTGCGTGACGCCGACCAGCGTCCCCGGGCCCAGCAGGTCCTGGCCCGCGCGCTGGAAACCGACGTGCAGCTCGACGCCGACCCGGTGGCACTCACCGCGAGGCTGTCCGGCCGGGCCACCGAGCAGGCCGCCGAGGCGCTGGCCCAGCTCGCCCGCGAGGGCATCACCGTCGACACGTTCTCCCTCGGTCAGCCCAGCCTGGACGAGGTCTTCCTGGCCCTCACCGACAAGAAGAAGGAGGCGGCGGCGTGACCGTCACCAAGGAAGCCGAACTCCTGCCCGCGCCCAAGGCGGAGGACCTGGCGGCGGTGCTGCTGGAGACCACGCAGCCGAGCCGCCCGAGCGCGCTGTCGGCGTCGCTCACGTTCGGCTGGCGTGCCGTGCTCAAGATCAAGCACGTGCCCGAGCAGCTGTTCGACGTCACCGCGTTCCCGATCATGATGATCCTGATGTTCACCTACCTGTTCGGCGGCGCGCTGGCCGGGTCGCCGGGGGAGTACATCCAGTACCTGCTGCCCGGCATCACGGTGACCAGCGTCGTCATGATCACCATGTACACGGGCATCGCGGTGAACACCGACATCGAGAAGGGCGTGTTCGACCGGTTCCGCACGCTGCCGATCTGGCGTCCCGCGCCGATGGTCGGCTACATCCTCGGTGACCTGCTGCGGTACGTGCTGGCGTCCACCGTGATCATGGTCGTCGGCCTGATCCTCGGGTTCCGGCCGGACGGCGGGTTCGTCGGCGTCGTGCTCGGCGTGGCGGTGCTGGTGGCGTTCTCGTTCGCGTTCTCCTGGATCTGGACCATGCTCGGCCTGCTGATGCGCAGCGAGAAGTCCGTGATGGGCGTGAGCATGCTGGTCCTGTTCCCGCTGACGTTCCTGTCCAACGTCTACGTCGACCCGGCGACGATGCCGGGCTGGCTGCAGCCGTTCGTCAACGTCAACCCGATCAGCAAGCTGGTGGAGGCGGTCCGCGCCCTCATGGCGGGTGGCTTCGACAACGACGCCATGCTCTGGACGCTCGGCTACGGCGTCTTCTTCACCGTCGTCTTCGGCGCCTGGACGATGCGCCTCTACAACCGCAAGTGACCTGAGTAGACGCACGTCGCCCCGGTCGACACGGTCTCCCGCAGGTGGGCCGCGAGACCGGGGTGGCGTCCGTCCAACTTCCGCAACGCGTCCCGGATCCGGGCGGTGACCGCCTTGCGGGCCCGTTCGGCTTCATCACCGAGCCTTCGGGTGCGCCCCGCCAACCCCGCCGCGGCGCGCAGCTCGTCCAGCAGGGCGGCGCGCTCCCGATCCAGGACCGCCGCACGCTCGTCATCGACCGCGTGGTCGATCTCCTCGTCCAACCGCGCCAACCTGCGCCGGTACCGCGCCTTCGCCTCGTCGTCCAACACCGGGTCACCACCCAGCCGTGCCGACGCCACCGCCTCCGGCGCGAGCAGCGCCACCGCCGCCACCGGCTCACCCGGGCTGCTCACCAGCACGTGCAGGTCGCGCAGCCCCTTCGAGTCGGGCATCCGCACCGTGACCCCGTCGTACGACAACGCCCACACGTCGCCGTCACGCCGGAACTCGACGCCCCGCACCACCTCCGACGCGGGCACCTCCGCCAAGTGGCGCCTCGCCCGCTCCGCCCACGGCACGGCCCGCATCCGCTCGGCCGACCGCTGCGCCGCGGTCAGCTCCTCGACCGCCTCGTCGCACCGGCCCAGCACCAGGTCCACCAGCCCGAGCCACAGGTCGACGGGCCCGCTGATGTCGCACCCGTACAGCGACACCAGCCACTTGCCCCGGTGCGGCGCCAACCGCTCCCGCACCCGCGCGGCCAGCTCCCGATCACCCGCCGCGTGCGCGAACTGCGCCTGGAACCGCAGCCACAGCCCCTCGAACGACAGCTGGTTGCGGTCGTCCTGCGCGGCCTGGCCCAGCTGGACCGGCGTGCCCGCCACGTCACCCCGCTCCACGGCGGCGATGCCGGTCAGCAGGCCGGGGAACGGGTGGTTGCTCGCGAGGAGCTCCGGCATCAGCTCGTCCAGCGCGGCGAACTCGCCCTGCGACAGCCGCAACGCCCACCACAGGTGCAGGTACATCAGCCGGAACCCGGTGTGGCTGCTCGCACCCAGCTCCGTCGCCTTCACCAGCAACGCCTCCGCCTCGGCGTACCGGCCCTGCAGCACGGCGATGATCGACTGGTCGATCGCCGCCGAGAACGCGAACCGGGTCATGCCGAGCCGCTCCGACAGCGCCACGAACGAGTGCACCTGGTCCAGGTAGCGCGGATCGCCGAGCTCCACCAGCGCTACCCACCGGAACGAGGTGGCGAAGTACTCCCCGGTCTGCGCCCCGCTGCGCCGCGAGACGGTGATCAGCTCATCGGTCAACGCCAGCCGCTGCTCCGCGTTCCCGATGCCCCAGGTGGTGTCGTGCACCGCCCACAACCCGGAGGCCAGCGCGTCGTCGTCACCGCCACCCCTCGCCGCCTCGATCGCGTGCAGGCTGATCTCCCGCGCCAGCACCTCCGTCGGCACGTCCGGTGGCGGCCCGATCAGCCTGTCGTACGCCTCCCGCACCACCACGCCGGCGCGGTCCTCGTCCTCGGCGAACCGGTACACGGCCAACGCCACCCGCGCGAACGGCTCCGGGTCGTCCAGCTCCCGCGCCAGTGCCGCCGCCTCGTCGAACACCCGCTGCGCCTCCACCGGCTCGGCGCAGTGGTACAGCTCGTTGCCCAGCTCCAACGCCACCGCGATCCGCCGCCGGGCGCCCGCGGCCCGCTCCAACGCCCGCCGGTAGTGCCCCGCGGCCTCCTCGACCGCCATCCGCCGACTGGCGTCCCGCGCCGCCGCGACGATGAGGTCCACCGCCCGGTCCGGGTCCAGCCGCTCACCGGCCAGGTGCGCGTGCCGCGCCAGGTCCGCCGGCAGCACTTCTTCGGCCGGCTCACCGTCCAAGGCGCGCACCACCGCCGCGTGCGCGGCGTCCACATCCGACAGCGCCCCGTACAACGTCTCGCGCACCAGGTCGTGCGCGAACGAGAACCGACCGCCACCCGACCCGACCACCAACCGTGCCTGCACCGCCTGGTCGAGCAACCGGTCCACCGCCGGCACCGGCAACGACGCCACCGCCGCCAACACCCTCCGGTGGAACTCGCGCCCCACCACGGCCGCCGTGGTCAACAACTCGCCGACCTGCGCGGGCAACAACGACAACCGGCGCCGCAACGCGTCCCGCACCCCCGGCGCGATCGCCGTCACCGGCCCGCCGCCGTGCCACAACCGAGCCGTCTGCTCCACGAAGAACGGATTACCGCCCGTCCTCGAATGCACCTCGGCCACCAGGTCCGCGTCCGGCTCGCGCCCGGCCGTCCGCGTCATCAGCTCACCGACCTCACCCGGCGACAACCCCGTCAACGCCACCGTCGCCGCACGACCGAGCAACGGCGTCATCAACGGCCGCAACGGGTGGTCCTCCGCGTCGACCTCCGTGTCGCGATAGGTCCCGATCACCAGCACCCGCTCGAACCACGTGTGCTGCGCCGCGAACTCCAACAACTTCAACGACGCGGGATCGGCCCAGTGCAAGTCCTCCAGCACCACCACCACGGGCCGCTGGTGCGACACGGCCACCAACGCCGACGTCACCGCGTCGAACAACGGGAAGCTCTCCGGCGTGTGCTCCGACGGCGCCTCGCCCAACAGCACCGCCAACGGCCCCGGGTCGACCGACTCCCACTCCCGCGCCGTCACCGCCCGCCGCAAGCCCCGGATCACCTGCACCCACGGCCAGTACCCGGGCGCGCTGTCGGAGTCCCAACACGACCCGCCGAGCACCAACGCCCCCGACCGCCGCGCCTGCCCGGCCGCCCCGGTCACCAAGGTCGTCTTCCCGATCCCGGCCTCACCGGCGACCAGCACCAACCCGCCGTGGCTCCCGACCGCACGCTCCACTTCCGCGCGCAGCACCCCGGCTGGATGATCACGTCCGATGAGTCGCATGGCAGCTGAAACCTAACGCATCACACCGACAACGAACCGGCATCCAGGCGATCCGACCCGCTTCGGATTCGCTCACCCGTGCGAATCCGCTGACCGTCCGCCGGCGCCGTCCTCCGTCACCGGGAGGGCTCGGTGCGATCTCCTACCTCGCCAACCCGCGCAACCGTCCGAACGCGTCATCGACCGCACCGGCCAACCGATCCGGATCACCGTCCGCCAGCGCGTTGCCTGCCGCGTAACACGCCAGCGCGACCTGGGGTGCGAGCACGGCCACTTCGGGGGACGCGCCGCGGTCGAGCAGGGTGGCGCGGAAGACGTCGCGGAGCCCGGCGAACTTCCGCCCCGAACGGTCCCGCAGCTCGGGGTTCTCGCGCAGCAACCGCTCGTGCCGGCGGTAGTGCTCGCCGTCCACGGTGAGTTCCCGGCACAGCTCCACCGCGATCGCGCGCAGCTGCGCCACCGCGCCCGCCAGGTCGGTGACCGGCGGCGCGGCCCGGAACCGCGTGGTCGCCTTCTCGACGATCGCCTGCTCGTCGGAGAACACGACCTCCTGCTTGTCGCCGAAGTAGCGGAAGAACGTCGTCCGGCCCACCTCGGCCCGTTCGGCGATGTCGGTGACCGTCACCGCGGCGAACCCGCGCTCGGCGAACAGCTCGAACGCCGCCGTCACGATCTGTTCCCGCGCACGCTGCTGCTTGCGCTCGCGCAGCGGCAGCGGTTCCGACGTCGGCATGGGCCTCAGCATAGCGGCCCGGTACGAAGTCCGGTACGGTACTGAGTACCAGTTCGCACCACGTACCGGCACGATCGGCAGAACGGACCAGGAGCCACCATGGGCACGACACTGATGACCGGCGCCAGCCGGGGCCTCGGCCGCGAGGCCGCCGAGCACCTCCTGCGCCACCACCCGGACCAGCACCTGCTCGTGGTCAACCGCAGGCCCGGCCTGGCCGCCGAACTGACCGCGAGCACGGGCAACGACAACGTCTCCGAGGTGATCTGCGACCTGGCGTCGTTCGCCGACATCCGGCGCGCCGCGGCCGAGGTCGACCGGCCGCTCGACGGGTTCCTCGGCAACGCGGGCCTGCAGATGGCCACCACAGGCAAGCGCACCGCCGACGGCATCGAGATGACCTTCGGTGTGAACGTCCTCGCCTACCACCTGCTGCTGAACCTGCTCCGCCCGCGCTTCACGAGCCCGGCGCGCGTCATCGTCGTCGGCAGCGACGTGCACGACAGCGCGCACAACAGCATGGGCCTGATCCCGCCGCCCCGCTGGAGCGACCCGCGCGAGCTGGCCAAGCCGCGCGCGGGCGGCGGCCGGGAGGGCAGGCGGGCGTACGCCACCAGCAAGCTCGGCGTGATCTACCTCGTCCACGCGCTGCGGCGCCGGCTGCCCGAGGGCGTGGACGTCTACTCCTACAACCCCGGCCTGGTGCCCGACACGGAGCTGTCGCGCGACGCGGGCCGGTTCGGGCGGGCCGCGTTCCGGGCGGTCGGCAAAGCCCTGGTCACCCTCCCGATCGCGACCACCGCGGACAAGGCGGGTCGACTGCTGGCGGAGACGATGACGGGGCCCCGCCCCGGCGAGAGCGGTTCCTACATCAGCCGGGGCGAGGTGATCCCGTCATCGTCGGAGTCCTACGACGAGCGGCGCGAGGAGGAGCTGTGGGCCGTCGCCGACGAACTGTGCGGGCTCACCGCGGACGGCGCTACCCGCACGCCACGCCGTTCAGCGTGAACCCGCCGGGCGTACCCGAGGACGACCCGGTGGCCTGATACCCGACGGTCGCGCTCTGCCCGGGCGCGAGGTTGGGCGCCCAGCTCGGCGCGGTGGCCGTGACGGTCGAACCGCTCTGGCTCACCGTCGCGTTCCACCCGCTGGTCACCGTCACGCCCGACGGCGCGGTCCAGGTGGCGCGCCAGTTCGACACCTGCCCGGAGCCGGTGTTGGTGATGGTCGCCTCCGCGGTGAACCCGCTGTTCCACGAGTTGGTGACGCGGTGCGTGGCCCGGCACGACACCGGCCCGTTGTTCTGCGACGACGTCGTCGTGGTGGTGGACGTCGAGGTGTTCGTGCCACCGGACGCGCTGAACCCGAACGAGTTCACCGCCAACCCCGGGCCGCCCTGCCACGGCTCGAAGCCGAACTGGGCGCTGGTCATGTACCAGCCCGTCTGCACCTGCCCGCGGCGCACCGCGTCGTTGGTGAACTCGGTCAGGTTCAGGTTCAGCGAGTTCGTCTTCTGCTGCCGGACGTACGAGATCACGTTCCAGCCGATGTTGCCGATCCACACGTCCCACGTGGCGCCCGCCAGCGACGCCGTGCCGACCCTGCTGCCGATCGGCTGGATCGGCCCCTGGTGGTTGCCCCAGATCATCAGCTCGGCCGCGTTCTGCCCGGACTGCTGCGGGTTCGGGTCGTACCAGAGGTCGTACGCGGCGTTCCAGTAGCCGCTCGCCGTCGAGTAGCTGACGTTGCTCGTCACCGACCCCATCCGGCTGACCTGCAACGGCAACCCGCTGCCCGACGAGCAGTTGCCGTAGTGGCAGCCCGCGTAGATCGACGGGTAGCCGGCCGGTGCGCCGTTGGTCGGCACGTTGTGGTTGCCGGCGGTGATGGTGAACCCGGTGTCGGAGACGCTGATGCACTGACCGTCGTTCGCGCCCCACTCGTTGTTCTGGACGACGTACCTGCCGCCCTGGATCTTCGTGGAGCCGTACTTCTCGCAGATGGTGGTCGCGGCGGAGGCCTGCGGCGGGCTGACGGCGACCGCAAGCCCGGCCACCAACCCGGCGACGGCCAGCCCCAGGGCGGCCAGTCGGGGAACTCGTGGATGCATTGACGAACAACTCCTTTGTTGTACGTGTCGTGCGGCCTATGCTTCTGGGAGCGCTCCCAGAACGCACTGGGGACGAGGTTAGCGCCCGGGCCAACGACGGTGAAGGGACAAAACGACGTGAGGTTGTTGCTGCTCGTCTCGCTGATAGCCCTGGCGCTCGCGCCACCGGCTGCCGCCTCCACGCCGCCGACCGCCTCGGCCGAGTGGATCGAGGCGGAGACGGGAGCCCTGTCCGGCACCGTGGTCGAGGCGAGCGTCGAGGGCTTCTCCGGCACCGGCTACGTCACCGGCTTCGACGAGACCGCCGACAGCGTCACGATCACCATCCCGGACAGCCCCGGCGGGCTGCACGACCTCACCGTCCGCTACGCCGCCCCGTACGGCCCCAAGCAGACCGCCGTCTCCCTCAACGGCACCTCCATCGGCGAGGTCGCCCTGGCCGAGAGCGCCACCTTCACCGAGGCCACCGGCGCCAAGCTCGTCCTGGCCGAGGGCGACAACACGCTCACGTTCACCACCGCCTGGGGCTGGTACCTGATCGACGCGGTCAAGGTGGCGCCGAGCGCACCTCCCGCGCCCGGCGTGCACGAAGCCGAGGACGGCGTGCTGAACGGCACCGTGGTCCAGTCCGGCGTCGCCGGCTTCTCCGGCCGCGGCTACGTCGGCGGGTTCGACCAGGCGACCGACAGCGTCACCATGACCATCCCCGACAGCCCCGGCGGGCTGCACGACCTCGCCATCTTCTACGCCACCCCGTACGGCGCGAAGACCGCGTCACTCGCGCTCAACGGCAGCGGTCTCGGCGACGTCTCGTTCCCCGAACACCCCACCTTCACCACCATCTCCGCGGGCAAGGTGTTGCTGGTCCCCGGCGACAACACGGTCACCATCACCAACAACTGGGGCTGGTACCTGATCGACGCCATCAAGGTGACGCCCAGCGCGCCGCGCGGCCCGCACCAGGTCACCGGCGCGCTCACCGACCCGGCCGCCACCGCCGAGGCCAAGGGCCTCATGCGCTACCTGGCCGACAACTACGGCCACACGATCCTCTCCGGCCAGCAGGACCAGGCGAGCATCGACTGGGTCGAGCAGAACCTCGGCAAGGCACCCGCCATCGGCGGCTACGACCTCATGGACTACTCGCCCAGCCGGGTCGAACGCGGCACCGTCGGCCGGGACGTCGACCACGCCCTCGCCTACGACACCCGCGGCGGCATCGTCACCCTGGCCTGGCACTGGAACGCCCCGTCCGGCCTGATCGACCAGCCGGGCAAGGAGTGGTGGCGCGGCTTCTACACCGACGCCACCACGTTCGACCTGGCCGCCGCGCTGGCCGACCCGACCTCGACCGACTACCGGCTGCTGATCCGCGACATGGACGCCATCGCGGTGCAGCTCAAGCGCCTCGCCGACGCCGAGGTCCCCGTGCTCTGGCGCCCGCTGCACGAAGCCGAGGGCGGCTGGTTCTGGTGGGGCGCCAAGGGCGCGGAACCCGCCAAGCAGCTCTACCGCCTCCTGCACGACCGCCTGGTGAACCACCACGAGCTGCACAACCTGATCTGGGTGTGGAACTCGATCTCACCCGACTGGTACCCCGGTGCCGACGTGGTCGACGTCGTCAGCATGGACTCCTACCCGCCCCAGGGCGACCACGGCCCGGTGATCGGCCCCTACGAGCGCCTGGTCGAGCTGGGCGGCGACAAGAAGCTGGTCGCGCTCGGCGAGGTCGGCTCCATCCCGGACCCCGACCTGGTCCGCGCCTACGAGGCCCGCTGGTCGTGGTTCGTCACCTGGTCCGGGCACTTCATCCAGGACGGCGTGGTCAACCCGCGCGACTTCGTCCAACGCGTCTACGACCACGCCGACGTCATCACGCTCGACGAGCTGCCCGACTTCAAGAAGACCCCGGGCGACTGCACCGCGACCTACCGAGTGGTGGCGCAGTGGGGCACCGGGTACCACGTCGAGATCACCCTGCGGCACCAGGAGAACTCGCCGTCCGCGGGCTGGCAGGTGACCTGGCCGTTCACCAACGGGCACGTCCGGCACGCCTGGGGCGCGACCATCAGCACCGACGGCACGACCGCGACGGCGAAGAACGTCGCGTGGAACGCGGCCGTGAAGCCGGGGGAGAGCACCACCTTCGGCTACCTCGCCAGCGGCTCCCCGACAGCGCCTGCGTTGACTTGCGCTATCGGGTGATCACGTCCGGTGGACCGGCGGGAGCGTAGAGGGGACCGGACGCGGTGTCCGCACCCACTTCCCGCCACCACCGGGCTTGTTCGGGGGTCGTGACGCCGGCGGCGGTCAAGCCGACGCCGGCGTCACGCACCACCTCCAGCACACCGGCCGGCGCCCGCGCCACCTCCGAACCCGGCCGCGCCGCGAGCGACTGGACCACCCGCACCGCTCGCACCGGCATGCCGTCGAGCAGGCGCACGAGGTCGTCCGGCGTGGCGGTGAAGTCCTCCACCTCCAGCCCGACCCCGTCCTCGGCCAGGTAACCCAGGTACGACCGCCACGTCACCCGACCGGCACCTCCGCCCACACCACCTTGCGGTCCTCGTGGTGGTCGAACCCCCAGCGCACGGACAGCCGGTTGACCAGCAGCAGCCCGTTGCCCGCGGTCGGGTCGTCCGGCCTGCCCAGCACGGGCAGCAGGCTCGGGCTGCGGTCCTCCACCTCGACCCGCACGACGTGCCGCTCGTCCACCCGCAGCAACCGCACCCGCCACGGCCCTTCGGCGTGCCGGCGCGCGTTGCCGACCAGCTCCGCCGCGATCTGCGCCAGGTCGGTCGCGCGTCGTTCGTCCATCTCGTAGGCGACCTGCCACACCCAACCGGCGATGCCGTCGGGTGTTCGGACATCGCCCAACGCCAGGTCGAGCCCGTCGTCAGGCAGGTCCACCATGTTCACGGCACGCTCCTTCGGCACCCTGTCGGCTCAAGGCGCACGCACGAGGTAACCGTTCGGCGGACGCGCCAAACCACGAACCCGCCACTTTTTCCGATCACGACGCGGCCTGACGTTCGGTAGCGAACCGGCCGCGCGTCGTGAGCGCGATCGGTAGGCTGGCCCGACGATCTTGCCCTCGACGTGGGAGGTCACGGGTGGTCGGCGAACAGCGGTCGGCGCGCAACGAGTTCAGCGGGTCGGCCGAGACCGTGGTGCAGGCCGGCGCGGTCCACGGCGGCGTGCACTTCCACGGTGTCGACGTCCGGTGGCCGGCCACGAGGGTGCCGCGCCAGTTACCGCCGCGCATCGACCTGCTCAACCAGGTGCGCGTGCTGGCGGAGCTGGAGCGGGGACTCGCCGACCGGCCGCCGCTGGACGAGCCGGTGGTGAAGGTCGTGCTCGGGCCGCGGGGGAGCGGCAAGTCGACCGTGGCCACGTCCTGGCTGCACGACGTGCGCGACCGGTTCCCCGACGGGCAGCTGTACGCGACGCTCGGCGCGTGGAGCGATCAGCAGGTCGCGCCGCGCGAGGTGCTGGGCGAGTTCCTGGTGTCGCTGGGCGTGCAACGCGGGAACCTGCCCGCGGACCTGGCGTCGCGGGCGGCGATGTTCCGGTCGGTCACGCACGGGCTGTCGCTGGCCGTGTTCCTCGACGACGTCGTCTCGCCCGCCCAGGTCCGCTCCCTGCTGCCCGGCCCCGGTGGTTCGGTCGTGGTCGTCACCGGTCACGGCGCGTTCGGGGTGCTGGCGCGGCAACGGGCCACGTTGATCGACATCGACCCGCTGGAACCGGACATGGCGGTGGAGCTGCTGCGCCAGTTCGCCGGCGACCGGGTGCGGGACGACCCGGACGCGCTGGCCGCGGTGCTGGAGCTGTGCTCGGGTCTGCCCGTGGCGTTGGGCCTGGTCGGTGGGATGCTCGCCGAGCAGCCTGCGCTGTCGGTGGCCGAGTTGCTGGAGGAGCTGGCCGACCCGGACGGCGGGATCACGGCCGTGGCGGTCGGCGACGAGCCGACGGTGGGCTCCTTGTTCGACGCCACGTACGCGCGGCTGAGCCCTCAGGCGCAGGCCGTCTACCGGGCGTTGGGCGCGCACCCGGGCACCGGTGACGTGTCGGTGGCGGCCCTGGCCGCGGGCTTGGGCCTCGGTGAGGCGAAGGTCCGGGGCGCGGTGCGCGAGCTGGTGTCGCTGAGGGTGGCGGAGGACCCGGTCGCCGGTCGGCTGCTCGTGCACACCCTCGTGCGCGGGCACGCGGCGCGGATCGGCGAGGTGGTCGACCGGTCCGAGCGCGACGCCGTGCGGCGGCGGTTGACCGACTTCTACGTCACCGGCGCGGTCACCGCCGAGGCCGCGGTGATGGGGCAGCGGGTGTGGCGGGGCAGGCTGTTCCCCGACGTCCGGCCGCGAGCGGGGCACGTCGCCGAGGCCGATCCGCGCGGGTGGCTGGAACGCGAGCGGGCGAACCTGCGTGCCGTGGCGACCGCGTCCTATGAGGACGGTGCGCTCGACGCGGTCGTGGTGCTCGGCCTGGTGCTGTGGGCGTTGTACGAGCCGGGCAAGTACTACGACGACCTGCTGGCGGTAGACGAACTCGGGGTGCGCGCGGCGGAGCACGTGGGCGGCGACGTGGTGCGGGCGGTGCTGCTGACCCAGATGGGGTTCGCCCACCTGCACCTCGGCGACACCGACGCGGCGCTGGCCGCCTGCGCTTCGGCGATCGACCTCGCGCGGCGGGCGGGCGACGTCGAGGCGGAGGCGACCGCGGTGGAGTGCGCCGGGCTGGTGCGACTGGCGCGGGACGAGCCGGACGAGGCGCGGGCCGTGCTGCGGCGGAACCTGGAGCTGGCCGAGTCGGTCGGTGATCCCCGCCGGATCGCGTTGGCGCGGTTCCACCTGGCCAAGGCGGAACCGCCGGCGGCGGCCGTCGTGCTGCTCGACCAGGCGTTGGCGGGTTTCCGCGGGCTGGCCACGCCGGAGCCGCGCAACTTCGCCAAGATCATGCTGTGGCAGGGGCTCAAGCTCGGCGCCTCGGGGCTGACCTCCCAGGCCGGGGAACGGCTGGAGCAGGCCAGGGCGATCACGGCCGAGCAGAACTGGCCGTTCGACCACGCCCAGGTGCTCGACGCGCTCGGCGACCTGGAGACCGGTGACGCCGCGAAGGCGTACTACGAGCAGGCGATCGCGCTGTACGCCGAGCACGGGTTCGTCACCGCGATGAACCGCACCGCTCAGCGGTTGGCCGCGGTGAGCTGACGCACCTCGGCGGTGAACTCCTCGCCGCCCAGCGTCACGGTGACGCGTGCCGGGAACGCCACGGCCGCGAGCTGCCAGGCGTGCACGACCGACGCCCACACCCGTCCCGCCGGTGAGGGACCGGTGAACGCCAGGAGCGCGCCGTCACGCGTGCCGACGAGCCAGCGCCCGGTCTCGTCCGGCATCGACGCCGAGCCGAGACCGGGCAACGCGTCGAGCGTCGCCGCGATCCACCGCCGAGCGTCACCGGCGTGGTCCTGGACGACGATCTCCGCGCTCTCCAGCACCACGGCGCTCGGGGTGTCCACGCCCACCACGAGGTGGCCGTCCGGTGGTGAGGCTCGACGGAGGTCGACGGGGAAGCGGACCACCCGGGCCCGGTCGGGCGCGTCGAGTTCGACCGTGACCCACTGGTGCACCACCGGCGCGGTGGGCACCCGGGCGACGGGAACCGTGCGCACCTCCGGCTCCTCCGGCGGTTCGTCCAGCCGCAGCCGCCGGTAGAACTCGGTGCGCAACAACGGCGCCGCCCGTCCCGGCACCGAACTGACCAGGGCGGCGATCCCGGCGAGCTCGTCGCTCATCCGGGCGGCGTCGAGCTGGTCGCGCAGCGGACGGTCGAGGGCCAGGTGATCGGCTTTGTCGATGAACCGACCCACTGCCGACGCGGGGTCGACGGCGTCCGGCGCGGCGGCGGCGAGCAGCACCGGCCGACCCAAGGCCGCGCCGTAGAACGTCACCGACCCGTGGTCGCCGACCACGACATCGGCCGCGACCAGCGCGGCACGCCACCCCTCTTCCGGTGGCAGCACCACGACCCCGGCCCGTGCGCACTCGTCCAGCCACATCCCGACCTGCCACGGCGAGTGGCCGAACCACGTGTTCGGGTGCAGCGCCAACGCGATCCGGTACTCGTCCAGCGGGAGTTCCAGGCGCAGCCGACGCACCACGTCCGCCGCCCGGTCGTACAGGCTGCCGGGCCCCCACGTCGAGGACACGACCACCAACCGCTGACCGGACCGGACACCCAAAGCGGCCCGGTACGTCGCGCGAAGCGGGACGCCGGCCAGCATCCGGTCGAAGCACGGATCACCCGCGACGACCGCGGCCGGAACGGCCTGCGGGCAGCTCAGCCGGAGCCGGTCCAGCTGCTCGGTGTGCGAGAGGATCACGCTCGACGGGATCAGCCGGCCGTCGTGGGTCAGCCATTCGGGAGACAACCCGAAAACCGGTTTCCGGTTTCCGGTTTCCGGTTTCCGGTTTCCGGTTTCCGGTTTCAGATATTTATTGTATCCCATTCCGTGCGGCAATACGGCGAGCGGTGCGTTCAGCCGTTCCAGCGGACCGCCGTAGCTGGAGGCGATGGCCAGGTCGAACGGCGTCCGCTCGGCCTGCGCCCAGTCGATCGCCTGCACGCCGAGGTCGGCCAGGTGTTCGGCCGTGCCGGGCGTGAACGCGGACGACCCGGTGCAGGTGAACAGCACCTGGATCCGCGGGTCGGTGGCGACCAGCGGCAGGACGTCGAACAGGCGCGTCGCCGACGTCACGTTGTGGACGACGCCGAGCACGAGTCTCTCGGCTCGACGAGTGGCCCAACCGGTCGCGAACACGAGGCGCGATCTTAACCGCTGTTAGGCTCGATCCGTGGTGAAGGAGATCGACCTCCGGCTGGACGACGGCCGCACGCTGCACGCGTACGACACCGGCACCGGCGACCTGGCCGTCTTCTGGCACCACGGCACACCGAACATCGGCGCACCGCCCGTGCCGCTCTTCGCCGCCGCCCGACGGCTCGGCCTGCGCTGGGTGTCCTACGACCGCCCCGGCTACGGCGGGTCGACGCCGCTGCCCGACCGGACCGTCGCGTCCGCCGCCACCTGCGCCGCCGCGGTCGCCGACGAGTTGGGCATCGACCGGTTCGCGGTGTTCGGGCACTCCGGCGGCGGGCCGCACGCCCTGGCGTGTGGCGCGTTGTCGCCGCAACGGGTGCTCGGCGTGGTCAGCGTGGCCGGGCTCGCGCCGCGCGACGCGGACGGGCTCGACTGGTTCGCGGGCATGGCGGCGTCCGGGGTGGCGTCGTTGCGCGCGGCCGAGGCCGGGCGGGCGGTGAAGGAGCGGTTCGAGGCGTCGGGCGTCGTGTACGACCCGGAGTTCACCGAGGCCGACCTCGCCGCGCTGCACGGCGACTGGTCGTGGTTCAACGAAGTGGTCGGCCCGGCGGTGCAGGCCGGCCCGGCCGCGTCGATCGACGACGACCTCGCCTACGTCAACCCGTGGGGTTTCGAAACCCGCTCGCGGCCAACACCGCCGTGATCCACTCGTGGTCCCTGGTCAGCCGCGTCTCCAACTCCGCCGCCTGGGACCAGTCGGCCTGCAGGGGGAACACGCCGACGTCACCGGCGACCTGGAACACGTACCCGCGCCGCCCCGCCGGCCGCAGCCGGACCGGCCGTGACACCAGCGGCAAGCACACCCGCCTGCGCTGGCCGCCCACGGTCGCCGGTCCGCACAGGAACGCCCAGCCGAGCCGCAGCAGCCGGTCTTCCTGGTGCAACGCGTCGAACGACGCCAACCGGTCGACCGTCGCCCGCTGGTCCGGCCGCGCGGTCCACGGCGTCGGCGGCTCGGTGGGCGGGTCCTGGTCGAGGGTGAGGGCTCGCCACGCGGACTCGTCCGCGCCCAACCACACCAGCCCGGCCGTCCGGGTCAGGTCGAGCTGCACCCGCTGCGGCTGCTCGGACGCGCTGAGCCGGGCCAGCGTGCGCAGCACTGCGGGAACGGTCACGGGGAATCCTGCCACCCGGGTCCGACAGCGCGGCGCCGGATCAGTCGGCGAGGACCGCGAACCCCGGGTGCGCCGCGGGGGCCCCGGGAACTCCTCGCCGCGCCCGCCCACCGAGACCATCCCGGCCGCGACGTCCAGCACCGCCTTGCCCCGCGGTGCGGCCGGGAACGCGGGGCGGTCGGGATGTGCGTGGTCCGCTCGTCGACCGCGTCGTACCGGTCGTCGGACTCCGGCGCGCCCGCGACCTCAGGGGCGGCCGTAGAGGGCCGGGTAGCCGGAACCGGTGAAGTGGTCGGCGAACGGGCGGATCGCGGTGGCGAGCCGGATCAGCGCGCCGTCGCGTTCCAGCGCCTGCTGGATCACCGGCTGGTGGCCGGGGTGCGCGCCGAGCACCACGATCACCTCGGCGACGTGCTCGGCCTTCACCGCGTCACCGATCGGCGCGAGGCACTCGCGCACGGCCAACGCGTCGGTGCGGGCGATCCGGCGGCCCAGACCCGCCATCCGGGCGGGATCGGCGGCCAGCGCCGCGGTGAACCCGGGTACCGCGACCTCGTCCCGGGCCAGGTCGCCGAAGTCGGCGAGCAGCGACAACGACAACATCTCGTAGGCGGTGCGGATCCGCTCCGCCCCGATCGACTGGCCGTCCACGCGGAACGCCCGGACCAGCCGCTCGGCCACCGCCACCACGTCCCGCCGCCGCACGATGCCGTCGGCGTTGGAGTCGAACAACCGCAGTCGACGCGCGAATCTCTCGACGAGGTCACCGTCCGCCATGACGAACCTCATTGCGATCCATGACGCCCCCTGGAACCGATGTTATCGGTCGCGGACCGCCGGATCACTCCCCGAAGGGATGACGCCCGGGTCGTCCTTACCGCCTTCTTACCGTCACCGCGCCGCCCTTCCCGGCGGACCGATCAGCTCACCACACTCGGTCACGGCATGATCACATGGAGGTGATGGTGGGCGTGAACTGGAAGGCGACGGCGGTGGCGGCCGCGCTCGGCGTGCTCGCGACGACCGCGACGGCGGCCGCGGACACCGGTGGCTGGACGCGGGTCGCGGCGCCGGAATCGGGGCTGGAGTACCTGCTGGAGGACGTCAGCGCGGTCGGGCCGGACCTGGCCTACGCCGTCGGTATGGGTGAGAGCGCAGGCGGGCTGATCCTGCTGCGCTGGGACGGCTCGGCGTGGCGGCACGAGGAAGGCCTGCCGGAGCGGACGGGCTACTCGGCGCTGTTCGGCGTGCACGCGCGTGGCGGCGGGGTGCTCGCCGCGGGCCAGGACTGGGTTTCCGGCGCCATGCGGCCGCTGTTGTTGGCGCAGCGCGGCGGTGTGTGGACGAAGGCCGTCGGCGTCGTGCCGAACGGTGAGCAGGCCCGGTTGTCCGATGTCGCGTTCGGGTCCGACAGCACGGGCTGGGCGGTGGGTCGGGAAGGCTCGGGCCTGACCCGGCGCCCGGTCGCGCACCGCTGGAACGGCACCGCGCTGGAGCGGTTCGCCCTGCCGTCGGCGGGCACGTACGCCGGGGCCAAGGGCGTGTCCGGTACTTCGGCCGGTGACGTGTGGGCCGTCGGCACGGACGGCGGGCTCGCCGGTGCCGCGTCCCGAGGGGTGTCGTGGCGCTGGAACGGTGTCGCGTGGCGCGAGGTGCCGGTGCCGACCTTCGGCGCGCACCAGGTCGAGCTGACCGACGTGGTCGCGACGGGCACCGGGGTGTGGGCGGTGGGCCGGGCGGACGGCCGCCCGCTGGCGGTGAGCTGGACCGGTAGCGCGTGGACGGAGGTGAAGATGCCGCTCGCCGCCGCCGGGACCAGGATCAACGCGGCGGCCGACGACGGGCGCGGCGGCCTGTGGGTGGCCGGTGAGACCAAGGTGGGGTGCGAGTCGATGCCGTTCCTCGGCCACCACCTGGCGGGGGACTGGCGCACGGAGTCCCCGGAAGGCCTGGCGCACAGCTCGATGCGCGGCATCACCGCGGTGCCCGGCACGGCGACCGCGTGGTCGACCGGGCGGTACTTCCGGGTCGGCGGCTTCTGCTACGGCGGCTGCCGGGCCACGATCGCGGCGCTCGGCTGACACGCCGGCGGGTGGCGGACCCGTCGAGGTCCGCCACCCGCCGTCTTCCTCACCGTGTCAGGTGTTCACGGTGTCGGCCCTGTCGGCCAGGTCAGCCGTATCAGCTGAAGAACCGCACGCACTCGCTGGAGATCCAGCCGGTGCGCCCGTTGACCGTGGAGTAGTGCGCCCCGCCGTCGCTGCTGGAGAAGTGCACGCTCACCGCCTGGTCCCGGGTCGTCGAGACCAGGAAGTCCTTGAGCTGCCCGTTGTCGTAGGTCTTGTGGATGTCGGCGAACGAGCAGCTGATCACGGCCGCGTTGGCCGTGCCCGCGCCGCGCACGAACCGGGCGGCCGCGCTCTCGGCCATCGCCTGGCCGGACGCGACACCGTTCTCACCGTCGAACCGGAAGTGCACGCCCAGGTAGACGCGGCTGAGGGCGTTCTCCCGCGCGGCGGCGGTGAAGCTGGGGAACGTCCGGGTCACGCCGACCGCGTGCGGGTCCTCGGTGGTGGCGGTGAACGAGATGTCGTCGGTGCCGAAGAACGACCTCATCGCGCCCGCCCACGCGCCGCCGAACGTCGCGTGCCCGGAGGTGTAGGCGGGGAACGGCGGCGAGAACGGCACGCCGTTGCGGTCCTTGGACAGCGGGTGCCACGTCGTGTGCACGTGGGTGTCGGGGTTGCCGTCGTGCTCGGCCTGCGCGATCGCGGTTTCCGGCCGCCACAGGTCGATGTCGGTCTGGTACTTCGCGTCCCAGGCGACGATGCCCGCGTCACCCATGGCCAGGCCGACGAGCGCGAACAGCCGCGCCTTGGCCGCGGTGCCCAGCCCGCGCTGCTCGGCCACGATCTGGGTGTGCTCGAACAGCTGGCCCGGCGGCTTGTAGGTGCCGTCCAGGTCGTTGGCCCAGAAGTGCGCGGCCTGCGTCTGGTCCGGGGTGCGGACGTGGGACGATTTCTTGCCGTATTCCCGCACCTCGGTGAACTGGGCGGCGTACTCGGGGCTGGCCAGCAGCGCCGACATGCTGGAGTACCCGGCGGGCAGCGGTGGCCGGTGCTGCGAGCCGGACGTCATGGTGAACGGCTTGACCTTGCCCCAGTTCGGCGTCGCGGCCTGACCGGAACCGGTGGGCCGCCAGTAGCCCGGCTCGGTGCCGGCCGTGTAGGGCGTGTTGTCGTCCGAGCCGTCGTTGGCGCGTGCGGAGATCATCGCGGCCGCGGCCGCCTTGCCCACACCGGTGCCGTTGCCGGTGTCCGAACCCGCTCCGGCGAGCGCGCCCGCGAGCTCGTCGGTGAAGTCGACGCCGGGGAACGCCGCGGTCAGCGTGTCGTGCGCCGCGTGCGCGATGGCGTGCGTCACCGAGGCACCCGCGGCCTCGGTCTTGTAGACGTAGGGCTGACCGGTCGTGGTGATCGAGTTGACCGCGTCGTAGATGGCGGCGTGCACCATCGCACCGCCACGGGCCAACGGGCCGGGAGCCCCGCCGACCTCGCGGTAGGTCTGCAGCAGGACGTCGTTCCAGTACAGGACCGGGTCGGAGGCCGGCGCCGCGACCGCGGGCTGGACCAGACCACCGAGAGTGCCACCAAATGCCAGCGTCGTCACGGCCACGAGGCCGAGCCGACGTCTCGCCGTCGAACGACTCATCTCACTCCTCCGTCACGCACCTCTCGTCGCCCACCGGGCACGCCTGAACAGACCCAGGGCGCGCGAGCGCCGAGGGTGCGTGGTCGACGACGGGTGCCGGGCCCCTGCCGGCTGAGGTGCACGGCGACTTGATCGCCGTGATCACGAGCATCGTCCGCGGCGGCCGTCGCCGGGGAGGGCGAAGCGGACACCGACCGGAAGCGGCCGGCGACTGAGAGCGGTGACGTGGAATCGGGCCGGTAACGCGCGGAACCGGACCCGGCCAGTGGCCGAGTCCGGTTCCGTGGTGGTGCGGTCGTCAGATCCAGCCGAGTTGAGCGGCCGCGATACCGAGCGTGAGGCGGTTGCTGGCGCCCGCGCGCACGGCCAGCTTCTCCATGTTCCGGCGGACCGAGCGCGAGCTGACGCCCAGGATGCGGGCGATGGACTCGTCCTTGAACCCCTGCGACGCCAGGCGCAGGATCCGCCGCTGCACCGCGGGCAGCGGCCCGGTGCCGTCATCCTCGCCGCCGAGGGGGACGGCCTTGGCCCACAGCAGTTCGAAGTAGTCGGCGAGCATGGACACCATGTGCGGCGCGTGCACCAGCACCGCGCCCGACTCGCCGTTGGCGTCCAGGCAGACCAGGGCCACGTCGTCGGCGATCAGCAGATCGGTGGGCGGGTCCTCGCGGGTGAGCCGGTACTCCTCGCCGTCGGCGATGGCGCGGGCGATCAGCTCACCGGTTTCTTCGTGCTCGATGGCCTCCTTGGTGCAGATGTTGCGGCGGCGTACCCCGATCAAGGGACCGAGGTCCCGGTCGAGCACCGGTGTGTCGCCGTCGTGCGCGCTGACCCTTCGGCACTCACGTCGGGCTTCGCGGACGAGTTCGCGGCGTAAGGCGGCGATCTCGGCTTCCCCGGCGATCAGCTGGGCGGTGGTCCGGCGGTGTGGCGCGGACGCGGGTCTGGCGTACTCCGAACGAAGGTCTTGAGACAAGGTGCTCCCCCTACTGCTGCTTCTCCCCAGCGCGCCGCTCCCCGGGCAGCGCTTGATCGCGAGGTTAGGCGTCCCCCGCGGGCGCCGTCCACAAGATCGCTTCGTGGTGTTCGGAGCAAGGCACATTCGGGCAGAACGCCCAGTGCGACCCGGTCCGCGGCCGAACCGCCCGACCACCATGCCGTGCGCCAAGGTAGGATTTCCACCGGTGGTGAGGCTCGGCCCACCCCCGCGACCGGTGTCGACGACGTCCCGGTGCCGAATCCCCCTCCGGAACAGGAGCAGCGACGCGTGCCCATCCCGCCTCGTGCCCTGTCCTGCCCGCCGTAGCGGGCCGTCCACCCGAACCTCACCGACCGCCGCACCCCCGGCGGCCCACACCCGCGCACCCAACGGAGCGTGCCCGAGTCCCTACAGGTGGCCGTGAACCCCTCCGCATCGAACCCGAACCCCCGCCGCCCGGCCTGGCTGAACCCGAAAGTCCTGCGCACCGAGGTCCTGGCCGGGCTGGTGGTGGCGCTGGCGCTGATCCCGGAAGCCATCTCGTTCTCGATCATCGCCGGGGTCGCGCCGAGCGTCGGCCTGTTCGCGTCCTTCACCATGGCCGTGGTCATCTCGGTCGTCGGCGGGCGCCCGGCGATGATCTCGGCGGCCACCGGCGCGGTCGCCCTGGTCGTGGCGCCCCTCGTGCACGACCACGGTCTCGGGTACCTGCTGGCCGCGGTCATCCTGGGCGGGTTCGTCCAGGTGCTCCTCGGTGCGCTGGGCGTGGCCGGGCTCATGCGGTTCGTGCCGCGGTCGGTGATGGTCGGTTTCGTAACGCACTGGCCATCCTGATCTTCCTCGCCCAGGTGCCCGAGCTGGTGGACGTGCCGTGGCCGGTCTACCCGCTGGTGGTCGGCGCGCTGGTGGTGATGGTGCTGTTCCCGCGGCTGTCCGCGGTGGTGGTGGCCACGCACAACCTGGCCATCGGCGTGGTCGTCGGCTCGGTCGCGGCCTTGGCCGTGTTCGCCCGCCGGGTCGCGCGCGTGGCGGCGGTGGAGGCGCGGCGCGACGGCGACCAGGTCGTCTACACGGTCACCGGCGAGCTGTTCTTCGCCTCCAGCAACGACCTGGCGCACCGGTTCGACTACGCGGGCGACCCGGACCGGGTGGTCATCGACCTGTCCGCCGCGCACGTCTGGGACGCCTCGTCGGTCGCCGCGCTGGACGCCGTGACCGCCAAGTACGCCGACCGCGGCAAGACCGTCGAGATCACCGGCCTCAACCGGCACAGCGCGCAGCTGCACGGCACCCTCACCGGCAAGCTCGGCAACTGACCTCCAGCCCCGCGGGCACAGCCGGGCACGGCGTCCTGGTGGCCCTGTACCGGCAGTCCCGGCCCCGGCACACTGGAGATCGGCGGCGCTTCCCCCGTTGCCCGACACGAGGGGGAAGAAGCATGACCAGGTACCGGGCGGCACTGGCCGCCGCCGCACGAGGCTGGCCCGTGTTGCCGCTGCGCCCGCACGCGAAGCTGCCCGCCGTGCGCGGCTGGGACGACGAAGCCACCCTGGACCGCGACCGGATCCGGCACTGGTGGTCGCGCCGCGCCTACAACGTCGGCATCTCCTGCGGCCCGGCCGGGTTGCTGGTGGTCGACCTCGACGTGCCGCACGGCCGCGAGGCGTTCGCCCGCCGTGCCTGGCAGCACGGCGAGGAGGACCCACGCGACACGTACACGGTGGCGACGCCCAGCGGGGGAGAGCACCGCTACTTCCAGGCGCCGGACGTGCCGCTGGGCAACACCGTGGGCCGGATCGCCCCGCACGTCGACACCCGGGGCGTCGGCGGGTACGTGGTCGCCGCCGGTTCCGTGGTCGGCCACCACCGGTACCGGGTGGTGCGGGACGCACCGGTCGCGCCCGCGCCCGAGTGGCTGGTCGCCGTGCTGGCTCCACCACCGCCGGAGCACCCGCCCATCCCGGTCCAGCGGCCCTCGCCGCGCCGGGTCGACGCCTACCGCGCCGCCGTGGTCGAAGCGAGGCGGAACGGGTCCGCGAAGCCCGGCCGGGCGGACGCGCGCACATCGTGTTCACCGCCGCGTGCCGGCTCGGCGAGTTGGTCGGCGCGGGCTGGCTGGACGAGACCACCGCGACGGCGGTGCTGCTGGCCGCCGCCGCGCCCCACAACGGCATCGAGGGCTGGACCGAGCGGGAGGCGCTGCACCACGTCGAGAACGGCCTCGCGCTGGGCCGCCGCCGTCCCCGGGTGCTGCGTTAGGCCCTCAGGCGTCCGGCACGTCCACCCCGTCCCGGTCGGCCCACTCCAGCAACGGCTCCAGCGAGAACACCGCGTCGTCGATCCCGGCGTGCAGGTCACCCAGCTCCGCGAACCGGGCGGGCACCGTGGCGATGGTGAAGTCACGCGGGTCCAGCGAGTCGATCTCGTCCCACCGCACCGGCGTGGACACGGTCGCCTCCGGCACGCCACGCACCGAATACGCGCCGGCGATCGTGTGGTCGCGCGCGTTCTGGTTGTAGTCCACGAACAGGCTGCGCGGGTCGCGGTCCCGCCGCCACCACGCCGTGGTCACGTCGTCGGGCGCGCGCCGCTCCACCTCGCGGGCGAACGCCAGCGCCGCCCGCCGCACCTCGGCGAAACCCCACTCCGGCTTGATCCGCACGTAGATGTGCAGCCCCGACCCGCCCGACGTCTTCGGCCAGCCCACCGCGCCCAGTTCGTCCAGCACCTCGTGCGCCACGTGCGCGACCCGCCGCACCCGGTCGAACGGGCAGTCGGGCATCGGGTCGAGGTCGATGCGCCACTCGTCGGGCTTCTCCGTGTCGGCGCTGCGCGAGTTCCACGGGTGGAACTCCACCGTCGACATCTGCACCGCCCACACCACGTCCGCCACGTCGGTCACGCACAGCTCGTCGGCGTGCCGGTTGTACCGGGGGAAGTGCACCCGCACGGTCCGCACCCACGGCGGCGCGCCGGCGGGCAGCCGCTTCTGGTGCACCTTCTCCCCGGTCACCCCGGACGGGTAGCGGTGCATCATGCACGGCCGTTCCCGCAGCGCCCGCACGATCCCGTCGCCGACCGACAGGTAGTAGTTGGCGAGGTCGAGCTTGGTCTCCCCGCGCGCGGGGAAGTAGACGCGATCCGGGTTCGAGATCCGCACCACGCGGTCCCCGACCTCCAGCTCCACCGAAGGCACCTTTCCGGCCATGCGGGCAACCTAACCCGGATCGCGTCGATCAGCGCGTCACCAGCCTCCTCTCGCGGGTCGTGGCGGCGATCGCGGTGGCCGCGACGGCGACGGCGGCGCCCACGAGGGGGACGGCCGGGGCGTCGACCGCGCCGCCGAGCACACCGGCGCCCGCGATGCCCGTGTAGATCGCGGACGCGTTCAGGGCGAGCAGGAGGTTCGCCCGGTCCGGGTCCACCGCGACCAGGGCCGCGAACAGGGGCGGGTTGAACGCCCAGAACAGCGCGCCCCAAGCGGCCATCACGACGAACGCCGTCATTCCGCTGAGCATCGTCGGCAGCAGCACGAGCACCGCCGCGCAACCGCCCAACGCCACCAGCAGCGGTGTGCGCGGCCCGTGGCGGTCCGCGGCCACACCGCCGATCGCGTTGCCCAGCACACCGCCGACGCCGTAGGCGAGCAGGTGACCGCTGTCGGGTGGGTGGCCGGTGATCGGGCCGAGGTAGCCGTAGACGCTGAACGTGCCCAGGCACGCCAGCAGCGACACGGCCAGCAGCCGTTGCACGGGCGGGTCGGCCAGCGGCGCGAGCCGTTGCCGGACCCCGACCACCGGTCCGGGGCGCACCGGCGGCACGGCGGACCGCACCACCAGCACCGCGACCACGCACAGCACCGCCACCAGCACGAACGCCGCCCGGTAGCCGTGCCGGTCGGCGACGAACCGCCCGGCGGGCACGCCCAGCAGGGTGGCCGCGGTCAGGCCCGCCGTGACCACCGCCATCGCCTTGGCCTTGTGCGCCGGGTTGAGCTGGGCGGCGACCGCCGTGGCCGCCGGTGTGGCCAGCGCCGCGCCGAACGCGGTGAGCACGCGGGCGACCAGCAGCAGGTCGAACGTCGGTGCGAGCGCCGCCCCGACGTTGCCCAGCGCGGCGACCAGCAGGGCGGCCACCAGCAGGGCCCGTCGTTCGAACCGCGCGGTGAGCATCGCCAGCACGGGCGAGCCGACCGCGTAGGCCAGGGCGAACGCGGTGATCGTCTGCCCCGCCGCCGCGGTGGTGACGCGGTGGTCGGCGGCGACCTCGGTCAGCACCGCCGCGACGACGTACCCGCTGGACCCCGCCGCCACCGTCGTCGCGGCGAGGGCGGCGGTCCGGGCGCGCATCAGGACACCAGTCGGGGCGGCGCCGGGGTCAGGTAGGGCGTCAGGTCGGGTGGGCGGCGGCCGGTGAACGCCACCCGGTAGACGGTCTCGCGGACCAGCGCCACAGGTCTGCCCGCGCTGAGCAGGGTGGCCTGGCACCACAGGGCGGGCACGTCGTCGGGGTCGTCGGGCAGCGGGTCGGCGAAGTCGGGGTCGTCCGGCGCGCGGGTGGTGGTGGCGTAGTGGGTGGCCCGGCGGGCGCCGGTGACCAGCACGCCGAGCGGGGTGTAGCCGCGGGAGAGCTCCTCGCGCCCGGGTTCGTCCAGTTCGAGGCCGCGCTGGTGCACCAGCGCGGTGATCGCGGCCAGGCGCGGGCCCTGGTCGCCGAGGTGCGGCACCAGGTAGCCCTCGCGCCGCGTCACCTCCGTGTGCGGCGGTAAGCCGAGCAGGTGCGCCTGCCGGGGCGTGAGGTGGTGTCGGGTGTCGGGTTGCCGGGGGTCGCGGCGCAGGCGGTAGCCCACCCACAGGGACAGCACGCGGGTGAAGGGGACGGGTACGTCCCGCAGGAAGCGGGCCATGGTCTCGGCCCGGGCGCCTGCCTCGTCCGCGTGTGCGGCGGGTACGGAGTGGATCATCGGGGTGCACCTTCCGGTGAGGCCGCACACGTCGTTGTGCGGGCGTCGGTGCGATGGACACCACGATGAGGCCGCAGTGATGCGGAGACATCGGTCGGGTGACGGAGAAGATCGCGCATGTAGTCTACTGTGGACAGTCGAGGGTCGCTCGGTTTCACACCTGTGATCCACCGTTGACTGGCCGCCGCCGCGTCGGTACTGGTGGGCGATGGCCTTCAGTCGACGTCGGTTCGGTCTGCTCGTGACGGCTCCCGTGATCGCCGCCGCGGTGGGGAGCCCCGCCGTCGCCGCACCGGCCCGCACCGACGTGGTCGGCGCGCTGCGCCGGGCCGCCACGTTCCTCGATGAACGGCTGTCCTACCGCGGCGGGTACGTGTGGAGCTACCTGCCCGACCTCTCCCGCACGTGGGGTGAGCTGGAGGCCAACCGCACGATGTGCTGGGTGCAGCCGCCCGGCACGCCCTCGGTCGGCCACAGCCTGCTCGACGCCTACCACGCCACCGGCGACGGCACGTTCCTCCGCGCCGCCGAACGGACCGGGCTCGCGCTCGTGCGGGCACAGCTGCCGGTCGGCGGCTGGGACTACGTCCACGACTTCGCGGGCACGGCGTCGCTGCGCCGCTGGTACGCGACCACCGCCGCGAACGGCTGGCGGCTGGAGGAGTTCCGGCACCACCAGGGCAACGCCACGTTCGACGACGGCGGCACGGCGGCCGCGGCCCAACTGCTCCTCCGGCTGTACCTGGAACGCCGTGACCACCGGTTCCGCACCGCGGTCGAGCGGGCCATCCGGTTCGTGCTCAAGGCCCAGTTCCGGGGCGGCGCGGCGGACGGTGGCTGGCCTCAGCGCTTCCCACACCGCCCCGGCGCGGTGGAACAGACCCCGTGGCCCGACGCGCGCCCGCCGTGGCTGCCCGACGACGTCGGCCACGGCATGGAGGACGGCGACTACACCGGACACGTCACCTTCAACGACGACGTGCTCGGCGAGAACATCAAATTCCTGCTCATGTGCGCCGTCACGCTCGGCCGCCACGACCTGCTCGAACCCGTCCACCGCGCGATGCGCTGCCTGCACCGCCTCCAGCAACCCGGGCCGCAGGCGGGCTGGGGCCTGCAGCACCTGTCCCGGGCCGCGGGCGGACGACCGGCGGGCGCGCCCGCGGGCGCCCGGTCCTACGAGCCGAGGGCGCTGACCACCCACACCACCCAGACGAACGTCACCCAGCTGTTCCACTACTTCCGCCTGACCGGCGACCACTCCTACCTGGCCCGCGTGCCGGAGGCCGTCGCCTGGCTGGACACCTGCCGCCTCACCGACGAGCAGGTCGGCGAGAACCCCCTGCTGACCGGCCGCACGCACCCGACGTTCGTGGAACCGGGCACCAACCGCGCGAGGTTCGTCCACCGGTTCGGCTCGAACGTCCGCAACGGCGCCTACTACTACGACTACGACCACCGTTCGACGCTCAGCCACTACTCGGCCGGCCGGGCCGTCGACACCGATGCCCTGCGCGCCATCTACGACGAGCTCATGTCACTCACCCCGGCGCAGGTGGCGGACCTCAGGTCGAGGTCACCGCTGAGCGGCGGGCCGATCCCGCTGCCGCGCTACTTCTCCCTGCGCGACCTCGCCCTCACCGACCTGTTCCGGGACGCGCCGCAACCACTGCCGACCGTGACCGACGCCCAGGCCGAGGCCCTGGTGGCGGACCTGGGACCGAAGGACCACTGGCTCACCCCGGCCGCCACCGTCACCAACCCCTACCTGGGCAGCCCGCCCGCCGACCCGTACGACGGCACGGCGTACATGAGCAAGCACGTCGGCGACCCGCACGACACCTCGCCCTACGACCCGCGCACACCACCGGCGGAACCCCCGTACACGCCCACCGAACGCCCTCTGGTGATCAGCACGGCCGCGTACGTGGCGAACACGGGGAAGCTGCTCGCCTGGCTGTCCCGGTAATGCCCCTGAAAGCCGTCAGGAGCACCACTCGTCCTGGTGGAAGGGGTGCTACGCGGAGTGAACCGAACCCCTGGCCATGACCGGGTCGGCGAATTCCACTCGCGTGGCCGGGTGAAACCGGTGCGGCCCAGGGGATGGTGAGGCGTCGAATGGGACTCTGGGTCGACCGGAATCCGACGCACATCGATCCACTTTCGCAGGAGCATCGATGACCTCGCTCAGCGCCGAGAACACGTTCCACGTAGTCCGGACGACGGTGGCCGACACCATCGCCCGGGACGACGCCGAAGACGTCTTCGTCAACATCGCCATCCTGATCGACGCCGAAGGCATCATCGAGGCGTACAAAGGGCGGACCAGCACCCCCGATTCACCCCTCTCGCTGAACCCGGTCGCCAACTACCTGACCATGGCCGCCAGGCACAAGAACAGCGCGAGCGCGTGGGACGCGGAGTTGAAGATCACGATACCGAGGGGCGGCATCGTCCGGTGGCGTGAGGAAACCATGTCGTTCAACACGCGCTACCGCGCCCAGCTCTACCGGTACCACGCCAACGACGACGAGCGGATCCTGTCCGACGTCAGGGCGTTCGCCATTCCGGTGGAACTGCCCCTGCCGAACCGGGATGATCCCCTGAACCCCGCGACGTACTCCGGCTGGGACTACTACTGGCAGGCGAACGCCACGAAACCCGGCGACGTGACCTACCACTTCGACTTCATGATCCTGGACGACGAGAACACCAAGCTCGGCTACTACCGCTGGGACCCGTACGTCCACGTGACCTGATCGACGACCGGCACGTCAGCTCTCCACCGGCCGCGACGCCAGCCACAGCCGGTGCTCCCGGCTGATCGCCTCCTCGGCCTCCGCCACCGCCTCGGCCCACGACTCCTCGTCCGCGTCCAGCAGCTTCGCCCGCACCAGCACCAACTCGCGCGCCGCCAACGCGTACGCGGTCGCCTGGGACGCGTGCCGCCGCGTCGCCAGCCACGCCGCGCCACTCGCCACAACCGCGGCGAGGATGCCGGAGAGGTCGGTCTCCCAGTTGTTGAACGCTCGCGCCGCCGCGAGCACGATCGCGAGGACCTCGCCGACGATGAGCGCGATCCGCCACTGCATCGCCCGCCGGCGGTCGACCCTGGCCTTGTCCGTGTACCACCGCTTCTGCTCCTGGAGCCGGTTCTCCAGGTACGCCGCCCGGCGCCGCTCGAACGGCGACTCGCGCAGCGCGGTCATCGCGGCCGTGGCCGACGGGTCGTCGCTGTCCAGCGGCAGCCGCTCCTCGCTCTGCGCGACGACCTCGGCGACGCGCTCGGAGAACAGCGCCTTCGGCCGTGCCACGTCGGCCGAGAACGGCGCGCCGGCCACCGCGTACCGCCAGGCCAGCGTCTTGACCGACTCGGCGACCGCCCGCCCGGCGTACCAGTCGCGCTCGGGCTGCTGCGTCCACAGCAGGATCTCCACCACCAGCGCCACCGAGAACCCGGCCAGCGCCACGAGTCCCCACGGGTTGACGGTCCCGTCGCCCCAGCCCAGCGCGCCGCCCACAGCTGCCGCGACGGCGCTGAGCAGCCTGATCCGGCTCCACATCAGCGCCAACCGCTGACCACGCCGCGACGTCCGCTCCGCGTCGTGGAAGAAGCCGGGTAGGTCGGCGTCGGTCATGCCCCTCCGTCCGTGGCGCGGCCCGGGATCACCACCCGCACCACGGCGTCCACCCCGGTGTCGGCGGAGACGATCCTCCCACCGGACGAGTCCCATACGCCCGAACGACCCGCCGCCGAGTCGTACCCCTCACCCGTCGACCCGGCGAAGCTCGCCATCGCCACCCACACGTCGTGCTCCACCGCGACCCGCCGGGCACGCTCGTCCAGCACGTCGGCCTGCCACGCGTGCTCCAACACGCCCGCCACGTACACGTCCACGCCCAACGCCGCGGTGTCCGCCGCGTGCCGCGGCACGCCGGTGTCCTTGCAGACCGCCAACCCGAGCCGCACGCCGTCCACCTCGACCACCGCGGGCGCGGCACCGGGGCGGAAGCGCGCCGGCTCCCCACCGCCGAGCCACACCTTCCGGTACGCCACCCGCACACCCGCGCCGGACACCTCCAGCACGCCGATGTACGGCCCGGCGACCGGCGCGCCCGCGAACGCCACCGACCCGGTCTCGGCGCACGCCTCCACCAAGGGCTCCACCAGCTCGAACGGCACCACCGGCGCGTCGAGGTGGTACCCGGTCAACGACAGCTCCGGGAACACCACGACCCGCGCGCCCGCCGCGCGCACCGCCTCCGCGTGCGCCGCCACGTTGGCGGCCACGTCGTAGGGGGTGCAGCGCGGCTGGGCGACGGCGATCGTGATCACTCCGCGGACTCTAACGGGGCACTTTCGCCCAGTCGACGTCCGAGGCCAGGTAGAAGCCGGTGTACGCGGGCTGGTTGTAGGCCGTCTGCTGGCGGGCCACGTCGACCCGGTACTGCGGGTCGTGCATCAGCGTGTAGAGCTTGTGGCCGGTGACCTCGGTGCTGAGGTGGATCCGCAGCGCCGAGCTGTCCGCGGTGCGCACCACCAGCTCCTCGCGCCAGTCGCCGAGCACGTCCGCGACCAGCGCCGGGTTGCCCTTCGTGCCGTTGTTGGTGCGGGTGCCCTCGGCGGTCAGCAGGGTGCCGCGCCGCCAGTCCTTGATCGTCGGCGTCACCTCCTGCGCGCCGTCCACGACCTGCGTGGTCAGGTCCGCCGCCCAGCGGATGCTCGCGTTCGTGCCGGGGATCGCCGTCGACAGCGGACGCCCGTCCGCCGACCACAGCCCGGCCGCGTTCGAGCCGCCCGGCAGGGACGCCCACGTCTCCAACCCGGGCTCGGCGGGCAGCACGTCGCCGACCATGCCGCGCCCGGTGTCCCGGCCGGTGTAGCCGCCGTAGACCACCTCGCCCGTGGCCGCGTCACGCAGCGCGTAGCCGTAGGGCGCGAACGTCCCGCCCTCGTGCACCATGTAGATCTCCATGCCCGGCCGGGCCGGGTCGATGTCGGTCACGTGCAGCGCGTCGCCGTGCCCGAGCCGCTCCACCGCGCCGGGGTTGGCGCTGCCCGGCGGCATCACGGCCTTCGAGTGGTAGAGCACCGACCCGTCGTGGTCGAGGGTGGAGGCACCGTAGACGATCTCCTGCTTGCCGTCGCCGTCCACGTCCGCCGCGCTCAACGAGTGCGCGCCCTGCGTGGCCAACCCGCCGTGCGTCGGCGACGTGCCGTCCTTGCCGTGCACCGGGAAGTTGAACGGGTTGCTCATCGGCACCCAGCCGCTGTCCACGAACCAGTCCTTGACCAGCTTGCGGCCGTTCCACCGGTACGCGGCGACCGTCGTGCGCGTGTAGTAGCCGCGGGCGAAGACCGCCGACGGCCGCTTGCCGTCCAGGTAGGCGACACCGGCGAGGAACCGGTCCACCCGGTTGCCCGGCTCGATCCGGCCCAGCGCGTAGTCGCCCCACATCAGCCCGTCGTCGTGCCGTCCCGGCTCGTACCGCACGGTCTCCAGCTCACGGCCCGACTTGCCGTCGAACACGGTCAGGTACTCGGGGCCGTCCACGATGAACCCGGCGAACGCCCGGAGGTTGTTGCGCGCGCTGCGGCTCGGGGCGTACACGTCGATGAAGTGGTCGGCCAACGCGCGGGCGTCCACCTCGGACAACGGGTAGGCGTAGCGCGGTTCGACGCCGAACGCCTGCTCCAGCGTCGCGGGCCACCGCCCCGCCACCACCTCGGGGTGGGCGTGCCAGCCCTGGAACATCTCCACCAGGTGGTCGTAGTAGCCGGCGGCGCTGAGCCGGTAGTCGTCCCGGTGCGAGTACCCCGCGCGCACGTCCTCGCGCGGCATCGTCACGTACCGCTCGGACACCGCATTGCCGTGCCGGTCGTACGTCGTGACCTTCGACCCCGGCGCGGTCTTCATCATCATCTCCGAGCGGCCGTCGCCGTCGAAGTCGTAGACCAGGAACTGCGTGTAGTGCGCGCCGGAGCGGATGTTCACGCCCAGGTCGACGCGGTGCAGCAGGGTGCCGTCGAACCGGTAGGTGTCGACGTAGGTCGGCCCGGTGTAGCCGACCTGGGAGACGTCCTTGGAGTTGGACGGGTCCCACTTGACCACGTACTCGTAGCTGCCGTCGCCGTCCACGTCGCCGACGCTGACGTCGTTGGCCGAGTACGTGTACGCCTCGCCGGCGGGCGTCACGCCGTCGGCGGGCTTGCGCAGCGGCAGGTCGTAGGACCCGCCCGCCCACGGCGACACGGGCTTGCTCGCCTCGCCCTCCCGACCGCGGACCACCGGCGCCACCCGGTACTCCGAGCCGCCCTCCGGGTCGAGGTAGTTCGTGCTGTCGGTGACCGTGGCGATGCGGCGGCCGTCGCGGTAGACGGCGAACGCCGGACCGGCCAGGCCGGTGGCGGTGTGGCCGGTGGCCTCGTGGCGCAGCAGCCGCCAGCTCAGGAACACCCCGCCGTCGGTGCGCGCGGCGACCAGGCCGCGGTCGAGGCGTTCGAGCCGGGGGCCGGCGGGCGACGCCGAGGCCGGGGACGTGCTCAGGACGAGCGCTAGGGCCGCCAGGACGGCGGGCAGGGGTCGGGCGCGGGTCATCGGCTGCCTCCAAGGAGCGCGGCGTTGCGCGAGGTGCGTGACGACGCCACACGATGAACCGTTTCAAACCGAAAGGCAAGAGCGGAGGGCGGCGGGGTCTCGGCGGCGGAACGCGCGTCTTGACGCGGTGATGGGGCTCACCTAGGGTGGTTGAACCGATTCAACCCAGGAGAGGGTGATGGGACGATCGGGTACGCATGCCTGGTGGTCGTGTTGACAGGGGCGCAGGCGTTCGCCGTGGGGCGCCGGTGACGCCGCGGGTGGTGCTCGCCGGGGCGGGCGGTTACGGGCGGCTGTACCTGCGGGAGATCGCCGCGCTGGAGGCCGAGGGCTTGGTGCGGCTCACCGGTGTGTGCGAGGTGAACCCGCTCGACGCCGGGGCGCGGCGGCTCATCGGCGACCGGCCGGTGTCCGCCGACCTGTCGACGTTGATGCGCGACGCCGACATCGGCATCGTGTCCACTCCCATGCACACGCACGTGCCGCTCGCGCACCGCGTGCTGGACGCGGGCGCGCACCTCCTGCTGGAGAAACCGCCCACGCCCACCCTGGCCGACTGGCACGACCTGGTCGACCGGGCCGAGGGCAGGGTGGTCCAGGTAGGGTTCCAGGCCCTCGGCTCGCACGCCGTGCACCGGCTGGCCGAGGTCATGCGGTCCGGGGCGTTGGGTGAGATCCGCGGCATCGGTGTCCGCGGCACGTGGTCGCGTGACGACACCTACTACACCCGTGCGCCGTGGGCGGGCCGACGCGCGCTCGACGGCGTGCCGGTGGTGGACGGCGCGTTGACCAACCCGTTCGCGCACGGCATCGCGACCGCGTTGGCGCTGGACGGCGCCACGGGTGTGGACGACGTGCACGACATCGAGCTGGAACTGCTGCGCTCCCGCGACATCGAGGCCGACGACACCTCGTGCCTGCGGTTGCGCACCCGCAACGGCACGGTCGTCGTGGTGGCGGTGACGCTGTGCGCCGAGGTCGCCCGGGAACCCGTGCTGGTCGTGCACGGCAGCCGCAAGCGGGCCGAGCTGCACTACACCGAGCACCGGCTGGTGATCGACGGCATCGAGGAGCGCCACCGGCGCGACTCACCGCTGCGCAACCTGCTGGACCACCTCGCGGACCCCGCCGTGCCGTTGCACGCGCCGCTGGCCGCGACCGGGGCGTTCATGCGGGTGCTGGAGGCGGTCCGCACCGCGCCCGACCCGGCACCGATCGACCCGGCGTGGCTGCGGCGCAACGGCAGGCGGGTGGACGTCGACGGCGTCGACCACGTGGTGGCCCAGGCCGCCGAGCACCTGCGCACGTTCGCCGAGCTGGAGGTGCCGTGGTCGCCGCTGGGCGGTGTGGCCCGGTACGGCTGGGACGACGTCGAGCTGCCGCTGGTCGTGCCGCGGCCCGCGCTGCACCCCGTGCGCACGCTCGGCGGGGTCGTGGTCACCGGCGAGCACCCGGACGACCACCCGTGGCACCGGGGCATCGGCCTCGCCCTGCCCGATGTCAACGGGGCCAACCTGTGGGGCGGTCGGAACTACGTGCCCGGCCAGGGGTACGTGCCGGGTGAGCTGGGCCGGGTCGAGGAGGCCGGACCCGGTGAGCTGGCGTGGTGCGACTCGGCGGGCGCGGTCCTGCTGCGGGAACGCCGCTCGGTCCGCCGCCGTCCGGTGACCGGCGGCTGGGAGCTGGAGTGGACCAGCGTGCTCACCGCCGAGCGCGACGTGGTGCTGCACAGCCCCGGCAGCAAGGGCCGCGAGGGCGCGGGCTACGGCGGCTGGTTCTGGCGGCTGCCCGACCTCGACCCGCTGTCCGTGCGGGTCTTCAGCCCCAACGGCGCGGGCGAGGCGGAGGTCAACGGCCGGACCGCGCCGTGGCTGGCGGTGCAGGTCGCCGACCCGGTGCGGCCGTGGACGGCCGTGGTGTCCGGTCCGACCGACCCCTGGTTCGTGCGGGTCGGCCAGTACCAGGGCATCGGGTCGGCGCTGGCCTGGAGCGCGCCGGTGGTGCTCGAACCCGGCCAGGACCGGGAGATCACCGTCCGGGTGGCGTTCTACGACGGCCTGCGCACACCGTGACGGGCACGGGTAGCCCAGACCATTGACAAGCGTTGTGGCACAACCATAGCGTCTGTGTGAAACGTTTCATTTTCCGGAGGTCGGCGTGCGACGTGTCTGCTTCCTGCTCCGGGTGCGCCCGGAGCGGCTGGAGGAGTACCGGGAGCGGCACCGCGAGGTGTGGCCGGAGATGCGGGAGGCGCTGCGGGAGACCGGTTGGGGCAACTACAGCCTCTTCCTGGCCGACGACGGGCTGCTCGTCGGCTACCTGGAGACCCCGGACTGGGACGCCGCCCAGCGGGGCATGCGCGACCGCGAGGTGAACGACCGGTGGCAGGCCGAGATGGCCGAGTTCTTCATCGCGCTGGACGGCAGGCAGCCGGACGAGGCCATGAGGCCGCTGACCGAGGTCTTCCACCTCGACTGAGCAGGTAAGGAGTCCGAAGTGGACACCAACACAGGAGCACCCGGCCGTGGTGCCGTGGCGCGGGCCCTGGCCGGGCAGCGCATCGAGCTGCCGTCCTGGGCGTTCGGCAACTCCGGCACCCGGTTCAAGGTGTTCGCGCAACGCGGTGTGCCGCGCACGCCGCACGAGAAGGTCGCCGACGCGGCCACCGTGCACCGGTTCACCGGCGTGGCGCCGTCGGTGGCGCTGCACATCCCGTGGGACGAGGTGGACGACTACGCCGAGCTGGCGAAGTTCGCGCGGGACCAGGGCGTGTCGATCGGCACGATCAACGCCAACGTCTTCCAGGACGACGCGTACGTGCTGGGCAGCGTGTGCTCGCCCGACCCGGCGGTGCGCCGCAAGGCGGTCGACCACCTGCTGCACTGCGTCGACATCATGGACGCCACCGGCTCGCGCGACCTGAAGCTGTGGTTCGCCGACGGCACCAACTACCCCGGCCAGGACAGCATCCGGGCCCGCCAGGACCGGCTCGCCGAGGCGTTGCGGGAGACCTACGCGCGGATCGGGCCGAACCAGCGGATCCTGCTGGAGTACAAGCTGTTCGAGCCCGCCTTCTACACCACCGACGTGCCGGACTGGGGCACGGCGTACGCGCACTGCCTGGAGCTGGGCGAGCGGGCGCAGGTCGTGGTCGACACCGGTCACCACGCGCCGGGCACCAACATCGAGTTCATCGTCGCGGTGCTGCTGCGCGCGGGCAAGCTGGGCGGGTTCGACTTCAACTCCCGCTTCTACGCCGACGACGACCTGATGGTCGGCTCGGCGGACCCGTTCCAGCTGTTCCGGATCATGGTCGAGGTCGTGCAGGGCGGCGCGTTGGCGGTCGAGTCGGGTGTGGCGTTCATGCTCGACCAGTGCCACAACATCGAGCCGAAGATCCCCGGCCAGATCCGGTCGGTGATGAACGTGCAGGAGGCCACCGCCAAGGCGCTGCTGGTCGACCGGGAGGCGTTGATGGCGGCGCAGCTGGCCGGTGACGTGCTCGGCGCGAACGCCGTGCTGATGGACGCGTACAACACCGACGTGCGGCCGCTCGTGGCGTCCGTGCGCGAGGGCATGGGGCTGGACCCGGACCCGATGGCGGCCTACGCCCGGTCGGGGTACGGCGAGCGGATCGTGGCGGAGCGGGTCGGCGGCGAGCAGGCGGGGTGGGGCGCGTGACCGCCGACGGAGGGGGCAATCGGACAACCGCCGCCGGAGGGGGCAATCGGACAACCGCCGCCGGAGGGGGCAATCGGATGAACGACCAGGTACAGGCACTGCTGGCCCGTTCGCACGAGCTGGGCGCGGACCCGGCGACGACGAACTACGCGGGCGGCAACACCTCGGCCAAGGGCGTGGAGACCGATCCGGTCACCGGCGCGCCGGTCGAGCTGCTGTGGGTGAAGGGCTCGGGCGGTGACCTGGGCACGTTGACCGAGCGCGGCCTGGCCGTGCTGCGGCTGGACCGGCTGCGCGCCCTGGTCGACGTCTACCCCGGCGTGGACCGCGAGGACGAGATGGTCGCCGCGTTCGACTACTGCCTGCACGGCAAGGGCGGCGCGGCGCCGTCGATCGACACGGCCATGCACGGTCTGGTGGAGGCCGCGCACGTCGACCACCTGCACCCGGACGCCGGTATCGCGCTGGCCGCGGCGGCGGACGGCGAGGCGTTGACCAAGGAGGTGTTCGGCGACCGGGTGCTGTGGGTGCCGTGGCGGCGTCCCGGTTTCCAGCTCGGCCTGGACATCGCCGCGATCGCCCGGGAGAACCCGCAGGCCATCGGCGTGATCCTCGGTGGCCACGGCATCACCGCGTGGGGCGCGACCTCGGCGCAGTGCCACGAGCGGTCCCGGGAGATCATCCGGCGGGCCACCGAGTACCTGGCCGCGCGCGGCAGGCCGGACCCGTTCGGCGTGAAGCTGCACGACCCGCTGCCGGCCGCCGAACGCCGGTCCCGTGCCGCCGCGCTGGCGCCGCTGCTGCGCGGCCTGGCCTCGACCGACCGCCCGCAGGTCGGCCACTTCACCGACTCGGACGTGGTGCTGGACTTCCTGGCCCACGCCGAGCACCCGAGGCTGGCCGCGCTGGGCACGTCCTGCCCGGACCACTTCCTGCGCACCAAGGTCAAGCCACTCGTGCTCGACCTGCCGCCGACCGCGCCGCTGGACGAGGTGGCGGCCCGGCTGCGCGAGCTGCACGAGGCCTACCGGGAGGACTACCGCGCCTACTACGAGCGCAACGCGGCACCGGACTCGCCGCCGATGCGCGGCGCGGACCCGGCGGTCGTGCTGGTGCCGGGCGTCGGCATGTTCTCCTACGGCAAGGACAAGCAGACCGCGCGGGTGGCGGGTGAGTTCTACGTCAACGCGATCAACGTGATGCGCGGCGCCGAGTCGGTGTCGAGGTACGCGCCGATCGACGAGGCGGAGAAGTTCCGCATCGAGTACTGGACGCTGGAGGAGGCCAAGCTCCAGCGGATGCCCGCACCGAAACCGCTGGCGACCCGGGTCGCCCTGGTGACCGGCGCGGGCTCGGGCATCGGCAAGGCCATCGCGCTGCGGCTGGCCGCCGAGGGTGCGTGCGTGGTCGTCGCGGACGTCAACGCGGACGCGGCGCGGGCCGTGGCGGACGAGCTCGGCCCGGACACGGCGGTGGCCGTGGTCGCGGACGTGACCGACGAGGACGCGGTCACGGCGGCCGTCGGCGAGGCGTGCCTGGCGTTCGGCGGGGTGGACCTGGTGGTCAACAACGCGGGCCTGTCGATCTCCAAGCCGCTGCTGGAGACCACGACCCGCGACTGGGACCTCCAGCACGGCGTGATGGCGCGCGGGTCGTTCCTGGTCGCGAAGGCGGCGGCGAAGGCGATGGTCGAGCAGGGGATGGGCGGCGACATCGTCTACATCGCCTCCAAGAACGCCGTCTTCGCCGGGCCGAACAACGTCGCCTACGGCGCGGCCAAGGCCGACCAGGCCCACCAGGTCCGGCTGCTGGCCGCCGAACTGGGCGAGCACGGCATCCGGGTCAACGGGGTCAACCCCGACGGCGTGGTGCGCGGGTCGGGCATCTTCGCCGGCGGCTGGGGCGCGAAGCGCGCCGCGGTGTACGGGGTGCCGGAGGAGGAGTTGGGCGCGTTCTACGCCCAGCGGACGCTGCTCAAGCGGGAAGTCCTGCCCGAGCACGTGGCCAACGCGGTGTTCGCCCTCACGGCGGGGGAGCTGTCGCACACGACCGGCGCGCACATCCCGGTGGACGCGGGCGTGGCCGCCGCGTTCCTGCGGTGACCGGCCATGATCGACCCGGGATCGGGGGTGAAACGATTTAACGCAGGCCGGGGCGGGCTAGGATGAGAAGCGCGTCGTGCCGGACGGGGAACGGTACCGGCCGATAGAGTCCAGCTTCTTCACACCTTCAGTCCGCCGAGGAGGCGCGGTGGGGTCACCGGTGAGCATCCGCGACGTGGCGACGCGCGCGAAGGTGTCCGTCGGCACGGTCTCCAACGTCCTGAACCGTCCCGAGGTCGTCGCACCGGCGACCCGGGACCGGGTCATGGGCGCGATCGAGGAGCTGGGCTTCGTCCGCAACGACGCCGCGCGCCAACTGCGCTCGGGCACACCGCGCGCCATCGGTCTCGTGGTGCTCGACGTGGGCAACCCGTTCTTCACCGACGTCGCCCGCGGTGTCGAGGACACCGCGAGCGAGGCCGGGCACGCGGTGATCCTGTGCAACAGCGACGGGTCGACGCAGCGCGAGTCGCGGCACGTGGAGCTGTTGGCCGAGCAGCGCGTGCACGGCGTGCTGATCACGCCTGTGGACACCGACCTGGCCGCGGTGCGCAGGCTGCGCGAGCGGGGCATGTCCGTGGTGCTGCTCGACCACCCGACCGCCGACCCGGGGCTGTGCGCCGTGGCCGTGGACGACCGGGCGGGTGGCGAGCAGGCGGTCACCCACCTGCTGGCCGAGGGTTACGAGCGGATCGTGATGGTCAACGGCCCGTCGCACGTCCACCAGGCCCGCCAGCGGCACGAGGGCGCGGTGGACGCGGTGCGCAAGTCGGGCCGGGACGCCGGCGTGCTGGAGGAGCTCAAGGTCCCCGCGCTCAACGTGGTGTCCGGGCAGCGCGCGGCCGAGCAGCTGCTGGCCCGGTCGGTCCGGCCGGACGCGGTGTTCTGCGCGAACGACCTGCTCGCGCTCGGTCTGCTGCAGGTGCTCGTGCGCGCCGGCGTGCGCGTGCCGGAGGACATCGCCATCGTCGGCTACGACGACATCGACTTCGCCGCCGCCGCCGCGGTGCCGCTGACCTCCGTGCGCCAGCCGCGCCAGCTGATCGGCCGCACGGCCGCGGAGCTGGTGATCGCGGAGACGATGACACCGGGCGAGCACGAGCACCAGCACGTCCTGTTCGCGCCGGAGCTGGTGGTCCGGGAGTCAAGCCGCCGGGTGCAGCGGAACAGGCGGCGCCCGAGGTGAGCAGCGGTTCTTGAACCTTTTCAGCCCGATTATCCCCAGCTAGTCGGGCTGGTCAAACCCATCGGAACCAGCCTTGATGAATCGTTTCATCCTTGACAGTGGCTCCGTGGTGGTGCTGTCATGTGGCGGGCGAGGGGCGTTGCCCGGCTCACGACTGGGAGCGCTCCCAGAAAATCTGCGACGAAGGAGCAACGGTGCTCACCAACTCGTTCAGAGTGCGCGCGATCGCCGCCGCTACGGCGATCAGCGCGGTGACCGGAGGCCTGCTGGTCGCCGGGGTGGCCTCGGCGGCCCCCGGCTGCGGGGTCGACTACGTGGTGCAGAACAAGTGGCAGGGCGGGTTCACCGCCAACGTCACGGTCAAGAACCTGGGTGATCCGGTCGACGGGTGGACGTTGGCCTGGTCCTTCCCCGGCTCCGAGCGGTTCGGCCAGGGGTGGAACGCGACCTTCAACGCCTCCGGCGCGAGCGTGACGGCGTCGAACGTGGACTGGAACAGGTCGATCCCGACCGGCGGCACGGCGTCGTTCGGCTTCAACGGCACGATGACCGGCGACGCGGTGGGGGTGCCCACGTCGTTCACGCTCAACGGCACCACGTGCACGGGCACCGTCGATCCGACGACGACCACCACGTCCACCACGACTTCGACGTCCACGTCGACCACCACGACCACGACCACCACGCCGGACCCGGGTACGGGCGATCCGACCGGCCGCAAGCAGGTCGAACGGCTGGACCGCGGTGTGATCAGCGTCCGGTCGGGCAGCGGCAACCTGGTCAGCTGGCGGCTGCTGGCCGGCGACCCGCAGAACGTCGGGTTCAACGTGTACCGGGGCGCGACCAAGCTCAACTCCTCGCCGATCACCTCCTCGACGAACTACCTGGACAGCGGTGCGGCGGCGGACGCCTCCTACACCGTCCGCGCCGTGGTGAACGGGGCCGAGCAGCCGGCGTCGCCCGCCTCGCTGGCGTTCGGCTCGGGCTACCGGGACGTGCCGATCCAGTCGCCGGGCACCGGCTACAGCGCGAACGACGCGAGCGTCGGTGACCTGGACGGTGACGGCGACTACGAGTTCGTGCTCAAGTGGGACCCGGACAACGCCAAGGACAACTCGCAGTCCGGCGTGACCGGGAACGTCTTCATCGACGCCTACCGGCTCGACGGCACCCGGATGTGGCGGATCGACCTGGGGCGCAACATCCGGGCGGGTGCGCACTACACGCAGTTCCAGGTGTACGACTACGACGGTGACGGCAAGGCCGAGGTCGCGATGAAGACGGCCGACGGCACGCGTGACGGTCGTGGCACGGTGATCGGCAACGCCTCCGCGGACCACCGCAACTCCGGCGGCTACATCCTGTCCGGCCCGGAGTTCCTGACCATGTTCAACGGTCAGACCGGTGCGGCGATGTCGACGGTGAACTACGACCCGCCGCGCGGCAACGTCTCGTCCTGGGGTGACAGCTACGGAAACCGGGTGGACCGGTTCCTGGCGGGCACGGCGTACCTGGACGGCGCCCGGCCGTCGCTGATCATGGCGCGCGGGTACTACACGCGTGCGGTGATCGCGGCGTGGGACTTCCGCGACGGCGCGCTGGTCAAGCGGTGGACGTTCGACAGCAACAACCAGTCGGGGTACGCGGGGCAGGGCAACCACTCGTTGAGCATCGCCGACGTGGACGCCGACGGCCGTGACGAGATCGTCTACGGCGCGGCCACGATCGACGACAACGGCCGCGGCCTGTGGACCACCGGTCTCGGGCACGGCGACGCCGGGCACGTGGGCGACCTCGACCCGTCACGGCCGGGCCTGGAGTACTTCAAGGTCTCCGAGGACTCCTCGAAGCCGGGTTCCTGGTTCGCCGACGCCCGCACCGGTCAGCGCCTGTGGACCACGGCGTCGGGCAGCGACAACGGCCGCGGCGTGTCCGGTGACATCCACCCGGGCAGCGCGGGCGCGGAGTCGTGGTCCAGCGCCGACAGCCAGCTGCGCAACCCACGTGGCACGGGTATCGGCCGCAAGCCGTCGTCGGCGAACTTCCTGATCTGGTGGGACGGCGACCCGACCCGCGAGCTGCTCGACCAGACCCGGATCGACAAGTACGGCACGAGCGGCGACACCCGGCTGCTCACCGGTTCCGGTGTGTCCTCGAACAACGGCACCAAGGCCACCCCGGCGCTGTCGGCCGACCTGTTCGGCGACTGGCGGGAGGAGGTCGTGTGGCGCACCTCCGACAACCGCGCGCTGCGGATCTACGCCACCCCCCACCAGACCGACCGCCGCATCCCCACGCTGATGCACGACACCATGTACCGCGTCGCCGTCGCATGGCAGAACACGGCCTACAACCAGCCGCCGCACCCGAGCTTCCACATCGGCAATGGCATGGTCACCCCGCCGTGGCCGGACGTGCACTACGCCGGCTGACCTCTTCGCACAGATCACGTTCCGTGGCCGTGGCCTACCTCACTCGGGGTAGGCCACGGTCCGTTCGGGGTGTGAGCCGGACGGCGAGCGGGTACCAGTCCGGGGATCGAGGGAGGTCACACCATGGGCAAGCACAGACTGGGCCAGTCCGAGGGCCGTCAGTGGGGCGGTCCGGACCTGGTCAACGGTGCTGAGGAGGCGTTGGGCCGGTCGGACGGCGAGCAGTCCGAGCCCGCGGCGGAGCGCGTGGAGGACGACTAGAAGTCGAGGTCGGGGTCTTCGTCGACCGTGCGCAGCGGCGTGACGGTCGGGTGACCCCCGGCCAGCAGCGCGGCGTCGGTGCCGGGTGCGAGGTCGTCGTCCACCAGGACGGCGGCGAGGCTGATCGTGCCGTCGTCGCTGTCCTTGATCCTGGTCCGCACCGCGCCGAACTCGGCGAGCCCGGCCCGCTTCGGCTCACCCACCTCGGCGCGGTTGGGCACGTTCAGGTTCAGCACCGCGCCGACCGGCAGGGCCGCGACCCGGTCGAACAGCCGCGACGCGACCGCGACGGCGGTGTCCCAGTGGTGCGGCACGTCCAGGTCGAGACCCACGTCCAGCGACACCGCCAGGGCACGCGCGCCGTTGACGGCGGCGGTCAGGGCCGCGCCGACGGTGCCGGAGTGCAGCACCGCGCGGCCGACGTTCGCACCGCGGTTCACGCCGGACAGCACGATGTCCGGCGGGTCGCCGAACGCGCCCTGGGAGGCGACCAGGGCGATGAAGGCGGGGTGCGCGGCGACCGCGTAACCGGGCACGTCGGGCAGTCCGGGCAGCTCACGCCGTTCGACCCGGACGCGGCGGTCGTCCTCGGCGGCGGTCAGGCCCGCGCTCGTGCCGCTGGACTCGCGTGCGGGCGCGGCCACCACCGTCGTCCACCCGTGCGCGACCGCGCCACGCGCCAAGGCGGCCAGACCGGGCGAGTCGATGCCGTCGTCGTTGGTGATGAGGACCCTCACGCCGCCTCCCACGGGCGCAGCCGCACCCGGTCGACCAGCCCGCGCACCACGTCGCCGCTGCCGGTGCCGAGCCCGTGCCTGGTCACGTTGACCGTGCCCGCCGCCGCGCCGAGCTTCAGCGACTCCTCCAGGGAGTGGCCCAGGGCGAGCCCGGCGGCCAGCCCGGCGGTCATCGAGTCGCCGCCGCCGCGCGTGTCGACCGGGCTCAGGTCGGGCGTCTCCACCAGGTAGAACGTGCCGTCGAGGCACGCCAGCGTCTCCTCGGCGGCCCGGGACACGACGACCGCGCTCGCACCGGACTCGGCGACCTTCCGGCAGCCCTCGACCAGGTCGGGCAGCGAGTCGGACGCGGCGAGCCCGTCGGACACCAGCTCCTCGTGGCTGACCTTCACCACTTCGGGCCCGCCGGCGAGCGCGGCGGCGAGCCGGTCACCGGACAGGTCCACGATCACGCGGCAGCCGTTGCCGCCGAGGTCCGTGGCGAGCCGTTCGTAGACCGAGTCGGGCACCGGTGTGTCGTGCTCGGCGGGTCCGCTGAGCACGGCGACGCCCGCGTTCAGGGCCTCGATCAGCGTCATCTCGTACAGGTCGTCGAGCTCGTGGCGGGACAGCGCGTCGGCGGGCATCCGCACCACCTGGTCGCGCGCGCCGTCGCGCCGGTCGTGCACGTACCCGCCGTTGCGGGCCGCCACCTCGCGCACCTTCAGCTCGACCCCGATCAGGTGACGCAGCACCTGCCCGGTCTCACCGCCCAACGCCGAGCACAGCACCACCTCGGCACCCAGGGACTCGATCATGCGCGACATCCACACGCCCTGCCCTCCGGCGTGGATGTGGATGTCGGGCGTACCGTCCAGCTCCTCCACCGTCACCGTCAACTCCGGTGACGGCGCGAACACCGCTACTCGACCGGCCATACCGGACACCTACCCGTTTTGCCGTGATCGAATCACCCGGCCGGGGTCGTCACCGGGCGGGCAGGCGTGGTTCGGCCAGCCAGGCGCGGAAGAACGCGGTCAGCGGTTCGGTGGCGTGGCGCTGGGCCAGTGCCACGAAATCGCTCGTCGTCGCGGTGCCGTGCCGGTGGACGTCGGTCCACGCGCGGAGCACGCCGAAGAACGCCGCGTCGCCCAGGCGGGCGCGCAGGCCGTGCAACGTGAGCGCGCCCCGCTGGTAGACGCGGTCGTCGAACAGGTTGGCCACGCCGGGGTCGCCGATCCGGAGGTCCTGAGGCGACCGGGCCAGGCGGGCGTGGGCCCGTTCGGCGTGCGCGGCGGCGGTGGGGCCACCGGAGCGTTCCGACCACAGCCACTCCGCGTAGCAGGCGAAGCCCTCGTTCAGCCAGATGTCGCGCCAGTCGGCCAGACCGACGCTGTTGCCGAACCACTGGTGCGCCAGCTCGTGCGCGACCAGCCGCTCGTGGCCGCGCTTGCCGTCCACGTGGTTGGCGCCGAACACCGACAGGCCCTGCGCCTCGACCGGCACTTCGAGCTCGTCGTCGGTCACCACGACCTGGTAGGCCCGGAACGGGTAGGGCCCGAACAGCTCCTCGAACACGTCCATCATCCGGGGCTGTCGGGCGAAGTCGTGCCGTGCGGCGCGCAGCAGCCGCGCGGGCACGGCCACGTCCTGGCCGTCGGCCAGCGGCAGCCGTTCGTACCGCCCGATCTGCACCGACGCCAGGTACGTGGCCATCGGCTCGGCCTGCTCGTAGACCCACGTCGTGCTGCTACCGCTCGTGCGGTGGTCGACCGGCACGCCGTTGGCCAGCACCGTGTACGGCGACGGCGCGGTGACCGAGAGGCGGTACGCGGCCTTGTCGCGCACCAGGTCGTTGCACGGGAACCAGGACGGCGCGCCGATCGGCTGGCTCGCCACCAGCGCGCCGTCGGCGAGCTGGTCCCAGCCCAGCTCACCCCAGTGCCGGGAGCGGACCGGCCGCGCCACGCCGGAGTACCGCACCTCGACGGTGAACGGCCCGTCCACCGGCCGCGCGGGGCGCACCCGCAGCTTGCCGCCGCCGTGCACGTGCCGGGCGGGCCGGCCGTCGACCAGGACCCGGTTCACCGTCAGGGTGCCGAAGTCCAGCACCAGCCGCGCGCACGGGCCCGCGGCCACGGCGGACAGCGTCGCCCGCCCGGCCAGCCGACCGGTGTGCGGCTTGTAGTCCAGCTCCAGGTCGTAGTGCGCGACCCGGTAGCCGCCGTCACCGTGGTCGGGCAGGTACGGGCCGGTCATCGCCAGGCGGAGATCGGGTTGCCCAGCCAGCGCGTGCCCTCCGGCACGTGCTCGCCGCGCATCACCAACGACGCCGGTCCCACGGTCGCGTGCGCGCCGACCGTCGCACCCGGCAGCACGATCCCGTGCGGGCCGAGCGTGGCGCCGTCGACCAACTCCACCTGGTCCATGCGCAGGATCCGATCATGGAACAGGTGGGTCTGCACCACGCACCCCCGGTTCACCGTCGCGCCGTCCCCGAGCCGCACCAGGTCCGACTCGGGGAACCAGTACGACTCGATCCACGTGCCGCGCCCGATCCGCGCGCCGAGCGACCGCAGCCACGCGGCCATCACCGGCGACCCGCCGGCCCGACCGACCAGCCACGGCACCGCCAGCACTTCGACGAACGTGTCCGCCAGCTCGTTGCGCCACACGAACCCGCTCCACAGCGGGTGCTCCCGCGCCCGGAACCGGCCCACCAGCAGCCACTTCGCCGCCGCCGACACCGCGCACGCCACCACACCCGCCGCGAGCAGCACCGGCCCGGCGAGCAGCGGTCCGACCTCGCGGATCGCGAACAGCACGCCGACGACCAGCGCCACGTGGCACATCACCGGCACGACCCGGCACAGCTCCACCAACGCCCGTGCCACGACCAGCCGCCGCGGCGGGTCGAACGTCCGGCTCTGGTCGCCCTCCTCCGCCGCGCGCGGCAGCTTCATCGGCGGCATGCCCAGGTACGAGCTACCCGCCTTGGCCCGCTTCGGCGTCGCCGACAGCACGCCCACCAGGCCCCGGTTGGGCACCGAACGGCCCGGTGCCGTCATGCCCGAGTTGCCCAGGAACGCGCGCTTGCCGACCCGCGCGGCGGCGATGCGCAGCCAACCGCCGCCCAGCTCGTAGGAGGCGACCATGGTGTCGTCGGCGAGGAACGCGCCGTCACCGATCGTGGTCATCTTCGGCAGCGCGAGCACGGTCGAGGCCTCCACCCGGCGGCCGACCCGCATCCCGAGCGCGCGCAGCCACACCGGCGTGAACAGGCTCGCGTACAGCGGGAACAGCGCGACCCGGGCGGTGTTCATCAGCCGTTCCGTGGTCCACGCCTGCCAGGCGACCCGGCTGTGCACCGGGTACGTCCCGGCCCGCAGGCCGAGGCCGAGCAGCCGCACGGACACCAGCACGAGCAGCGCGTACGAGCCGAGCCACGCGACCGTGGCCAGCGGGACGGCGAGCAGGGCCGAGCCGAGCGTCAGCGGCTCGCGCACGACCAGCAGCGCCGGGAGCACGGCCGCCGCGACCGGCAGCAGGCCCAACGCCGAGGTCGTCACCGCGTAGACCAGCTTCCACCACCACGAGCGCGGCGGGCGCGGACCCGGCCGGGCCGCCTTGCCGTGCCGCTGCGCCGGGACGCCCGCCCACCGCTGGCCGGTCGGCACCGAGCCGATCACCCCCGACCCGGGTGCGACCTCCGCCCGCTTGCCGACGCGGGCACCGGGGAACAGGGTGCTGCGGGCGCCGACGATCGCGCCCGCGCCCACCCGGATGCGGCCGACGTGCACGCGGTCGCCGTCGACCCAGTAGCCAGACAGGTCGACCTCGGGCTCGATCGCGCAGCCCTTGCCGAGCTTGAGCAGGCCGGTCACCGGCGGCGCGGAGTGCAGGTCGACGTCCGGGCCGACCTTCGCGCCCAACGCGCGGGCGTAGTGCGTGAGCCAGGACCCGGCGAGGTCGGTCGCGCCGCTGAACGCGGCCAGCCGTTCGGCGGTCCACAGCCGCAGGTGCGCGCCACCGCCGCGCGGGTACGTGCCGGGGCGCAGGCCGCGCAGCAGCAGCCGGGCGCCGCCCGCGGCGATCGCGACCTTGCCGGGCGGGCTGACGAACGCGAGCCACCCGGCGGCGATCCACCACCACGACACGGGGGTGGTGAAGCCGACGACGTTGCCGACCGCGGCCAGCGCCACCGACCACCGCAGGCCGACCAGGCTCATCAGCGGCACCAGCAGCAGCGACTGGACCAGGCCGGTGCGCCGTGGCGTCGGCGTGACCCGGCGGGTGGTGCCCTGGTGGCCGCCCAACTCGTCCAGCCGTGCGGCCAACGCGCGCAGGGTCGGGTGCTGGTAGACGTCGTTGACCGAGCCGGTGGGGTAGCGGGTCCGGATGGTGGAGACCAGCTGGGCCGCGGCGAGGCTGCCGCCGCCGTGGGCGAAGAAGTCCGCGTCCGGGCCGCCGACCCCGGTGCCCAGCAGCTCCGACCACTGCTCGGCGAGCCACCGCTCGGTGTCGGTGAGGTCCGTCGTCGGTGTGGCCACGTCCAGGGACGGCAGCGGCCACGGCAGCGCGGCCCGGTCGACCTTGCCGGACGTGCGGGTGGGCAGGGTGTCCACGGTCGCCAGCAGCGGCACGAGGGCGGCCGGCAGCGCGGTCCGCAGCCGGGCCAGCGCGTCGGCCTGGTCGAAGTCCTCGGCCGCGACCACGTACCCGACCAGCACCTGGTTGCCCGCTTTGGTGGTGCGCACCGCGGCGGCGGCACCGGCGACCGACGGCAGCGCCTGGAGCGCCGCGTCGACCTCGCCGAGCTCGATCCGCCGCCCGCCCAGCTTGACCTGCTCGTCGGCGCGGCCGAGGAACAGCAGGCCCTCGGGTTCGGCGCGGACGAGGTCGCCGCTGCGGTAGGCGCGGTCCCAGCCGAGTGCGGGCAGCGGCGCGAACTTCTCGGCGTCCTTGGCGGGGTCGAGGTAGCGGGCCAGGCCGACGCCGCCGATCACCAGCTCGCCGGAACCGCCCATCGGTACGGGTGCGCCGGTCGCGTCCACCACGGCCAGCTGCCAGCCGTCCAGCGGTAGCCCGATCCGCACCGGTCCCTCCCCGGTCAGCCGGGCCGCGCAAGCCACGACGGTCGCCTCGGTCGGGCCGTAGGTGTTCCACACCTCGCGGCCGTCGACGGCGAGCCGCTCGGCCAGCTCGGGCGGGCACGCCTCGCCGCCGAAGATGAGCAGGCGGACGTCGTCCAGTGCGTCCACCGGCCACAGCGCGGCCAGCGTCGGCACCGTGGACACGACCGTGACCTCGCGCTCGACCAGCCACGGGCCCAGGTCGAACCCCGTGCGGACGAGCGCGCGGGGCGCCGGGACCAGGCACGCGCCGTGCCGCCAGGCGAGCCACATCTCCTCGCAGGAGGCGTCGAAGGCGACGGACAGGCCCGCGAGCACCCGGTCGTCCGGTCCGATCGGGTCGTCGGGCAGGAACAGGCGGGCCTCGGCGTCCACGAACGCGGCGGCGGAGCGGTGCGAGACCGCGACGCCCTTCGGCTTGCCCGTGGAACCGGAGGTGAAGATGATCCACGCGTCGTCGTCGGGGGACGGGGACCCGACGAGGCCCATGGGCGTGGCGCGGTGTTCGAGCTCGTCGGCGATGACGGCGCACACGCCGGCTTCGGTGAACACGAGTTCGGCGCGCTCGTCGGGGTCGTCGGCGTCGACGGGCACGTACGCCGCGCCGGCGGTGAGCACCGCCAGCACGGCCACGTACAGGTCGACGGTGCCGGAGGGGACCCTGATGCCGACCCGGTCGCCGACGCCGATCCCGGTCGCGGCGAGCGCCCGGGCGCGTTCGGCGACCTCGTCCAGGAGTTCCCGGTAGGTCAGCGACGTCGTGCCGTCGTCCAGCGCGGGGGAGTGGGGGTGCCGACGCGTGGTCTCGGCCAGGACGTCGACCAGGGTGCGTTCGGCCGCGGCGGTTCCGGCGCGGAACAGCGCGGGAACCTCGACCAGATCAGGGAAACCGGTGTGGGAAGCGAGGGTCACCGGTGGGCACCGGTACAACGAAAACGCACTGTGAAGTCCTCCAGGAGAAGCCGCCGACGTGCGACTTTACCGGGGATTCACGTGCCCGTCGCGTCCGTGTGACCACGAGTGGGTGGTGTCACACCGTGGGTTCGGCCGGTTCAGTCCACAGTGGATAGACCGAGTTCTCTGTCCATCAAGGGTTTCACCTCGGTGTCGAGGAGTTCGATTGCCTCCGTCACGAGGTGGTGCGGTACACCCGACCAGTCCATCCGGTGCCCACCGAGATCCGCAGCCCTGTGCACGTTCCCAGTATAAGCGGTTCGCGAGCGTTTCCGAGTGGGCCACTAGCACTGGGTTTGATGGTTGTGTACGTTCACAGCACCTCGTCGGTCCAGGTCGCTCCACGATTCGGAGAACACCATGCGAGTCGGCTGTCCCCGCTGGTTGCGAACGGTGTCCGTGGTGCTGCTGGCGGCCGGTGTCCTGGTGACGCCACCCGCCGCGGCCGTCGCCGGGCCGGTGGAGGCGGGCATCGTGGTCCGTAAGGTGGAGAACCTGCCCACGGACTTCATCAACGGCGTCGATGTGTCCTCCGTGGTCGCCTTGGAGGAGTCGGGGGTCGTCTTCCGCGACACCGCCGGTCACCCGGCCGACCTCTTCGCCGTGCTCGCCCGGGCGGGCGTCACCGACGTGCGGGTCCGCGTGTGGAACGACCCGTACGACGCTCACGGCAACGGTTACGGCGGTGGGACGGTGGACGTCGCCCGCGCGGTCGGCATCGGCGCGCGCGCGACGGCGGCGGGGCTGCGGGTGCTGGTGGACTTCCACTACTCCGACTTCTGGGCCGACCCCGCGAAGCAGCAGGCGCCGAAGGCGTGGGCGGCGCTGTCCGTGGCGGAGAAGGCCGACGCGGTGAGCCGGTTCACCACCGACGCGCTCCAGCGCTTCCGGGCGGCGGGCGTGGACGTGCGCATGGTGCAGGTCGGCAACGAGACCAACAACGCGGTCGCGGGTGTGACCGGGTGGGACGGCATGGCGCGGATCTTCGCCGCCGGGTCGGCGGCCGTGCGCACGGTGCTGCCGGGCGCCCTCGTCGCGCTGCACTTCACCAACCCCGAGTCGAGCGGCCGTTACGCGGGTTACGCGCGGGAACTCGCGGCGCGCGGGGTCGACTACGACGTCTTCGCGTCCAGCTACTACCCGTACTGGCACGGCACGCTCGCCAACCTGACGTCGGTGCTCAAGCACGTCGCCGACACCCACGGCAAACAGGTCGTGGTCGCGGAGACCTCCTGGGCCCACACGCTGGCCGATGGTGACGGGCACGGCAACGTCATCGACCTGCCGTCGGAGGCGACGCAGTACCCGGTGAGCGTGCAGGGCCAGGCCACGGCGGTGCGCGACGTGATCCAGGCGGTGGTGGACGTCGGTGCGGCGGGCATCGGCGTCTACTACTGGGAACCGGCGTGGTTGCCGGTCGGGCCGCCGTCGGCGCTGGAGGCGAACAAGCTGCTGTGGGAGCGGGACGGCTCGGGTTGGGCGTCGAGCTTCGCGGGTGAGTACGACCCGCACGACGCGGGCGCGTGGTTCGGCGGCTCGGCGTGGGACAACCAGGCCCTGTTCGCCGCCGACGGCAAACCTCTGGAGTCGTTGCGCGTGTTCGCCTACGCGCGGACCGGCGCCGTGGCCCCGCGCGAGGTGACCGGGGTGGAGCCGGTGACGCTGACCGTGCCGGAGGGCTCGCCGGTCACCCTGCCGGGGACGGTCACCGTCACCTACAACGACGGTTCGGCGGAGGAGCAGGCCGTCACGTGGTCCGGCGCCCGGGAGTGGATCTCCGGTCCCGGCTCCTACCGGGTGAGCGGCGTGACCGCGTCCGGGCACCCGACCTCCGCCGCCGTGGTGGTCGCGCGGCCCAACCACCTCCGCAACCCCGGCTTCGAAGCCGAGGACACCGGCATGTGGGAACGCGGCGGAACAGGCGTCACGGTCCGCGCGACGGACGATCCGCACAGCGGGGAGCGCTCCACGCACTTCCACTCCGGCGAGCCCTACGCCTTCACGGTGTCGCAACGCGTGGACGGCTTGGCGGCGGGCTCGTACGTGGCGCGTGCCGCGCTGCAAGGAGACGGCGAGGACGCGGCGAGCGAGGTCCGGCTCGTGCTGACGACCTCGTCCGGCGCGTCGCAGGCCGTCCCCTTCGCGTTGACCGGCTGGCGGAACTGGTCGACGCCGACGACCGGCGCCGTCGAGGTGCCCGCCGGCGGCTCGGCCACCGTCACCGTCGCGGCGACCCTGTCCGGTGGCGCGTGGGGCACGATCGACGACCTGGAACTCGTCCGCCACCTGCCGCCGGGCGCGGACACCGGTCCGCTCGACGCGCTGGTCGCCCGCGCCGGGCGGATCAACCGCGACGCGTTCACCGACGCCTCGCTGGCGGCACTCGATCAGGCCGTCGAGGTGGCGCAGGTCGTGCTGGGCGCGCTCGCGCCGGCCACCGAGCAGGTCGCGGCTGCCGTGCGGCGGTTGGACGACGCCTTCGACCGGCTGGTCCTCGCGGGCGAGGTCCCGGTGCCCTCGGTCGCGCCGGTGTCGGTCGCCGTGGTCGACGGCGAGCCGGTCCGGTTGCCCGGTGTGGTCACCGTGACCACCCACGACGGCATCGTCGAGGAGCAGCCGGTGACCTGGTCGTCGGCGGTGGAGTGGATCGCGGGCGCCGGCGCCTACCCGATCCGCGGCACCACCGGCTCCGGTCTCGCGGCGAGCGCCACCGTGACCGTGACCGACCGCAACTGGCTGCACAACGGCGGGTTCGAGGACGCGGACACGTCGATGTGGACGATCGACGGGCCGGGGGCTCGCGTCGAGGACACCGACAACGCCGCCGAGGGCTCGCGGGCGGTCTCCTTCTGGCACGACTCCGCGTACGCGTTCACGCTGACGCAGCGGCTGTCCGGCCTCCCGGCCGGTGAGTACGTGCTGTCGGCCGTGACGCAGGGCGAGGGCGCGCACGGCACGCTGACCGTGGCGGCGGGGTCCGGCGGTTCGGCCGACGTGCCGCTGGAACTGGCGGGTTGGCGGGAGTTCCGGACGGGCACGACCGCGCCGGTCGCCGCGGACGGTGAGCTCACCGTGTCGGCGGCGTTCTCGCTGGGCGCCGGCGCGTGGGGCTCGATCGATGACCTGCGGCTCGTTCGCGCCGGTGCGGCGGACGTGGACACGAGCGGGCTCACGGCGGCCCTGGCCGGGGTGGAGGGGATCGACCGCGCCCGGTACACGCCCGAGTCGGCCGGGACGCTCGTCGCCGCGATCGAGCGGGCGCACGTCGTGCTCGCCGCCGACCGGCCGTCCCGTGCCGCGGTGGACGGCGCACGCCGGGCCCTCGACGAGGCCGTGGCCGATCTGATCGCCCTCGACGACGCCCGTCAGGTGCCGGCGGCCGGTGCCCTGTCGCACGACAACGGCTGGGACACCGGGCTCCAGGACGGCACGTACACCGTGCGGATGAACCTCTGGTGGGGCGAGAACGCCACCGCGTTGCGGCTCTACGAGAACGGCGTCCTCATCGCACGGGTGCCGCTGGCGTACGGCGGTGTCGCGGCCCAGTCCGCGAGCGTGCCGGTGTCGGGCAAGTCCGACGGCACCTACGTCTACACCGGTGAACTGGTCAACTCCCAGGGCCGCACCGCCGTGCGGCCGGTGACGGTCGTGGTGACGCGGGCCGCCCCGGCGAAACCCTCGATCAGCCACGACAACACCGACCGCGACGGCGACTACCGGGTCACCGCGAACCTGTGGTGGGGCACGAACGCGACGGCGTACCGGTTCTTCGAGAACGGCGTGCTCGTGGCGGAGGGCCCACTCGCGGCCGCGACTCCGCGGGCGCAGCGGGCCGAACTGCCCGTCACCGGCAAGGCGACGGGCTCCTACCTCTACCGCGCCGAGTTCGTCAACGCCGCGGGTGTGAGCACCAGCGGCGATGTCCGGGTGGATGTCCGGTCGTAGCGACCGGGACCTGTTGACCATCGTGATGTTGCGGCCGCCGCCGGACACCCAGCCGCCCTGGCTCGCGATCGTGACCGGTCGTGCCTGCCTGGACGGCCACTGTCCACACCGAACCCCCGTTCTGGCAGGCGGCCGGGCCGACCACGCGCGTGGTCGGCCCGGCACGGCGTGCTCAGGCGGGCAGGATCAGCCGCTCGGCGACGGCGTACAGGTCGGCCGGCGGCACCTCGCCGGCGACGCGGACCGCGGTGCCGTTCACCGCGTTGAGGACCCACAGCTGGCGGTAGCCGTTCGACTCGAGGTAGACCGTCTCGCGGCCCTGCACGGGCTCACCGGGGGTAACGGGCTGCGGGGGCCCACCGCGGGTAATGGGCGCATTCGGGTCGTCCATGTTGACGACGATCGGCGGCCTGGTGGAACAGCCTGCGCCCAGGTCGTAGCTGGTGGCGGCGTCCCTCGGGCGGAGAGCGGTGGTCCGTTCCTCCGCCACTTCGAAGGCGCAGACCCGCAGGCCGTTCGGCAGCTCGCCCAGCCCGTACAACGGGGCGACGGCCGTCGTGCCCGGGAAACGGATCTCCTGCGCGATCCGCCGGCCGAACGGTGTCGCCACCGTCGACGCGGTGCGGCAGTGGGGCGAACGGCACCACCGAGGCGAGGGGTGGCTGGACCGGCCGTTGCCCGAGCCGGTGCACCGCGAACTCGACCTCGCCGACGTCGCCGCCCAGTTGGACGTGCCGCGCCGTCGTCGCCGCGTGACCTGTTGACCGTGCTCGCCGCCGCCGGGTTGCTCCTCGCCGACGGGGACGCCTACCGGTGGCCCGAAATCCGGCCTCGGGCGCAGGACGTACTGGACCTGCTGCCCGAGCGCCGCGCCGACCTGGTGCTGCGGCAGGAGATGGACAGGTTCCGGTCTTTCGCCTCCGACCTGGTGTCGGTCGCACTCTGGGGCGGTGCCCGGCAGACGGCCGTCGCGCTGGCGGCGCGCACGCTGGTGGCCGAGGACGACGTGCGCGCCACGCTGGACTGGGCCGTGCGGCAAGGGCTGCTGACCGTCGAGGGACCGCTGTTCGGCGAGTTCACGATGGCGGTACCCACCGCAGGGTGATAGCGCGGCACGGTCCGCGATCGAGGCTGCGGCGCCCGCGCACGTGGAGACCGTGCGGTGGTACGTGTTCGACGGGTCGTCGGTGGAGGAGGCGGAGGTCTTGGACCGCGTGTTCCACCGGGTGCTGGATCGGATGGCCGTGGAGACGTGACGAGAGGGGGAGGGCGAGTCCCGAAAAGGGGCCGCGCGGGGTGCGGCCCCTCCCCGTCCCCCCCGGGATGCCGAGCGGCGGTCAACCCACCTGACCCGCCCGGTGTTCGGCTGTCGGGGTGCCGAACACCCTTCAGCGTCGCGCACCGGTGCGGAAGTCCGCATCAGCAAACCTCCGTACGTACCTCCGTATCCGCGATGACGCGGTCACGTCCACCGATCTCCGTACGCTGTCCTCCGGAATACGGAGAGCGGTGGATGCGCGGCGTATGGCGCTCACACGAAAGTGGACGCCGCAGAACCCGATCGCAACACCACGAGGAGACGACGTGCAGCTGACCGCGGAGTTCGCCCCGGACCGACAGGCCCTCGTCGGCGGCCCGCTGCGCGGCTGGCAACACCACGCCCACGAGGACGCGCTGGCCCGCCTCGGCCCCGTGCACCCGGCCGAGCTGCCCAACGGCCTCGAAGTGCTGGTGACCACAATGGGGCTGGAGGCGACCCGCTCACTGCTGGGCGACGACCGGCTGGCGAAGGACGCGGCCGGGCTGCGTGCGGCGATGCAGGATCAGCTGGCCCGCAAGGGCAGGCCGACCGACCTGTCGAGGATCATCGGCCCGTCGATGCTCAACACCGACCCGCCGGACCACCGCAGGCTGCGCACGCTGGTGTCGCAGGCGTTCACGGTGCGCCGCATCAACGCCCTGCAGCCCGCGGTGGAGAAGACCGCGCGGGAGCTGGTCGCCGCGCTGCCGAACGACGCCGACCTGATCGAGGGCCTGGCGTTCCCGTTGCCGCTGGCGGTCATCTGCGACCTGCTCGGCGTGCCGGTGGAGGACCGCGACCAGCTGCACCACTGGACCGCGGCGATGATGACCGAACGGCCCGAGCTCGTGGTGCCCGCGTCCGACGCGATGTTCGGTTACCTGGCCGGGCTCATCGAGTACAAGCGCGACCAGCCGGACGACGCGCTGCTCAGCGGTTTGGTGCAGGCGCAGGTCGACGGCGAGCGGTTGACCCCCGAGGAGCTGCTGACCACGGCGATCCTGCTGGTGGTGGCCGGGCACGAGACGACGACGGGGCTGATCGGCAACGCCGCGGTCGCGCTGCTGTCCACGCCGGGTGCCTGGGAGGCGTTGAACGCCGACACGGTGGGGTTGGCGGTCGAGGAGGTGGCCCGGTGGGACCCGCCGGTCCGGGTCACCCCGCACTACCGAGCGAAGACCGACATCGAGTTGCCTGGTGGGGTGATCCCCGAGGGTGCGGTGGTGATGATCGGGTTGGGGACGGCGGGTCGCGACTTCTCGGTGCACGGCCCGACCGCGGACCGGTTCGACCCGACGCGGGTGCCCGTGGGAGGCAACGCGGCGCTGGGGCACGCGGCGTTCGGGCACGGTGTGCACTTCTGCCTTGGGCATCACCTGGCGCGGATCGAGGCGCGGGCGGCGTTGGTGGCGTTGCGGGAGCGCGCGCCGGAGGCGCGGTTGGCGGTGGACGTGAGTGAGTTGGAGCGCGGGGACAAGGTCGTGCCGAACACGTTCGCGGCGGTGAGCGCCGTGCTGGAGCCCTGACATCCTCGCGTGTCCTACGTTCAGAACGCGCGTGTCCTACGTTCAGGACCCCCGAGTTGAACGCTCAGGCCGGTCAAGTTCGGCTCGATTTGACATGGGGCCCCTTACGGGTACTCCAGGCAGGCCAAAGCCGGCAGGCCCGGCGGGGAAAAGCGTCCCGCCGGGCCTGCCGGCTTCGACCAGCCTAAAGCACCCGAACCCCATGTAAAATCGGGCCTTTGCGGTTGGCTGCGGGTCCGTTGTGGACGGTGGCGGGGCGCTGTGGTGCTGAGGGTTTGTGGTGGGGTTGGGGTTAGTCGGCCATGCTGGCCAGCAGGGTGATCAGTTGGTGGCGGCTGGTGATGTCGAGTTTGCGGTAGATGCGGGTCAGGTGGGTGTGCACGGTGGCGGGGGAGATGACCAGTCTGGTGGCGACTTCCGGGTTGGAGAGGCCGTCGCCGACGAGTTTGGCGACGTTCCACTCGGCCGGGGTCAGGCCGCCGGGGCGGCGGTCCGGTTCGGGGGTGGGTACCTCGTCGAGGACGATGGCCAGGGCCTGCTCGACGGATTCCGCCGGGCCGGCGTAGGCACGGGCGTATTCGTCGTCGCCGAGGACGGCTTTGGCTCGTGCCACGGCTTGGGCGGTGACCCAGGCGAACGGGACGAGGCCGTCGACTCGGACGCCGGTCACGCGGTGCAGGCCGTGGGCCAGGCCGAGCATGCGGGCGGCGGCGGAGCCGTCGCCGGCGCGGGAGTGGGCCCAGCCGAGGGCTTCGATGGACCAGAGGGGGCCCCACTTGTCGCGGATCTCGCGTTGGACCCGCAGGCCTTCCATCAGGACGTCGAGAGCGCCTACCGGGTCGCCCCAGCGGGTCTGCACGACGCCGCGGCACCAGTGGGCCCAGCTGATGCCCCAGAGGGCGCCGAGTCGTTGGCACTCGGCGTGGAACTCCTCGGCGGCGGGCTCGGCCTGGTCGCGGGAGCCGAGCAGGACCAGTGACACGGTGAGCAGGATGTGGGCGAGGTGGTGGTCGACTGCGAAAGCCGGGCCGAGGGCACCGAATTCCTGGTGGGCCTGGCGGAGCAGTTCCACGCCGTCGATGGCACCCAGGGCGAGGACGGCGTAGGCGCCGCGGACGAAGGTGACGGCGGGTACCGGGCCGCCGACTTCGCGGGCCATGGCGTCGGCGTCGTCGACGCGGCGGGCGACGAGTTCGCGTTCCACGCCGAGGCACAGGGCGATCCAGGCGTCGAGGGCGATGGCGCTGGCACGCAGCGGGTCGGCGGTCGGTGGGGTGGCGGCGAGCGCGCGTCCCAGCCAGAGCCGTTCTTCCGGTAATCGACCGGCGTAGGTGTACCAGCGGGTACGGGCCAGGTCGACGCTCATCTGCAGGCCGGCGTGGGCGGTGTCGGGGTTGCGGATCAGGTCGTTGAGGACGACGCGGTGGTTGGCCATGTCCGCGTCGACGGCCGCGAGCAGCGCGGCTTCGTTGTGCCCGGCGAAGGACTCGGCCAGGCGGGCGGCCTCGCGGCGGAAGTAGTCCTGGTGGCGTTGCCGCACGGCGTCCACCTCGCCGGCGGCGCGCAGGCGTGCGGCGCCGTGTTGTCGCAGCGGCTCCAGTAGGTGGTATCGGCTGCGGTCGGCGGAGGGCAGCGCGATGGACTTGTCCAGCAGCCCGGCCAGGGCGTCCGCGACGTCGTCGGCGGGCAGGCCGTCGCCCGCGCAGACGTCCTCGGCGGCGGTGAGGCTGAAGCCGCCCTCGAAGGCCGACAGGCGTGCCCACAGCAGGCGCTCGGCGGGCGTGCAGTGGGCGTGGCTCCAGTCGATGAGGGCGGCCATGGTCTGGTGGTGCTCGACCGCGGTGGTGTCGTTGGCGGTGAGCACGCGCATCACGTCGTCGAGCCGGTCGGCCAGCAGCGACACCGGCATGGACCGCATCCGCACCACGGCCTGCTCGATGGCGAGCGGGATGCCCGCGACGCGGCGCAGCACGCGCACCACGTCCGGCCAGTTCTCCGGCGTCACCCGCCAGCCCGGCACGCTCGCCTCGGCCCGGTCCACCAGCAGCGCCACGGACTCGTAGTCGAGGTCCATCGGTGCGTCCTCGGCGGGCACGTCCAGCGGCGGCACCATGACCAGCACCTCGCCGGGCACCCGCAGCCGAGCCCGGCTGGTGGCCAGCACCCGCACGCCGGGGGCGGCGGCGAGGACCGCGCGCACCAGGTGCGCGACGGGCTCGACCAGGTGCTCGCAGTTGTCCAGCACCAGCAGCACCTGCCGCGCCCGCAGGTAGTCGACCAACGTCTCCAACGGCGTCGTGGTGGACTGGTCGGGCACGCCGACGGCGCTCAACACCACCTGTGCCAACAACTCCGGGTCGCCGCCGCGCGCGGACGCCAGCTCCACGACCCGGACGCCGTCGTCGTACGCGCGGTGCACCTGCGCCGCCAGTTCCAGCGCCAGCCGCGTCTTGCCGCCGCCGCCCACGCCGGTCAGCGTGATGAGCGGCGCGACACCCATCCGCCGGCGCAGCTCGGCCAGCAGATCCTTGCGGCCGACGAACGAACTCAGCGCCCGCGGCACCACACCGCCTCCCGCTGCCCGCTCGGTCATCCGGACACCGTACGACATCGGCCGGTGCGCGTGTCGCGAGATCGACAAAGCGACGCACGGGTGGAGCAGTGTGCAAAACCTTGCAAAGATCGTCCGGCATCAGGCCACGTCAGGCCGTTTACGCGTGCCGCGGTTGGGTTTAGCCTGCAAGGAATTGCACCACCTTGCGCAATGGAGCGTGACGGGAGCAGTGATGCGAGCGAGATCGCGACGACTGACCGCTTTACTCGTAGCCCTGGGACTGGCCGGTGGGACGTGGGTCGCGCCGGGCAGTTCCGCCGAGGACCGGACGACCGCGCCCACCGCCGCCGGCGCCACTACGGTCTTCTACCGCCTGCCTTCGGGGTGGCCGGTCGCCAACGTGCACTACCAACCGCGCAACGGACCGTGGACGGCGGTGCCGGGGGAGCGCATGGAACCGGCGGCGTGCGCGGGCTGGGTGCGCAAGACCGTGTCGCTGGGTGAGGCCACCGGCCTGGTCGCGGTGTTCAACAACGGCTCGGGGACCTGGGACAACAACAACGGCCGGAACTACAGCCTGGGCACGGGCGACGTGACCGTGGCCGCGGGCCTGACGGGTGTCGGCGACCCGTGCGGATCAGGACCGGGCCCGGACCCCGACCCGACGAACAACGCCGAGGTCTACTACTTCACCAAGACGCGGAACTGGACGGCAACGCGGATCCACTACCAGAACGGCGACCTGTGGTCGACCACCGAGCCGACCGGGAACACCTGCGTCGACTGGGGCAAGCCGACCGGGCACACGAGTCCGGAGGGCTACCGGATCTACAGCTGCCAGTGGCCGAGCCCGACGTCCGGGATGTTCCCGGCGCAGCTGTACCACCGCTGCTGGATCGGCAACTGGGAGGGCGAGGACTCCCGGTCGTGCTGGCTGCACGAGGACCTGGCCGACTTCGACACCGAGAACCCGATCGTGCAGAAGTACCTGATCGACGCCTACAACCGGTTCATCGACATGGGCGTGGACGGGTTCCGCGTGGACACCGCCGTGCACATCCCGCGGGTGACGTGGAACCGCCGGTTCCTGCCCGCGATCCAGCAGCACGCCACCGCGAAGTTCGGCGAGAAGGGCCGGGACTTCTTCGTCTTCGGCGAGGTCGCCGCGTTCGTCAACGACAAGTGGAACCGGGGCTCGGTGAACCACTCGGCGCAGTTCTTCACCTGGAAGGAACGGCGTGAGTACAGCGCCGACGACGCCACCGCGTCGCTGGAGCAGTACGCCTACGAGCAGGGGATGGGCACGGGCGGGCAGCCGACGAGCCGCAACGCGTTCCTGGACGGCAACGCCTACCACGCGCCGGACCACTCGAAGTCCTCCGGCATGAACATCATCGACATGCGCATGCACATGAACTTCGGCGACGCGAACAACGCGTTCTGGAACGCGAAGGACTCCGACGACTCCACCAACGACGCCACCTACAACGTGACGTACGTGGACTCGCACGACTTCGGGCCGAACAAGTCGAGCGTGCGGTACGCGGGCGGCACGGACGCGTGGGCGGAGAACATGAGCCTGATGTGGACGTTCCGGGGCATCCCGACGCTCTACTACGGCTCGGAGGTCGAGTTCCAGGCGGGCAAGCCGATCGACTGCGGTCCGACGTGCCCGTTGGCGACGACCGGGCGGGCGTACTTCGGCGACCACCTGGCGGGTTCGGTGACGGCGTCGGACTACGGGGTGGTGTCGTCCGCGTCCGGCGCGGTCGCGACCACGTTGCAGAAGCCGCTGGTCAAGCACGTGCAGCGGCTCAACCAGATCCGCCGTGCGGTGCCGGCGCTGCAGAAGGGCCAGTACTCGACCGACGGCGTGTCCGGCGGGATGGCGTTCAAGCGCCGCTACACGTCCGGCTCGGTGGACAGCTTCGCCCTGGTCGCGATCTCGGGCTCGGCCACGTTCACGGGCGTCCCGAACGGCACCTACCGCGACGCGGTCACCGGTGACACGAGGGTCGTCACCGGCGGCACGCTCACCGCGAACCCCGGCGGCCAGGGCAACGCGCGGGTCTACGTCCTGGACCTGCCGGGCAACCCGGCCCCGGGCAAGGTCGGCGTCGACGGCCCTTACCTGAAGTGACACTTCCGGCGGGCGGGCGTGCACTCTCCCACCGCCCGCCCGCCGGATCCCATCAGACCCAGGCCAGGACCGATTCCACCTCGACGTCGAGCTCGGACACCGGGATGTGGCCGAACTGCTCCACCACGACCCGGCCGTCACGGCGCCGCCACGTGCCGCGCACCTGGCCGTCCACGACGACGTGCGGGCCGGCGGGCTGCGCACGGGCAGCGTCCGAGGGGTCCAGGAGCAGGGTGCGGTCGGCGTAGCCGAGCAGGAACGTGTCGAACGGGCCGAGGAGGCGGACCGTGCCGTCCAGGTCGGCGGCGTCGGTGGTGGGCAGTTGCCAGCCGTGCTTGCCCTCCACCAGGTCGTCGAACGGGAACGCGGCACGCACCTCGACCTCCGGCAGGCCGCTCCACGCGGTGAAGTCCTCGACCGTCGCGGGGCCGTAGGCGCGCAGGTAGCGGCGGACCAGCTCGGCGACACCGCGTGGTTCGTCGTCGGTGCGGGGGAGGAGCCGGTAGGTCGACTCGCCGGCGCAGACCACGCCTTTGTTGGCGGCGTAGGCCAGCAGGTAGGCCGGCGCGGGGGTGGCCGGGTCGAGCGCCACGCCCGCGCCGGCGAGCCGGGCCACGACCTGCGGCTTGGTCAGCGGTTCGGTCAACACCTCCCGCAGGACGTCCAACGCCCGCGCGCACACGTCGTCGGTGAGGCCGAGTTCGAGTCGGCGGCGCCGGGACCGGGCCACGTTCACCGGGCCGAGCAGCGCCACCAGCCAGCCGACGTCCTCCCGGCGCAGCAGGTGCACCGCGCCGCGCATCGCACACGTCCGCACGACGTCACCGGCGTCGAGCGCGGCGCTCAGGTCGGTCGGTGCCAAGCCGGTGGTGCGGGCGCGCACGGCGAGGCCGGCGGCGGTGACGTCCTGTGCTTGCACGGCCACCACGTCGTGCAGCAGCTCCGCCAGCGAACGGGCGGGGGTCGTCAGGCGTTGCGCCCGCATGCGCAGCGCCCTCGCCCGACCGGCGGTCACCTCGGCCCCGCGCCCGTCGAGCCGCGCACCACGAGTTCGGGCAGGAACACGAACTCGGCGTGCGGCGCGGGCGTGCCGCCGATCTCCTCCAGCAGCGCGTTGACCGCCGCCTGGCCCATCGCCTCGACGGGCTGGCGCAACGTGGTCAGCGGCGGGTCGGCGAACACGATCAGCGGCGAGTCGTCGAACCCGACCACGGACACGTCCTGCGGCACGGACAGCCCGCGCTGGCGGGCCGCCCGGATCGCGCCGAACGCCATCAGGTCGCTGCCGCAGATGATCGCCGTGCACCCCTTGTCCAGCAGTGCGGTGGCGGCGGACTGCCCGCCCTCGACGGTGAACAGGGAGTGCTGCACCAGCGCCTCGGCCTGCTCGGCGGTGTAGGGCAGGAGGGTGCGCATGTGCTGCACGAATCCCTCGATCTTGCGCAGCACCGGCACGAACCGGCGCGGCCCGACGGCCAGGCCGATGCGTTCGTGCCCCAGCTCCACCAGGTGCGACACGGCCAGCCGCATGGCGGCGCGGTCGTCGGTCGACATGAACGGCGCGGAGATCTTCTCCGTGTAGCCGTTGATCATGACGAACGGGATGCCGCGCCCGGCGAGCTTGGTGTAGCGGCCCATGTCGGCGGTGGAGTCGGCGTGCAGGCCGGAGACGAACACGATCCCGGCCACGCCCCGGTCCACCAGCATCTCGGTCAGCTGGTCCTCGGTCGACCCGCCCGGTGTCTGCGTGCACAGCAGCGGCGTGTAGCCCGCGCTGGTCAGCACCTGCTCCACGACCTGCGCGAGGGCGGGGAAGATCGGGTTGCCCAGCTCGGGCGTGATCAGCCCGATGAGCCCGGCGCTGCGCTGGCGCAACCGGGGCGGTCGCTCGTAGCCGAGCAGGTCCATCGCGGCGACCACCGCTTGGCGGGTAGCCGTCGACACGCCCGACTTGCCGTTGAAGACCCGGCTGACCGTCGCCTCGCTGACCCCGGCCTGCGCGGCGATGTCGCTCAACCGGGCGGTCACGCCGTCCATGTGGGTTCCTTCCGTCGCGGCGACACGCGCAAACACGAAGGAAAGTCCTTGCAAAGAGTTTCAGCAAGACCTTGACGGTCACATTTCGGGCGCCAGGCCCGCTGAACCGAGGCAGAGCGCGGCCTGGCGGGCTCCGGCGGCCATCGCCGCGTCGACGCCCGAGCCCGCCAGGTGGGCGACGAGGAACCCGGAGAAGAAGGCGTCACCGGCGCCGTTGGTGTCCACGATCTCCTCGATGGGCACGGCGGGCACGCGGTGGACCGCGCCGTCGACCACGGCCAGCGCGCCGTCCGCGCCGAGCGTGGCCACGGCGGGCTTGTCGAGCGACTTGAGGAACACCAGCAGGGCGTCCCGGTCGGCGAAACCGTCGTCGTTGAGGAACACGTGGTCGGCCGCGTCGAGGAAGTCCCGGTGGAACTCGGCGGCGCCGTCGTAGTCGTGCAGGTCGCACCACACCGGCACGCCGGCCGTCCGTGCGGCGGCCAGCAGGGGGCGGGCGTGGTCGGCGAGGTCGATCACGGCGGCGTCGACCGCCGCCAGCGCCGCGAGCGCGCGTTCGTCGTGCTCCGGTTCGCGGAGCCGGGGGAGTTCCAGGTAGATCGACACCCGCCCGCCGTGCGGGTCCATCAGGTTGAGGTGCTGTTCGGTGGGGGTGTCGACCACTTCGGCGATCACGTCGACTCCGGCCCGTTGGAGCACGTCGAGCACCGAGCGCCCGGCTTCGTCGTCACCGATGACGGTCCGCAGGGTGACGTCCGCGCCGAGCGAGGCGAGGTTCAGCGCCTTGCCGGCCGACGTGCCGCCGACGGTCGTGCGGTGACCCGCCGCGAACACGGTGTGCGGCCTCGCCTCCGGCAGCCGGTCCAGCACGACCAACCGGTTCCACGACACCGGTCCCGCGACGAACACCTTCGGCTTGTGCATGCGGACCAGTGTGCGGCGTGATCAACAGACCGGCCAACGGCGGGCGGCCGGGCCCGCAAGTTCTGTCATGCTCGTCCCTATAGTTTCAGTGTTGATCAAAACGACCTCTCCTCGCGTCCATCTGTGATGAGGTAGTGATCGCACGCTTCCGGTCCGTAACGATCGCCTAGACGGTCGACCGCGGACGCCACCGTTCCAGGTCTTCGAGAAGGGTCCTCGATGCAGCACAGCAAGCAGCAGCGCAAGAAAACCGGCAGGCGGACCGCCGCTCCCGTCGCCACCGCGGTCGCCACGCTGGGAGCGCTCGTCCTGCCGGCGTCCCCGGCGCACGCCGCCGTCATCGCCGTGCCGTGCGACGCGGCCGCGTTGGTCGACGCGGTGGCGGCGGCCAACGCCGCGCCGGGCGAAGACACCTTGACCTTGACGCCGAACTGCGTCTACACGCTCACGAGACCGGCGGTCGAGGAGGGGGCGGAGGGGCTGCCCAGGATCACGGGCAAGCTCACCGTCCAGGGCAATGACGCCACCATCCGCCGTGCCCCGGACGCGCCCCAGTTCCGGCTCATCTCCAACTGGGGCGACCTGACCCTCGACCGGGTCACCCTCACGGGCGGCCACGCGCCGGACGGGGTCGGCACCGACGCCTCGGGGGAGGGGACGCCGGGTGACAGCGGTGGTGCCATCCACAACTGGGGTCCGCTGGCGATCACCGACAGCGTGATCACCGGCAACCGGGCCGGCGCGGGTGCTCCCGGCGCCGACGCCACCGCCACCACGGGGGCGGGCGAAGGCGGGCTCGGCGGCTTCGGTGGTGGCATCTCCTCCTTCCTGTCGACGGCGGGGGCGGTCACCATCACCAACACCGTGATCACCGGCAACAGCACGGGCGCGGGTGGCCGGGGCGGTAACGCCATGGGTGGATCGACCGGTGGCCGCGGTGGTTACGCGGGCTTCGGCGGCGGCGTCGAGAGCCTCAGGGGCGCGACGCTGCGGATCGTCGGCAGCACGATCAGCGGCAACGTCACCGCCGACGGCGGTGCGGGCGGCTCGGGTGGCAGTGCCGGCGGCTCGGGTGGGGACGGTGGCGGTGGTGGCGTGGGCGCGGGGGTCTTCCTGTCCACGGACGAAGGCGTTCTGCTGAACCCGGTCATCGCGTCGACCCTGGTCCAGCGCAACCAGGCGGGTCGTGGTGGGGACGCGGGCGCTCCGGGCAGCGGCGGCTTCCAGGGTTGGGCGGGCTCGGGTGGCAGCGGTGGTGGGATCAGCGTCTTCTACGACACCCTGACCCTCGACGGCACCAAGGTCTCCGTGAACGGTGCGGGCCAGCCTGGAGCGGGTTACTTCCCCCTGCCGGCTGATGGCGGTGGCGTCTACGCCCTGGGCGGGCGGGTCGAGTCGACCAACGGTTCCTACGTGCGCGGGAACCGGCCGGACAACTGCTCTCCCGTCGAGTCGGTGGTCGGCTGCGCGAACCCTCGGACCGTTCCGCGCGCGTTCACGTCGGCCGGCGATCGCCGGGTCGCGGACCTCGCGCTGGCGGAGCGCACCGCGGCGGCGATGGCGCGGTAGTTTTCCCAATCTTCTCAATAACTTCAGTGTTGATCAAAATTTAACAATCCCTCGGCAGTCGCGCGAGTAGACAACGCCAAAAACAGCCAGGAGCCCCGATGGTCTGCGAAGACGATCGGGGCTCCGGTGGCGGATCAGGCTTGTTCGGACCACCAGCGCCGGCCCGTCTCGCGGAGGGTCGAGATCGGGTCGTAGTAGGGGTAGCGGCGGTCGAGTGCCTCTGGGTCGTCCAGTTCGATGCCGGTGCGGTAGTTCTTGGTCCAGTAGGAGATGCCCAGCTCGCGGTCGTACTCGTGGAGTTGGTGGACCCAGCGCTTGCCGACGTACGGGACGTCACAGACGATGCGCGGCGTGGCGTAGCCGGGCAGGTAGCCCATGATCGCGTGCTGGAGTTCCTGCGCTTCCCAGACCGCGACGCGCCAGTGCTCGGCGTTGGGGATCATGTCGCACATGTAGAAGTAGTACGGCAGGATGTTCGCCTCGCCCTGGAGTGCGAAGCACAGGTCGAGCAGGTCGTCCGGGGTGGCGTTGACGCCCTTCATGAGCACGCCCTGGTTGCGGACGTCGCGGATGCCGACTTCGAGGGCGGTGCGGGCGGCTTCGGCGACCAGCGGTGTCACGGACTGCACGTGGTTGACGTGGGTGTGGATGGCGAGGTTGACGCCGCGGCGGCCGGCGGTGCGGGCGACGCGTTCGAGGCCTTCGACGACCTTGGGCTGCAGCCAGTGCTGGGGCAGTCCGGCGAGGGCCTTGGTAGCGAGGCGGACGTCGCGGACGGTGTCGATGTCGAGCAGCCGCATGAGGAACGACTCGAGTTGGGGCCAGGGGACGTTGGCGACGTCGCCGCCGGAGACGACGACGTCGCGGACGCCGGGTGTGCGCTTGAGGTAGTCGATCATCTGGTCTTGGCGGTCGACCGGTTTGAGCGCGAGCTTGTGCTTCTGGACCTGGGGGGTGGAGTTGCCGACGAGGTCCATGCGGGTGCAGTGGCCGCAGTACTGGGGGCAGGTGGAGACGAGTTCGGCGAGGACCTTGGTGGGGTAGCGGTGGGTGAGGCCTTCGACGACCCACATCTCGGCTTCGTGCAGCGAGTCGCGGGTGGAGTGGGGGTGGCTCGGCCAGTCCGGGTCGCGGTCGGTGCGCACCGGGATCATGTAGCGGCGGATGGGGTCGCGGAAGAAGGCTTCGGTGAACGCCTCGGGGTCCAGGGGTGCGTCCGGTGCCATGGTGTTGAGCATCTGGGGCGGCACGAGCATGGACATGGTGGCTGATTGCTGCTGGTCGGCGGCCAGTTCGTCGTAGAACCGGTCGGTGAGCAGGTCGCCCATGAGGGTGCGCAGCTGCTTGGGGTTCTTGACGCAGTTGACGCGTTGCCACTGGGCGTCGCGCCACTGGGTGTCGGTGACGTCGCGCCAGCCGGGGAAGCGGCGCCAGTCGGGTTCGACCAGCTCTTGGCGCACGTAGGTGTAGGGCTGGAGGTCAGCCCTGTGCTGCGGGGGTGCGACCTCGTGCAGCGCAGTCATCCATGCTCCCTGTCGGTCGAGTGGCGTGAAGATATGCTGCCAGATGGCCAGTTGGGCGTAAATATTTCGGCAGGGAGCGTTTCGGGGCGTTCGTGCGTTGGGGTGGGTATGCGCGTGTTGGTGGTTGTGCTGGTCGGCCTGGCCGTGGAGGTCACCGCTCTGGTGGCGGCGTTCGGTGCCTGGGGTCTGTTGCCGACCCTGGGCCTGCTGGTGCTGGGCGGGGTGGTGGGTTCGGTGTTGATGCGTCGTGAGGGCGCGCGGACGATGGCGGCGTTCTCGGAGGCGTTGCGGACGCGTCGGGCGCCGCACCAGGAGATCGCGGACGGGGTGCTGATCGCGGCGGCGGGGTTGTTGATCGTGGTGCCGGGGTTCGTGAGTGACGTGGTGGGGTTGGCGCTGTTGGTCCCGCCGGTGCGGCGGTTGTTGAGCAGGCGGATGGCGCGGCGTGCGGAGGAGCGGGAGCGGGCGGTGGTGTTGAACCTGCGGTACGGGCAGCACCCGATGTCCGGGCAGGTGGTGGTGGATGGTGATGTGGTGGACGTGCGGCCGCAGTCGCCGGAGGGTCGTGCGGAGTTGACCTGATCCGGCGGGGTGCTCGGCGGGGGTCGGGCGTGTCGGTGCGGGGTGGTGTGGGTACGTGAGACGGCATGACCGTCATCGGTATGCACGCGTCGCATGAGCAGGTTCACCCTTCCGCGTTGTTGGCCGCGGTGCGGCGGGCGGAGGAGGTGGGGTTCGACGCGGGGATGAGTTCGGACCACTTCTCGCCGTGGAGCGCGCGGCAGGGGCAGAGCGCGTTCGCGTGGTCGTGGTTGGGTGCGGCGCTGGAGGCGACGGGATTGCCGTTCGGGGTGGTGAACGCGCCTGGTCAGCGGTATCACCCGGCGATCATCGCGCAGGCGATCGGGACGTTGGGCGCGATGTACCCGGGTCGGTTCTGGGCGGCGTTGGGCAGTGGTGAGGCGAGCAACGAGCACATCACGGGTGACGGGTGGCCGCGCAAGGACGTGCGCAATGCGCGGTTGCGTGAGTGCGTGGAGGTGATCCGTGCGTTGTTGGCGGGGGAGGAGGTCAGTCACGACGGTCTGGTGACGGTGGATCGGGCGCGGTTGTGGACCAGGCCGGAGGTGCCTCCGCTGTTGATCGGCGCGGCGGTGAGCGAGGCGACGGCGCGGTGGTGCGCGGAGTGGGCTGACGGGTTGATCACGGTGAACGCGCCGGTGGAGCGGTTGGAGCGGATGGTGGCGGCTTACCGGGACGCCGGTGGTCGGGGGAAGTTGCACCTGCAGGTGCACTTGAGTTGGGCGGAGTCGGAGGACGAGGCGCGGTCGGTCGCGCACGAGCAGTGGCGGAGCAACGTGTTCGGGCCGCCGGTGTGCTGGGATCTGGATTCGGCGGAGGCGTTCGACGTGGTGTCGGAGCACGTCACGGTGGAGCGGGTGGCGGCGGTGGTGAACATCTCGTCGGATTTGGGGTGGCACGCGAAGACGATCCGGGAGTACGCGGAGTTGGGGTTCGAGGAGGTTTACCTGCACCACGTGGGTGTGGAGCAGGAGCGGTTCCTGGACGTGTTCGGTGAGCGGGTGCTGCCGGAGGTGCGGTCGTGAAGTTGACCAGGACCGCGGACCTGTGGTGGAAGAACGCCGTCGTGTACTGCTTGGACGTGGAGACGTTCCACGACGCGAATGGTGACGGGCACGGTGATTTCCGGGGGTTGATCGACAAGATCGACCACCTGCACCGGTTGGGTGTGACGTGTTTGTGGTTGATGCCGTTCTTCCCGACGCCGGATCGGGATGACGGTTATGACGTCACGGATTTCTACGGGGTGGATCCGCGGTTGGGCACGCTCGGGGATTTCGTGGAGTTCGTGCGGACGGCGCGGGACCGGGGTATGCGGGTGATCGCGGACCTGGTGGTGAACCACACGTCGGATCAGCACCCGTGGTTCCAGGCGGCGCGTGATCCGGAGAGCCCGTTCCACGACTGGTACGTGTGGGTGGACGAGCCGCCGGCGGACGCGTCGGAGGGGGTGGTGTTCCCGGACAAGGAGAAGTCGCTGTGGACGTACGACCGGAAGGCGAAGCGGTACTACCTGCACCGGTTCTACCGGCACCAGCCTGATCTGAACGTGGCGAACCCGGCGGTGCGGGACGAGATCGCGCGGGTGATGGGGTTCTGGATGGAGTTGGGGCTGTCGGGGTTCCGGGTGGACGCGGTGCCGTTCCTGTTGGAGGCGCCGATCGAGGAGTTGCCGGATCCGCACGACTACCTGGCCGATTTGCGGGCGTTCCTTTCCCGGCGCAACGGTGAGGCGATCCTGTTGGGGGAGGTGAACCTGCCGTACACGGAGGCGATGGCGTTCTTCGGGAAGTCGGACGGTGTGGGTGATGAGTTGCACATGTGTTTCGACTTCGTCGGGATGCAGCAGATGTACCTGTCGTTGGCGCGGGGGGATGCGAGTCCGTTGACGCACGCGTTGAAGGAGCGGCCGGAGCCTCCGCGTGATTGTCATTGGGCGACGTTCGTGCGCAATCACGACGAGTTGACGTTGGACAAGTTGACGGAGCCGGAGCGGCAGGAGGTGTTCGCGGCGTTCGGTCCGGAGGAGGACATGCAGTTGTACGGGCGGGGGTTGCGGCGTCGGTTGCCGTCGATGCTCGGTGGTGACCTGTCGCGGATCAAGATGGTGTACAGCCTGCTGTTCTCGTTGCCGGGTACGCCGGTGTTGTTCTACGGCGAGGAGGTCGGGATGACCGAGGACCTGTCGCTGGAGGGCCGATTGGCGGTGCGCACGCCGATGTGGTGGGACTCGGTGGCGGAGCAGCGCCGCGACCCCGATTCGCTGCTGGGCTGGACGCGGTTGCTGGTGGAGCGTTATCGGGAGTGTCCGGAGTTGGCGTGGGGGAGGTTCACCACGGTCGACACGGCGGATCCGGCGGTGTTCGCGCACCGGTGCGAGATCGACGGTGGCACGGTGATCGCGGTGCACAACTTCGCCGATCGGGAGGTGGAGGTCGAGTTGCCGAAGGTCGAGGGTGAGCTGACCGATCTGCTGGTGGACGGGACGGTGACGCCGAAGGACGGGGTGGCGACGGTGGGGTTGGGTCCGTACGGGTGTCGGTGGTTCCGTCAGGTGAGCCGGTAGCCGTGGGCGGGGCGGTTGGCCATGCCGTAGCGGGGGAGGACTTCGGCCTTGCCGGTGGTGACGAGGTGTTCGAGGTAGCGGCGGGCGCTGACGCGGGAGAGTCCGGCGCGGTCGCCGACTTCCTGGGCGGAGAGGTCGCCGTCGGTGCCGCGCAGGGTGTCGACGACGAGTTTGAGCGTGACGGGTGAGAGGCCTTTGGGCAGGGCGACGCGGGGCCGGTGTTGCATCAGTTGGTCGACTTCGTCCTGGTCGAGCCAGGGGCCGAGGCGTTGGACCTCGGTGCGTCGGGCGAGGTATTCGCGCATGCGGTCGAGGAACGCGGTGCGGGTGAAGGGTTTGACGAGGTAGTGGTCGACGCCGCGGGACATGGCCTGGCGGACGGTGTCGCGTTCGCGGGCGGCGGTGACGGCGATGACGTCGACCGGTGGTCCGGATCTGGCCCGGAGGCGGGCGAGCACCTCCAGTCCGGAGATGTCGGGCAGGTGGATGTCGAGCAGGACGAGGTCGGGGTGCAGGGTGTCGACGGCGCGGAGGGCTTCGCCGCCGCCGTGTGCTTCGCCGATGACGGTGAAGTCGGGGAGTGCGTCGAGGAAGCCGCGGTGGATGGCGGCGACGGCGAAGTCGTCGTCCACGACGAGGGTGCGCACGGGGGTGGGGTGGTGGGTCATCGGGCGGCCTCCGGGAGCCAGACGTCGAACGAGGCTCCGCCGAGTTCGGAGTCGGTGAGGTGGACCTGTCCGTTGCGGCGGGTGACGACGCGGGAGACGAGGGCGAGGCCGATGCCGCGGCCGTGGGCGTTGTGGGGTGCTTTGGTGCTGACGCCGAGGGTGAAGATGTGGTCGCGTCGGTCGTGGTCGACGCCGGGTCCGTCGTCGTCCACCACGACGCGGACGCCGGTGGGGTCGGAGTGGACGAGGACGCGGACGGTGCCGCCGGGTTCGACGGCGTCGACGGCGTTGTCGACGAGGTTGCCCAGGACGGTGAGGGCGTCGTCGCCGGTGCGGGTGTCGATGGTGGTGGCGGGGTCGAGGCGCAGGGTGACGCCGCGTTCGTGGGCGGTGGAGGACTTGGCGAGCAGGAGGGCGGCGAGGGCGGGGTCGGTCATGGCGCCGCCGATGATGTCGGAGGTGACGGAGCCGGCGCCGCCGACGCGTTCGATGTAGGTGACGGCGTCGTCGCGGCGGTCGAGTTCGACCAGGCCGCTGATGACGTGCAGGTGGTTGGTGAATTCGTGGGCTTGGGCGCGCAGTGCTTCGGTGACGGTGCGTTGGCCGTCGAGTTCGCGCAGGGCGTCGTGGAGTTCGGTGCGGTCGCGGAGGGTGAGCACGATGCCGACGGGTCGGCCGTGGGTCTTGGCGGTCATGCGGTTGGCGACGAGGACGCGTTCGCCGGCGAGGACGAGGCGGTCGGCGACGTCGTCGTGGGTGCGGGCGAGGTCGAGCAGGCCGCCGTCTTCGAGGACGGTTTCGGCGGGTTGGCCGGTGGGGTCGTCGGTGAGGCCGAGGAGGCGGAGGGCTTCGTCGTTGACGAGGACGAGGTTTTCGCGGTCGTCGACGGCGACGACGCCTTCGCGGATGCCGTGGAGCATGGCGTCGCGGGTTTCGAGGAGGTGGGCGATCTCGTCGGGTTCGAGGCGGAAGGTGCGTTGGCGGACGAGGTGGGTGACGAGGGCGGCGCCGAGGACGCCGACGAGGGCGGCGGCGGCGAGCCAGCCGATGAGTTCGGGGAGGTCTTCGGCGAGGTCGGCGGCGAGTTCGCTTTCGAGGATGCCGACGGAGGCCATGCCGATGATGTCGTCGGTGTCGGAGCGGATGGGGACTTTGGCGCGCAGGGAGGTGCCGAGGGTGCCGGTTTCGGTGCCGACGAAGACGTGGCCGGACAGGGCGGTGCTGGGGTCGGTGGAGACGGGTTGGCCGATGCGGGTGGGGTCGGGGTGGGCGTAGCGGACGCCGGTGCGGTCGGTGACGACGACGTAGGTGACGCCGGAGGCTTTGCGGATGAGTTCGGCGAGGGGCTGGATGGTGGCGGCGGGGTCGGGTGAGTCGAAGGCGTCGATGACGGTGGGGAGGCGGGCGACGCTTTCGGCGACGGAGAGCATGCGGTCTTTGTAGGCCTCGCGGATGCGGTCGCTCTGGAGTTTGGCCGCGAGCAGGCCCGCCGTGCAGGTGGTGGCCAGGACGATGACGGCCTGCAGTACGAGCAGGGTGACACCGAGGGGGACCGAACGGCGGCGCATGGCTGAGCATTCTGGCGCAGGGGGTGTGAGGGGGGCCACGACCTAAACGACCAATACGGCCCTTACGACCTTTGTCCCGTGTCGGGGCGGGTGCGCTCCTACCGTTCCGGCCCACCGGCGGCGACGGCGCTCCGGGGTGGAATGTGGAGGACTGTGATGGTTGGACAGCGCACCCGACTTCTCGCGGCGGTGGCGGCGGCGGGCTTGGTGTTGGCGGGGTGTGGGGGCGGCGGCGCGGAGGGTGACGTCGGCCGGTTGGAGATCATGGCGCCGGCGGATCCGGGTGGTGGTTGGGACCAGACGGCGCGGGCGATGCAGGCGGCGATCGACGGTGCGGGGTTGGCCGATTCGGTGCAGGTGAGCAACGTCGGTGGTGCGGGCGGCACGGTGGGGTTGCAGAAGTTGGCGTCCGAGCGGTCGGAGAGCTACCTGATGGTGACCGGGCTGGTGATGGTGGGCGCGGTGGAGACCAACGGGGTGGACAAGCGGTTGGAGGACACGACGCCGATCGCCCGGTTGACCGCGGAGGACGAGGTGGTGGTCGTGCCGGCCGACTCGCCTTACAAGACGATCGAGGAGCTGTTGGCGGCGATCGACGAGAAGGGGCAGGGGGTGACGATCACCGGTGGTTCGGCGGGTGGCACGGACCACATCCTGGCGGGGATGCTGCTGCAGGCGTTGGACATCGACCCGGCCAAGTTGAACTACGTGCCGTACTCCGGTGGCGGTGAGTCGTTGGCGGCGTTGTTGGGCGGGAAGGTCGACGCCGGGATCTCGGGTGTGGGCGAGTACGTGGAGCAGATCAAGGCGGGCAAGCTGCGGGTGTTGGGCACGTCGGGGCCGAAGGAGCACCCGGAGTTGAAGGTGCCGACGTTCAAGAAGCTGGGCTCGGGCGTGGAGTTGATCAACTGGCGTGGGGTGGTGGCGCCGGGGTCGATCTCGGTGGCGGCGAAGGACCGGTTGGTGAAGCTGGTGACCGACATGCACGCGAGCCCGCAGTGGCAGGAGGAGTTGAAGAAGAAGGGCTGGACGGACACGTTCCAGACCGGGCACGACTTCTCGACGTTCCTGACCGTGGAGATCGGCCGGATCAAGCCGGTGCTGCAGGAGATCGGCCTGGTCAAGTGACCTCCCCCGACTTGACACCCACCGTTGCGGCAGGGTCGGTGTCGGCGAAGGTCGAGGAGTGCGTGTTCGGTGCCCTGGTGGTGGGGTTGGGTGTGTTCACGCTGGTGGACGCGACGACCATCGCGACGCGGGGTGCGCTGGGCGCGGTGGGGCCGCGGGCGTTCCCGTACGCGGTGGGTGTGTTGCTGGTGGTGACGGGGGTGGCGGCGATCGTCGCCGCCCTGCGTGGGCGGCTCGGTCCGGCGGAGGACGCCGAGGACGTCGACCCGGCGGTGCGCACCGACTGGGTGACGGTGGTGAAGCTGGTCGCGGTGCTGGTGGCGCACCTGGTGCTGATCGAGGTGGCCGGGTGGCCGGTGGCGGCGGCGGTGCTGTTCTTCGGCGCGGCGTGGACGTTGGGCGCGGTGTGGTGGAAGGCGCTGGTCGTGGCGGTGGTGTTGGCGCTGGTCGTGCAGGTGCTGTTCGCCTCGGGGCTGGGTCTGTCGCTGCCGGCCGGGGTGTTGGAGGGGGTGCCGCTGCTCGATGGGTAGCCTCACCGGACTGCTGGAGGGCTTCGCGACCGCCGCGCAGCCCGAGTACCTGCTCTACGCGCTGCTCGGGGTGACGCTGGGCACCGCGGTCGGGGTGTTGCCGGGGATCGGCCCGGCGATGACGGTGGCGTTGCTGCTGCCGTTGACGTATTCGCTGGAACCCACCGCCGCGTTGATCATCTTCGCGGGGATCTACTACGGCGGCATGTACGGGGGTTCGACGACGTCGATCCTGCTCAACACGCCCGGTGAGTCGTCGTCGGTGGTGACGGCGCTGGAGGGCAACCGGATGGCGCGCGCCGGGCGTGGTGCGGCGGCGCTGGCCACGGCGGCGATCGGGTCGTTCGTCGCGGGCACCATCGCGACGATCCTGCTGACCGCGCTGGCGCCGACGATCGCCGAGCTGGCCGTCACGCTCGGCCCGGCCGACTACGTGGCGTTGATGGTGGTGGCGTTCACGACCGTCGCGGCGCTGCTGGGCGCGTCGCCGGTGCGCGGGCTGGCGTCGCTGGGGCTGGGCCTGTTCATCGGCCTGGTCGGCACCGACACGCTGACGGGGCAGCAGCGGTTCACCTTGGGTGTGCCGACGCTGTCGGACGGTGTCGACGTGGTCGTGGTCGCCGTGGGGGTGTTCGCGGTGGGTGAGGCGCTGTACGTGGCGGCGCGGCTGCGGCACGGCCCGGTCGAGGTGGTGCCGGTGGGCGGGAAGTGGATGACGCGCGAGTTCTGGCGGCGGTCGTGGAAGCCGTGGCTGCGCGGCACCGCGATCGGCTTCCCGATCGGCACCATCCCCGCCGGTGGCGCGGACGTCTCCACGTTCCTGTCCTACGCGGCGGAGAAGAAGCTGGCGAAGCGGCCGGAGGAGTTCGGGCGGGGCGCGATCGAGGGCGTGGCCGGGCCGGAGGCGGCGAACAACGCCGCGGCGGCCGGTGTGCTGGTGCCGTTGCTGACGCTGGGTCTGCCGACGACGGCGACGGCGGCGGTGATCGTGGCCGGGTTCCAGAGCTACGGCATCCAGCCCGGTCCGCTGCTGTTCACCAACGACTCGGCGCTGGTGTGGGCGCTGATCGCGTCGCTGTACATCGGCAACGTGATGCTGCTGGTGCTCAACCTGCCGCTGGCGCGGATCTGGGTGAAGGTGCTGCAGATCCCGCGGCCGTACCTGTACGCGGGGATCCTGCTGTTCGCGGCGCTGGGCACCTACGCGGTGAACTTCGTGGTGGACGACCTGGTGGTGCTGCTGGTCATCGGTGTGGCGGGGTTCTTCATGCGCCGCCACGGCTACCCGGTGGCGCCGCTGGTGGTGGGGCTGATCCTGGGGCCGATGGCCGAGGAGCAGGTGCGGCGGACGCTGCAGATCGGCGAGGGCGACCCGGCCGCGCTGGTCACCAGCCCGTTCGCGGCGGTCGCGTACGCGCTGCTGGCGGTGGTGCTGGTGGTGGCGGTCGTGCTGCGGGTCCGCCGCCGCGGCTGACCCGTCCAGACCTGTGCCCGGCCCGGGCCGCGCTCCGGGCCGGGCACAGCCGTGCGGTGAGTCCCTTGCGCGATCACCGCACTTCACGTGAAGATATCCGCGTCCAGACCCTGTCGACCGAAGGATTTCCATGACGTCGCCCTACGGTGTGCACCGCGTTTTCGAACCCGCCGGGGTGCTGCCGCAGCAGGCCGTCCGGTTGGACGCCACACCCGTGTGCGGCGCCGACGAGGTCCTGGTCGACGTCACCCGGCTCAACCTCGACGCCGCCTCCTACCGGCAGCTGCGCGAACAGCACGGCGTCGACGGCGTGCGGCGGGCCGTGCTGGACGTCGTCGCCGCCCGCGGCAAGATGCAGAACCCCGTCACCGGATCGGGTGGCATGTTGCTGGGCGTCGTGCGCGAGGTCGGCCCCGACTCGCCCCTCGGGCTGCGGCCGGGGGACCGGATCGCGACGCTGGTGTCGCTCACCCTCACCCCGCTGCGCATCACCGACGGCCTGGCCCGCTGGGACGGCGCCGACGAACAGGTGCCGTGCGAGGGCACCGCGGTGCTGTTCGGCCGCTCCATCGCCGCCGTCCTGCCGGACGACCTGCCCTCCGACCTGGCCCTGTCGGTGCTGGACGTGTGCGGCGCGCCCGCCCTGACCGACCGGGTCGTGCGCCGCCGCACAACCCCGTCGGTGCTGGTGCTGGGCGGTGGGGGCAAGTCCGGGTCGCTGTCGCTGGCCGCCGCCCGCCGCGCCGGGGCGTCCCGGCTGGTCGCCCTCGTGCCCACCGACCGCGAGGCCGCCGCCGTGCGCGCCTCGGGTTTGGCCGACACCGTCGTGGTCGCCGACGCGCGCGACCCGCTCGCTGTCGCCGCCGCCGTGGGGGAGCGGGTCGACGTCACCGTGGTGTGCGTGGACGTGCCCGGCTGCGAGCACGGCGCGATCCTGGCCACCGCCGACGGCGGCACCGTCGTGTTCTTCTCCATGGCCACGTCCTTCCCCGCCGCCGCGCTGGGCGCCGAAGGGCTCGCCGCCGACGTGGAAATGCTCGTCGGCAACGGCTACGTGCCAGGTCACGCCGCGTTCGCCCTCGACCTGCTGCGCGCCGAACCTGCCGTGCGGGCGCTGTTCGAGCACCGGCAGACTCAGCAGGCGTGACTACTCTGCTCGTGGGGGGACGAATCCACTCCCCGACCGCCCCCGACGCCACCGCCATGGCGATCACCGACGGCACCGTGACGTGGCTCGGCCAGGACGCCGCCGGCCTCGCCCTGCACCCCGACGCCGAGGTCGTCGAGCTGGACGGCGCGTTCGTCGCCCCCGCGTTCGTCGACGCCCACGTGCACGCCACCTCCGCCGGGCTGCTGCTGACCGGCCTGGACCTCACCGGCTGCCGCTCGCTGGCCGAGCTGCTCGACGCCGTGCGCGCCGCCGACGGCCCCCTGGTCTGGGGACACGGCTGGGACGAGACCCGCTGGCCGGAGCAGCGGCCGCCCACCCGCGCCGAACTGGACGACGCCGCCCGCGGCGCTCGGGTCTACCTGTCACGGATCGACGTGCACTCCGCGCTGGTGTCCACCGCGCTGCTCGACCTCGCCCCCGACGCCCGCACCGCCGACGGCTACAGCCCCGACGGGCCGCTGTCCCGCGCCGCGCACCACCACGTGCGCCGTGCCGCGAAGGCCGCGATCCCCGCCACCCGCCGCCGCGCCGCCCAACAGGCGTTCCTGGAGCACGCCGCGTCACGCGGCATCGCGTCGGTGCACGAATGCGCCGGACCCGACATCTCCGGCCACGACGACCTCGCCGACCTGCTCGCCACCGACGTGCTCGACGTCGTCGGCTACTGGGGCGGCACCGACCCCGGCGGCCTGCCCGTGCGCGGCCTGGCGGGCGACCTGTTCGTGGACGGCGCGCTGGGCTCCCGCACCGCCGCGCTGTGCGAGCCGTACGCCGACGCCGACACCACCGGCGCGCTCTACCTCGACGCCGACGCCATCGCCGAGCACCTCGTCACGTGCACCCGCGCGGGCCTGCAGGGCGGGTTCCACGTCATCGGCGACGCCGCCGTCGCCGCCGTCGCCGAAGGTTTCGCGAAAGCCGCGGCCACGGTCGGCGTGCCCGCCCTGGCCGCCGCCCGGCACCGCCTCGAACACCTGGAGATGGTCACCCCCGACCAGGCCGAACGCCTCGGCTCCTGGGGCGTCGTGGCCTCCGTGCAACCCCTGTTCGACCGCGAGTGGGGCGGCCCCGACGGCATGTACGCCCAGCGCCTCGGCGTGCCGCGCGGCACCGCGCTCAACCCGTTCTCCCGGCTCGCCGCCGCCGGCATGATCCTCGCGCTGGGCTCCGACGCCCCCGTCACCGCCGTCGACCCGTGGGCCACGATCAAGGCCGCCGTGCACCACCGCACCGACGGCCACGGCCTGTCCCCGCGCGCCGCGTTCACCGCCCACACCCGCGGCGGCTGGCGTGCCGCGGGCGTCGACGACGGCGTCACCGGCACCCTCCAGCCCGGCGCGCCCGCCACCTACGCCGTGTGGGAGGCGGGGGAGCTGGAGGTCGCGGCGCCCGACAGCCGCGTGCAGCGCTGGTCCACCGACCCCCGCTCCCGCGTCCCCGCGCTGCCCGCGCTGGACGGCCCCGCGCCGACCTGCCTGCGCACCGTCCTGCGCGGCCGCACCGTCTACGACCGGGAGGCCTGACGTGCCCTCCCGAGCCCGTGACAGCGGACGGCCGGCCGCCGCCGACGCGCCCACCGACCCGGACCGGCGGCCGGCCGCGTCCCGCCGCACCGTGACCCGATCCAGCCGACAGGAGTGAAACCGATGGCGTTGCTCGACCTCGACCCCCGGGTGGTCGCCACGGCGCGGGAACTCGCCGCCAAGGCCGCCGAACCGGTGGTGGCGCTGGCCAAGGCCCACACCACGGTCGCGGTCGAGCGCGCCACGCTCCGCCTGGCCGGCATCACCGGCGCCGACACCACCCACCGCGCCGGCGACGTCCCCTGGGTCAACCGCGTCGTGGACACCGTGCGCGAGCACTGCGGCCTCGAACACGGCGTCGCCCTGCCCGTCTTCCACGCCCTGCGCGAGCACGACCTGACCAGCCTCACCGAGCTGGCCGAGGCCACCGCCGCCGGCCAGGTCCGCTACACCCTGCCCGCGGGCCGCGACCGGGAACGCGCCCGCAAGGCCGCCACCGCCGCCGTCACCCGCGGCCTGCGCACCGTCGACCGCAACCGCGCCCAGCGCGACAAGCTCGTCGCGAAACTCGGCGACCCGCCACAACGACCCTGGATCTACCTCATCGTCGCCACCGGCGACATCGACGAGGACGTCGTCCAGGCCCGCAACGCCGCCCGCGCCGGCGCCGACGTCATCGCCGTCATCCGCTCCACCGGCCAGTCGCTGCTCGACTACGTCCCCGAAGGCGCCACCCACCACGGCTTCGCCGGCACCTACGCCACCCAGGAGAACTTCCGCATCATGCGCGCCGCCCTGGACGAGGTGTCCCGGGAAGTCGGTCGTTACGTGCGGCTCACCAACTACGCCTCCGGGCTGTGCATGCCCGAGATCGCCGTGCTGGCCGGCCTGCAACGCCTCGACATGATGCTCAACGACTCCATGTACGGCATCCTGTTCCGCGACATCAACCCCATCCGCACCTTCGTCGACCAGCGCTTCTCCCGCCAGGTCCACGCCCGCGCCGGCATCGTCATCAACACCGGCGAGGACAACTACCTCACCACCGCCGACGCCGTCGACGCCGCCCACACCGTGACGGTGTCCCAGCTGCTCAACGAGCACTTCGCGCGCGAAGCGGGCCTGCCCGACCACCTCCTGGGCCTGGGCCACGCCTTCGAGATCAACCCCGACCTGCCCGAGTCGTTCCGCCTCGAACTCGCCCACGCCCTGCTGGCCCGCGAACTGTTCCCCGACGCGCCGCTGAAGTGGATGCCGCCCACCAAGCACATGACCGGCGACGTCTTCCAGGGTTACCTGCTCGACGGGTTCTTCACCCTCGCGGGCCTGCTCACCGGCCAGTCCATCCTGCTCGTCGGCATGATGACCGAAGCCGTCGTCACCCCGTTCCTGTCCGACCGCGACCTGGCCCTGCGCAACGTCCGCTACGTCCTGGGTGCCGCCGGCGGCCTGCGCGAGGACTTCCGGCCCGCGCCCGACGGCCTCATCGTCAAACGCGCCCACCAGGTCCTCGGCGAAGCCGTCGACCTGCTGCACCGCATCGTCGACGACGGGCTGCTCAACGCCATCGCCGACGGCACGTTCGGCCTGATGAAACGCCCCGCCACCGGCGGCCGGGGCGCCGACGGCGTGGTGGCGAAAGCCGACGACTACCTCAACCCCGCCGCGGACCTGCTGGAGGCACACCCGTGAAGCGCCACGTCCGCCCCTACGGCGACACCACCGGCGACGGCATGGTGCAGACCTCGTTCACCCTGCCCGTCCCCGCCGGACCCCAGGCCGACGGCGCCGCCCAGCAGCTGGCCAACAAGATGGGCATCGACCCCGCCATGGTCGTGCACTCCCACCCCATCGGCGACGACTTCACCTTCTTCGTCGTCTACGGCTCCGTCCGCCACATCGTGGACCTCGACGACGTCCGCGTCGTCGAACGCGACTACCCGCTGCTGCCGCCCGCCGAGGTCAACACCGCGATCAAGAAGCTGCTGCGCCGCAAACTCGTCGTCGTCGGCGCCTGCATCGGCACCGACGCCCACACCGTCGGCATCGACGCCATCCTCAACATCAAGGGCTTCGCCGGCGAGAAGGGCCTCGAGTACTACCGCGAACTCACCGTCGTCAACCTCGGCGCGCAGGTCTCCGTGCCCGACCTGGTGCGCCGCGCCCGCGCGGAGAAGGCCGACGCCGTCCTCGTCTCCCAGGTCGTCACCCAACGCGACGCGCATCTGCTCAACACCCGCGAGATGGCCGCGGCGTTCCGCGAAGCCATGGGGGAGCGGCGGCCGCTGCTCATCGCCGGCGGACCGCGCTTCGACCCGCTCATGGCCGCCGACCTCGGCGTGGACCGCGTGTTCGGCCGCGGCACCACCCCCGGCGAAGTCGCCAGCTACCTCGTCCACGCCCTGCGACACCGGAAGGAGCACGCGTGAGCCTCCCCGAGGGATCCGCCACCGAGGGATCCGCCAGCGTGGGATTCACCGTCACCCATCGCCGCTACGTGCCCCACGCCCACGCCCACTACGGCGGCGCGCTGGTCGACGGCGCGTATTCGCTCGGCCTGTTCGGTGACGTCGCCACCGAGCTGCTCATCCGCACCGACGGCGACGAAGGCCTCTTCGCCGCCTACTCCTCGGTCGAGTTCCTCGCCCCCGTGCGCGCCGGCGACGTCATCGAGGCCACCGCCACCCTCGTCCGCGTCGGCACCCGCTCCCGCGAGATCGACTTCGAGGCCCGGGTCGTGTGCCGTTCCGCGCCCGACCGCGGCCCGTCCGCCGCCGACGTCCTCGACCCGCCCGTCGTCGTCACCCGCGCCCGCGGCACCGTCGTGGCCCCGAAACGCCAAGGGGACCCGTAGGCGGGTTCCGTCGGCTCCTGGCAGACGTCGACCAGGTTCACCCGGTACTCGCGCCGCAGCCGGTCGGCCAGCACCTCGACGTCCACCCCGAACGCCTCCACCACCCGCGCCGACGCCGGCGTCCGCTCCACCCGTGCGGCGTCGGCGAGGTCGTGGTGCCCGGCCGCCCGCAGCTGCTCGGTCAGCCGCTCGTGGTTCTGCGCCTGCGTCCGCTCCTCCCGCACCTCGCGCACCCGCTCGTCGTCCCGCAACGCGTCCACCGCCCGCCACATCTCGTCGTCGGTGTCGAACAACAGCTGCAGCGACGCGCAGTACGGGGTGGGTGTGCCCGCGACCCGCCGGTCCGACCCGAACAGCAGGGCCAGCAAGGCCACCCCCGTGACCAACGCCAGCACCACGGTCGACAGCAGCGGTCCGCGCAGCACGCACACCACCCTGCCACGGGCCGTCGCGACCCGGCGACTCCACGTCACCCCGCCGTGACGCCGTCCCACCGGGCCTCTGCCACTATCGACGCGTGATCAGCATCGACCCCGCCTCGTCCGTGCCGCCCTACGAACAGGTGCGGTCCCAGCTCGCCCGCCGGATCACCGACCGCGACCTCGCCGTGGGCACCCGCCTGCCCACCGTGCGCGCCCTGGCCGCCGACCTCGGCCTCGCGGTCAACACCGTCGCCCGCGCCTACCGCGAGCTCGAGGAAGCCGGTCTCATCGAAACCCGCGGCCGCGCCGGCACCGTCGTCAGCGCCGCCGGGCAGAGGGGCCGCGAACGCGTCCTGCGCGCCGCCCACGCCTACGCGGCCACCGCCCGCGAACACGGCCTGACCACCGAGGAAGCTCTCGGCATCGTCCGAGCCGCCCTGACCGACACGCCCCACCCGTAGGGTGACGCGAGTGGCCACCGAACACCCCGGCGACCCCGCCCGGACCCTCGCCGTGCTGTGGCGCACCGCCGACCGCACCGCCCGCAAGGACCTCGGCGTGGACCGCATCGTCGCCGCCGCCGTCGACCTCGCCGACACCGAAGGCCTCACCGCGCTGTCCATGCGCCGCGTCGCCGAACGCCTCGGCGTCGGCACCATGTCCCTCTACACCCACGTCCCCGGCAAAGCCGAACTCGTGGACGCCATGATCGACGCCGTGCAGGCCGGGACACCGCGTCCCGCCGACGTGCCCGGCGGGTGGCGCGGCCGGCTGGCCCGCATCGCCCGCGACAACCTCGACCTGCACCTGCGCCACCCCTGGCTGCTGGACGTCACCACGCACCGCGCCGTCCTGGGCCCCCACACGGCCGCGAAGTACGACTACGAACTGCGTGCCGTGGACGGCATCGGCCTCACCGACGTCGAGATGGACGCCGTCCTCACCCTCGTCCTGGGCCACGTGCGCGCCGCCGCCCGCGTCACCGTCGACGCCGTCCGGACCCGGCAGCGCACCGGCCTGACGGACGAGCAGTGGTGGCAGGCCGCCGCGCCGTTGCTGGCCAAGGTCCTCGACCCGGCGCGCTTCCCCACCGCCGCCCGCGTCGGGGCCGCCGCCGGTGAGGCCCACGGCGCCGCCCACGACGGCGACCACGCGTTCACCTTCGGCCTCGACCGCGTCCTGGACGGCATCGAAGCCCTGGTCCGCACCCGTCAGTAGGGGCGCTTGGGCATCATCACCCACAACACGAGGTAGATCAGGAACTGCGGCCCCGGCAGCAGGCACGACAACACGAACACCCACCGCACCGTGCTCGCCTTCCACCCGTACCGGGCGGCGAGCCCCGCACACACACCCGCGATCATCTTCCGGTCCTGCGGCCTGGTCAACGTGGTCATACCTCCACCTTCCCCGCGCGCACAGCCCACGACATCGGTGGGCACCCTGATTGCTACCCCGACCCGCCGACCCCCAATCCCAGGGCAACCCCACCCCGCCCCACACGTCCACCGGCGGCGGGGGAGGAGCCCGCGCCCGTGCGACACGGCGTGAACCGGACCTCGGGGGAGGAGCTCACGGTGCTGTCCTACCGGTACCGGGTCGGGTGAGGTGGCGGCGCGGGCCGGCTGCGGGTTCGTGACCGGCGGCTCGTAGGCTGATCCGGTGGTCGCAGCCCCCGTGACGCCGGATCAGCCCGTCGCCGACACGCCCCCCGCCCGACGCCGGGACGTGCGTGGCACGCTGCTGCGGCTCGTGGTCGCCGCCGCGGGCGGTGGCGCGGTGTTCCTCAGCTTCCCCCCGCGCACCACCTGGTGGCTCGCGCCGGTCGGGTTCGCCGTCCTCGGCGTCCTGCTGCACGGCCGCCGCGCGCGGGCCGGGTTCGGGCTCGGGCTGGTGTGGGGGCTGGGGTTCATGGCGCCGCTGCTGCGCTGGACCGGCGAGTTCGTCGGCCTCATCGCCTGGCTGCCGCTGGCCCTGCTGTGCGCGCTGCTCATCGCCGTCGGCACCGCCGCCGTGGCCGTGGTGTCGAAGCTGCCCGGGGCGCCGCTGTGGATGGCGCTGGTGTGGGTCGCCGACGAGGCCCTGCGCGGCGTCGTGCCCTTCGGCGGCTTCCCCTGGGGCAAGATCGCGTTCGGCCAGCCCGAGGGCTGGTACCTGCCGCTGGCCTCGGTCGGCGGCGCGCCGCTGGTCGGGTTCGCCGTCGCCCTCACCGGCTTCGGCGCCGCCCACCTGGTCCGGAACTGGAAACTCGGCGTGCCCGCCCTCGTGCTGCCCCTCGCGGCCGGGATCGCGGCGTCCACGCTCGTGCACACCGACCCCGACCAGGGCACCGCCACCGTCGCCGCGATCCAGGGCAACGTGCCCCGCGCCGGCCTGGACTTCAACGCCCAACGCCGTGCCGTGCTCGACAACCACGTCGCCCGCACCCTGCGACTCGCCGAGGACGTCGCCGCCGGCCGCGCCGAGCAACCCGACCTGGTCATCTGGCCGGAGAACTCCTCCGACATCGACCCCTTCCGCAACGCCGACGCCGCCAACCAGATCCGCCGCGCCGTCGAGGCCATCCGCGCGCCGGTGGCCGTCGGTGCCGTCGTCATCGACCCCGACGACAAGCTGCCCCGCAACACCGTCGTGCTCTACGAACCGGGCGCCGGCGCCACCGACACCTACACGAAACGGCAGTTGCAGCCCTTCGGCGAGACCATGCCCTACCGCGAGTTCTTCCGGATCTTCACCGACACCGTCGACCGCGCCGGCACCTTCCAGCCCGGCACCGACCCGGAGGGCTTCACCATGGGCCCCGCCAAGGTCGCCCTCGACACCTGCTACGAGGTCGCGTTCGACGGTGTGGTCCGCGACTCCATCACCGAAGGCGCGAACCTGATCGCCATCCCCACCAACAACGCCACCTTCGGCTACACGGAGATGACCTACCAGCAGCTGGCCATGTCCCGCGTCCGCGCCGTCGAACACGGCAAATCCGTGGTCGTCGCCGCCACCAGCGGCGTCAGCGCCATCGTCGCGCCCGACGGGGCCGTCACCGCGCGGACCGGCATGTTCACCCCGGACGCGCTGGTGGCCACGGTGCCGCTGCGCGGGGAGGCTACGCTGGCCACCCGGCTCGGCGCATGGCCCGAGTGGGTGATGACCGCTCTGGGCCTGATGGCCGTGGCGATCGCCTTGACAGTGACACGACGACGGACGCGTCCGACCCCCGGTGCCGGGGTCGGCGAGGAGGAAACGGATGGCGGACCAGCAGGCGCAGCCTGACCGCGAGCTCGGGCCGGTGCTGGTGGTGATCCCGACCTACAACGAGCGGGACAACATCGGGAAGATCGTGAAGCGGCTGCACGCGGCGCTGCCCCGGGCGCACGCGCTCGTGGTCGACGACGGCAGCCCCGACGGGACCGGGCAGCTGGCCGACGAGATGGCCGCCGCGGACGACCGGGTCCACGTGCTGCACCGCACGGAGAAGGCCGGATTGGGCGCCGCCTACGTCGCGGGTTTCCGGTGGGCGCTGGAACGCGACTACGCGGTCGTGGTGGAGATGGACGCCGACGGCTCGCACGCCCCCGAGGACCTGCCGCGCCTGCTCGACGCCCTGCGGGACGCCGACCTGGTGCTCGGTTCCCGCTACGTGCCCGGCGGCAGCACGGTCAACTGGCCCAAGTACCGGGAGCTGATCTCCCGCGGCGGCAACGTGTACTCCCAGATCGCGCTCGGCGCGAAGGTCAAGGACATCACCGGCGGGTTCCGCGCCTTCCGCGCCGAGGTCCTCGAGCGGCTCAAGCTGGGCACCGTCGCGTCCCAGGGCTACTGCTTCCAGATCGACCTGGCGTGGCGCACGATCGAGCTCGGCTACCGCGTCGTCGAGGTCCCGATCACGTTCACCGAGCGTGAGATCGGCGAGTCGAAGATGAGCGGCAACATCGTCCGCGAAGCGCTGTGGCGGGTCACCAAGTGGGGTGTGCGGCGCCGCGCGACCCAGCTGCGCGAGCTGTTCGCGGCCAAGCCGAAGACTCCCAGCAACCGCTGACCCGACAGCACCAGCGGCGCATGCGCCAGGGGCCCGCCGGAACGGATTCCGGCGGGCCCCTCGCACGTCACACTGGTCAGGCGGTGCGGGTGCGCCGCCCCTTCAGCTCTTCCAGCCGCTCGTCCAGCAGCTCTTCGAGCTCCGGGATGGTGCGCCGCTCCAGGAGCATGTCCCAGTGCGTGCGCGGCGGCTTGATCTTCTTCTGCTCCGGCTCGGCGCCGTCGATGATCTTCGACTCCTGGCCGTGCAGGCGGCACTCCCAGGTGTGGGGGATCTCGGCGTCGTCGGAGAACGGGACCTCGAAGTCGTGGCCCTTGGGGCAGGCGTACCGCACCGACCGGCGCGGGGCGAGGTCGTGATTGCGGTCGGTCTCGTAGCTGACTGCTCCGAGCCGGCTACCCCGTAGAACGCGGTCGGCCATGGCGGTGTCCTTTCGCTCGGCTCAGGGCCGGGGCCCAGGCTTGTTGCTCACCGAGTGCAACGATCGGACTGCTCCGTTCGTTCCCGGCTTCACGGTCATCGTCGCCCACAGTGACGTCTTTCACCCGTCAACGAAGGCTTCCTCCTAAGGGATGCAATCGCGGCCGGTTCGTGACGCGTTATCAAGCTACCGGGCGACCCCATCACACGGATGGAGCAGTCCTGGCAGAAGTCGTGCGGCTGCGACAGCTTAGACCGACCACGCAGGGCGACGTTACGGCGGGTTTAACTCGCCGGTAGTGACGTCCGTCATGGTCACGGTTACGCAAAGTTATTCCAGTGGGTTTCGGGGCCGCCGCCACGCAGGGTGGCGGCGCGAGTGTGGCGGGTGGCGGACATGAGGATGAATCACCCGTCCGGACCGCACCCAAACGTCCAATCGGACGCTTTATCCATTCGATAGCTTCAGTGTCACCCGAAAGTGTACTTTTCCGCGAGTCGGTCGAGCAGCTCCCGTTGGGCCTTCACCATTTTTACCCCCGCCTCGACGAGAGAAAACCAGGCCACGCGATCCACCTCCGGGAACTCGCGGAGCACACCGGACCCCCGCGGCCACTCCAGGGTGAACGTCCCCGGAATCACCCGTTCGGGGTCCAGGTCGGCGGCCAGCGCCCACGCGGTCACCACCTTGCCGCCGGACTGGCGCACCTCGCCCAGCGGCACCAGCTCGCCGTCGGGCACCGGCAGTCCCAGCTCCTCGGTGAACTCGCGGCGGGCGGTGGCCTCCGGCTCCTCGTCACCGTCCGGCTCGCCCTTGGGGATCGACCAGGCGCCCTCGTCCTTGCGCGCCCAGAACGGCCCGCCCATGTGCCCCAGCAGCACCTGCCGCTGCCCGTCGACCACCCGGTGCAGCAGGATCCCCGCACTGCGCCCGCCCGTCACGCCCACGCCCCCGCCACGCTCCCCGCACACCCGGCCCTCATGCGCACAGTGTGACGGTGGCGTGGTGTCAGGTCTTGCGGCGGGTGCGCATGTGGATCTGCTCGCCCTGCTTGCCGAACAGGCTCAGGATCTCCACCGGCTCGCCGTCGGCCGGGCCGAACCAGTGCGGCAGGCGGGTGTCGAACTCGGCGGCCTCCCCGGCGACCAGCACCACGTCGTGGTCGGCCAGGATCAGCCGCAGCCGCCCCGACAGCACGTAGAGCCACTCGTAGCCGGTGTGCGTGCGGGGGTCGGGCTCGCCCCGGTCCGGGATGATCATCTTGTAGGCCTGCAGGCCGCCCGGCTGCTGGGTCAGCGGCAGCACGGTCATGCCGTTGCGGCGGACCGGCACCGGCCGGATGCGGGGGTCGCCGACCGGCGGCGCGCCGACCAGCTCGTCCAGCGGCACGCGGTGCGCGCGGGCGATCGGCAGCAGCAGTTCCAGGCTCGGCCGGCGCTGCCCGGACTCCAGCCGCGACAGGGTGCTCTTGGAGATCCCCGTGGCCGCCGCCAGGTCGGCCAGCGTCGCGCCCCGGCTGGTGCGCAGGTGGCGCAGCCGCTCGCCGACCTTGTCCAGCACCTCGTCGGTCGGGTCGTCGGTGGGGGTGTGGTCGTCGCTCATGTGAGGGTGTCCCGGTTCCGGCAACATGGAGTTGTCCATTGTGGGATGCCGGGACGGTGTGCGTCCACCTCTGTGCCCGTCGGGTCAGGTGAGGCTGAGCTGGTGGGCGTCGACGGTGTCGGGGCCGAGGTCGCCGGTGCGGTAGTGCGTGCGGCACAGCACCTGGTAGCGGACCTCGACCAGGTCGGTGGCGGTGGTGTCGGCGACCAGCACCGTGTCGCCGGCCCGCACGACGTCGCCGTCGTGGACGCGGGCGTTGAACCGGCCGGGGCGCCCGCACCAGCACAGCACCTCGACCTGGATGGCGTTGAGCTCGTCGGCCAGCTCGAACAGCCGCTGCGAGCCGGGGAACAGGCAGCTGCGGAAGTCGGTGGCCAGGCCGAAGCAGTACACCTCCAGGTGGGCGTCGTCGGCGAGCTCGGCGAGCTGGTCGACCTGCTCGGCGGACAGGAACTGCGCCTCGTCCACGATGACGTAGTCGACCCGGCTGCCGCGGGCCCAGTGCTGGCGCACCAGCACGCACAGGTCCATGTCCTCGTGGACCTCCAGCGCGTGGCGGGCCAGGCCCATGCGGCTGGAGATGGTGGGGGTGCCGGAGCGGTCGTGCCGGACGAGGAGCAGCCCGCGGCGGCCCTGACGTGCCTGGTTGTGGTCGATCTGCAGGGCCAGGGTGGACTTGCCGCAGTCCATGGGCCCGAAGAAGAACCGCAGCCTGCCGGTGGGCGAGAGACCGCGGCCGGCCCCGGCGGCGGGCACGGAGGACAGCGCGTCGGTCGGGTCCGGGGCGGGGATGATCGGTTCCACGGCGGGCCACCCTAATGCGCGGTATCAGCGGGGCCGCCGCGACCTCCTCCGTGCGGTGGACGACAGCCGTCCCGCCCGGGGCGGCCCGACACCCGCGGCCGGTCCGCGCCGGGCCGGCCGGCGACGCCTTCGAGGAGGAGTCATGCGCAGGATCGTCGCGTTGCCGGCGTCACCCCTGGCGGTGCTGGGGCTCGCCGTGTCGTCACCGGGCACCGCCGGTGCCGCGCCCGCCGGGGCGTGCACGTCGACACCGCGGAGGAGGCGCTGACGTCGTTCGACCTGCGCTGCGGCACGGCGGCGTTCACCGCGGGCAACACCTCCTACAGCCACGTCGGCAGCAGCTCGTCGTTCGGCACGACGTGGCGGTACTGGCGCACCACCACGTCCACGTCGACGTTGGTGTACTGGGGGTGTGACGGCGGCGCGCTGCCCGTAGGCGGTCAGCGGACGGCGACGGCGTCGACCTCGAACAGCATCCCGGGCAGGGCGAGCGTGGTGACGCCGAGCAGGGTCTGCGCGGGTGGCCGGTCGCCCCAGATGCGCAGCACGTGGTCGCGCAGCACGCCGAGCCGGTCGGTGTCGTGGTCGACGACGTAGGTGCCCAGGCGGGCGACGTGGCGGTAGTCCAGGCCGGCCGCGCGCAGGGCGGTGCCGAGGTTGGCGTACGCGCGGTCGACCTGCTCGGCGAAGTCGTCGGACACGAGGTGCCCGTCGGCGTCGCAGCCGTACTGGCCGGCGACGAAGACCAGGTCGCCGGTGGTGGCGGCGAGGTGGCTGTAGCCGTAGCCGGTGGGGTCGGGCAGGCCGTCGGGGTTGGTGATGGTGTGCGGCACGGTCGAGGGTTCCTTCCGGTCGTGGTGTGTCGGGGTGTCAGGTGAGTCGGGCGCGGGTGGTGGCCGGGGCGTCGGGGTCGGCGCGGCGCACGTCGGCGTCGAGGTCGGCGAGCGTGCGGGCGGCGAGTTCCCGGCGCCAGGCCAGGTCCGCGCGGGCCATGGCGGTGTCGATGGCGCAGCGGGTGGTGTGGGGGCCGTCCGCGCGGATCTCGGTGCAGCGGAACGCCGGGTCGGTCCCGTCGACGGCCGCCACCACGTCCATCAGCGTGACGGTGTGGGGTGGCCGGTCGAGCAGGTAGCCGCCGCGCGGGCCGGGGGTGGAGCGCACGATGCCGGCGCGGCCGAGGGCCTGCAGCTGCTTGGTGAGGTAGGCCGGGGGCAGGCCGTGGTGCGCGGCGAGGCGGGCGGCGGGGACGGGGGTGTCGCCGGCCCACGCCAGGTCCAGGCAGCAGTGCAGGGCCCACTCGACGCCCTCGGTCATCTTCACGACGACCACCCTAGCCGAATCCTGGACATCACATATCCAGATTTATTGCCGAGATATACCGCTTCGCGATATAACCTGCGGTGTGAGAGGTATGTCGGAGCAGGTGTTCCTGGTGCTCACCGCGTTGGCGGAGGAGCCGTTGCACGGCTACGCGATCGTGCGCGCGGTCGACGGGCTGTCGGAGGGTCGGATGCGGCTGCGGGTCGGCACGCTCTACGGGGTGCTGGACCGGCTGGTCGCGGAGGGCCTGGCCGAGCGGGACCGCGAGGAGGTCCACCAGGGCCGGCTGCGCCGCTACTACCGGCTGACCGACGCCGGGGTGCGGGCGCTGTCGGCCGAGGTGGCCCGGCTGTCGGCGAACGTGCGCGCCGCGTCGTCGGTGCTCAGGGCGAGGGGTGCGCTGTGAGGTCGGAGAGGTCGAACCTGGAACGTCGCTACCGGGCGCTGCTGCGGGTGCTGCCCGCCTGGTACCGGGCCGAGCGCGAGGAGGAGATGGTCGGCATCTTCCTGGCCGACCGCACCGACGAGGTGGACCTGGAGCACGGCTGGCCGGGCTGGGGCGAGACGGGCGCGACGCTGGCGCTGGCGGTGCGGGTGCGGCTGGGCGCGCGGCGGATGGCGGGCACGGTGACGCGGCTGCTGGGGCTGACCGGCCTGCTCGGGCTCCTGGTCGCCGCGGCGCAGTCGTGGACGGTGACGCTGCGGGTCGGCTGGGCGGTCGACACGCGGGGCTGGTGGTTCGACGTGGCGGCGGTGGCGGCGTTCGCGGCGCTGGTGGCGGGACGGCGCGCGCTGGGCCGGGTCGCGGCCGGGCTGCTGGGCGCGCTGGGCCTGGTGCCGGTGGTGTGGTCGGTGGCGGCGGGGTTCCCGCCCTGGTGGACGCTGCTGTGGTACGCGCCGACGTGCGTGGCGGCGGTCGCGGTGGTGGCGGGCTTCCACCGGGAGGCGCCGCCGGTGCCGCGGGTGTGGTGGGCGATCGCGCTGGTCGGGCTGATCGCGGGCGCCGCGTCGGTGGTGTTCGCGCCGGCGCTGTCGTCGTCGACCATGCTGGCCTCGTGGCTGATCGCCGTGGTCCTGGCGGCCGCGTTCCGGCCCTGGTCGGCCCGCCTGCCCGTGCCCGCCGCCTGACGACGGTGCCCGCCCGGAGGAGCTCCCGGGCGGGCACTCGTCCGGTCACACCTTGGCGGGCACCGGGTTGCCGGTGGCGGCGATCGCCTTGCGCACCGGCACGAAGATCAGCAGCACCAGACCGATCACGAAGAACGCGACCAGCGAGATGATCGCCAGGCGGAACGAGCCGGTCGCCTGCCCGACCGCCGCGAACATCGCCATCCCCAGCGGCGACGACGCCCGCTCGCCGACCTCGTAGAGGGAGAAGTACTGGGCCTCCCGGCCGGGCGGGATCATCTGGCTGAACAGCGACCGCGACAACGCGTTCGTGCCGCCCAGCACCAGCCCGATCCCGGCCGCCAGCGCGTAGAACTGGACCTGCTGGCCCGCCTGGACGAAGTACGCCGCGCCGATCACCACGATCCACACGCACAGGCTGGCCATGATCGTGCGCTTGGCGCCCCACCAGCGGGCCACCCAGCCGTGCAGCATGCCGCCGAAGAACGCCACGAACTGCACGATCAGGATCGTGGTGATCAGCACCGTCTCGTCCAGCAGCAGCTCCTCGCGGCCGTACTGGGCGGAGACGTTGGCGACCGTCGCGATGCCGTCGGCGAAGATCAGGTAGGTGCCCAGGAACGCCAGGGTGAGCGGGAACATGCGGGCCTGCCGCGCGGTCTGGCGCAGCTCGGTGAACCCGGCGGTGATCACCGACGCGCCGGACTCGGTGCCGTGCGGCGGCTGGTGCCGCTGGAGCCGGGCCAGCGGGATCAGGGTGAACCCGGCCCACCACAGGCCCGAGATCACGAACCCGATCCGCACCGCCGCGCTCTCGCTCACCCCGACCGCGTCGTGGCCCAGGAACAGCCCCAACTGCACCACCAGCGCGAGACCTCCGCCCAGGTAGCCGAACGCCCAGCCGCGGGCTGACACCGCGTCGCGTTCGTCGGGGGAGGCGATCTCGGGCAGGAACGCGTAGTAGACGACGATCGACGCGCCGTAGCAGATGTTGGCCAGCACGAACAGCACCACGCCCAGGTGCCAGTCGTCGCCGCCCACCGCGGCCAGGGCGGCGGTGGCGACGGACCCGGTGAACGCCAGGACGCCGAGCATCCGACGCTTGTTCTGCGTGCGGTCGGCGACGGCGCCCATCACCGGCAGCACCACCACCTGCACGACCGTCGCGAACGCCACGAGGTAGCCGAACAGCGACCCGGCGGGGAAGTACAGGCCGAACAGCGAGATGTCGCAGCGCTCCAGCGCGCCGTCGGCGCAGGCGTCCGGGCCGTTGCGGGCGGTGTCGGCCCGGGCGGCCTCCGAGGCCACCGCCGTCAGGTAGCGGGAGAGGAACACGGTGATGACCGAGGTCGGGAACACCGAGTTCGCCCAGTCGTACCAGATCCACCCGCGCTGTTCCCGCTTGCGGTCCACGGCGGGTGCGGTGCTGTCGGCCACGCTCATGGGGGCGGACTGTATATCGCCCGCCATCCGATGGTGGTGATCACCACCAACCTGTTGCCAACCGTCTTCCCGCGGGTCACGCGGCGCCGCTCAGCCCGCCCACGCCTGCCGGTCGACCAGCACGTCGCGCAGCCGGTCGGGCCGGTCGGTGACCAGCCCGTCGACCCCCAGGTCCAGCAGCCCGCGCATCTGCGGCTCGTCGTCGATGGTCCACACGTGCACCTCCAGACCGCGGCGGTGCGCGGCACGCACGAACCGGCCGTCGACCACCAGCAGCCGGCCCTGGTTCACCGGCACCTGCGCCACCGTGCCCCGCACCGGCAGCCCCACCAGCGGCACCCGCCCCGCCGCCCACAGCGCACCCGCCGACCGGGGACCCATCGACGTCAGCAGCCCCGGACCGCCCAACCTGCGCAACCGGGCCAGCCGCTTCTCCGAGAACGACGCCAGGCACACCCGGTGCAGCGCGTCGCACCGGCGCAGCACCTCCAGCACCGGCACCACCGCCGAGTCGGCCTTGACGTCGATGTTCACCAACGCCTCCGGCAGCTCCTCCAGCAGGTCCTCCAACCTGGTGATCGGCTCCCGGCCGCCCACGTTCGCCCGCCGCACCTCCGACCACGGCTGAGCCGCCACCGGACCGGTCGCGTCGGTGGTGCGGTCCAGCGTCGCGTCGTGGTGCACCACCACCACACCGTCGGAGGTGGCGTGCACGTCGGTCTCCAGGTACCGGTACCCCTCCCGGGCGGCGCGGCGGAACGCGGCCAGCGAGTTCTCCATCCCCGACAGCTCGCCGAGGTGCCAGCCCCGGTGGGCGAACGCCCGGGGGTGCGGTCCGGACAGGTACGGGTGGTTCGCGGTCACACCCGGAGTCTGCCCTGGCGGCGTGGCGCGAGGGTGACCGGTGGGTAGCGGGATACCGTCGCCCGCCATGGAGTTGGTGACCGAGGCCGTCGCGGCGCGCCGTGAGGAAGCCAGGCACTGCGCCTGGTGCGGACGCCGCCTGCCCGACAGCGGCCGGATCGGGCGGCCACGCCGGTACTGCGCGCAGCCGTGCCGGCAACGCGCCTACGAACGCCGCGCCGCGGTGCAGCGCGGCGGGCTGCCCGAGGACGCGGTGGTGCTGTCCGCGGGGGAGTTGGCCGACCTGCAGGACCGGCTGTTCCAGCTGCGGTGCGCCGCCGAGGACGTCGCCACCGCCGCCGCGGACGGTGCCGACGGCACCGAACTGCGGCGGCTGGCGGGGGAGCTGGTCGACACCGCGCGCGGGCTGGAGCGGTTGCGCTGAACCGTGTCGGCTTGCCCACCGCACGTGGTCTCGACCATCATGACGCGCGGGTGGGCGAGGAGGGGCGCGTGAACGGCAACGGCGCGTTGCACCGCGAGGTGCTCGACCGGGCCGACGTCGGTTTCGGTGTGACGGACGCGAACGGCACGCTGGCCTGGGTCAACCCGGCGCTGGCGGAGATCCTGGGCGTACCGGTGGACCACGTGGTCGGCCGGTCGCTGCCCGCGCTGCTGCCCGGCGCCCCCGAACGGCCCCGCTCCGGTCTCGCGCTGCTCACCCCCAGCGCCTACCGCAAGGGACACCGCTGGCTGGAGGTCACCTGCCAGCACCTCGACGCCGACTCCGATTCCGGCGAGCAGCTGCTGTACCGGGTGGTGGACGTCACCGCGTGGCGCGACCGCGAGCTGGAGGCCACCCACGAGGCCGACGCGCTGCGCCGCGCCCAGGTCCTGGGCCGCATGGGCACCTGGGAGTGGCACGTCGCCGACGACCGCGTGGTGTGGTCGGACACCCTGCTGGAGATGTTCGGGTTCGACCCGGGCACCGAGCTGGACTTCGACGGCTACGCCGCGCTGGTGCACCCCGACGACCTGTCCATGATCCAGGCCACCCTGGAAGAGGCCATGCGGTCCGGTGCCGGGTTCTCCTACACCCACCGGATGCTGCTCGCCGGCGGCACCGTCGAGCGCTGGTTCGAGTGCTTCGGCGAGGTCGTCGCCGACGAGGACGGCTCGCCGCTGCGGGTGCTGGGCACCGCGCACGACATCACCCGCGCCCGCCGCGTGCACGACGAACTGCTCGCCCTGGCCGAACAGGACCCGCTCACCGGCCTGGCGAACCGGCGCGCGGTGACCCGTGAGCTGGAACGCCAGCTCGCCGGCGGCGGGCCCGGCGCGATGCTGCTGCTGGACCTGGACAACTTCAAGGACGTCAACGACCTGCGCGGCCACGCCGTCGGCGACCGGCTGATGAAGGCCCTCGCCTCCGCGCTGCGGTCACGGCTGTCGCCCGCCCAGCTGATCGGCCGGCTCGGCGGCGACGAGTTCGCCGTCGTGCTGCCCGGCGCGACCCCCGCCGACGCCGCCCGCGTCGCCGAAGGACTGCGCGATGCCGTAGCCACGCTGCCGCTCGTGGGCGCCGCCCGCAGCCTCACCGTGTCCACCGGTGTCGCCGAGTACGGTCCCGGCGACACGTGGGAACTCGTCCTCGCCAACGCCGACCTCGCCCTCTACGCGTCCAAAGCCGCCGGCCGCAACCGGGTCACCGTCTACGAACCCGGCCACTACGCCGACACCGCCAAACGCGTCTCCGTGCTGGACCGGCTGCGCGCCGCCCTCGACCACGGCGGCCTCGCCCTGCACGCCATGCCGATGGTGGAACTGGCCACCGGCACCACCCTCGGCCACGAACTCCTGCTGCGCCTGGAAGACGGCCAGGACCCCTACCTCGGCCCCGCCGAGTTCCTGCCCGAGGCCGAACGCTCCGACCTCGTCCTGGACATCGACCGGTGGGTGCTGTCCACCGCCATCGACGCCCTCGTCCGCCACCCCGACCCCGACCTGCGGTTCAACGTCAACATCTCCGGCCGCACCCTCGAAGACGAGGACTTCGGCGGGTTCGTCCTGGACCGGCTCGCCACCGCGGGCGTCGCACCCGGCCGCCTCGGCCTGGAGATCACCGAAACCGCCGCCGTGACCAACCTCGACGCCGCCCGCGCCCTCGCACTGCAGCTGCGCGGCTTCGGCTGCCGCATCATCCTCGACGACTTCGGCTCCGGCTTCGGTTCGTTCGTCCACCTCAAACACCTGCCCATCACCGGCATCAAGATCGACGGCGAGTTCGTCCGCGGCATCGAGGAACGCTCCACCGACGCCGTCCTCGTCGCCGGCATCGTCCGGATCGCCCAAGGGCTCGGCCTGTCCGCCGTCGCCGAATGGGTCGAACGCCCCACCCAGGTCGACGCCCTCGTCCGCCTCGACGTGCGCATCGGCCAAGGCTTCCACCTCGGCCGCCCCCTACCCCTGGCACAGGTCCTCTCGGCCCAGTCGCAGCCGCCGAACGGCGCATTGTCGCCACACCTCACCGGTGCGGAGGATGGGGCGCGTTCCTGATCTCCGCCGCCCTCCCCGATGGGAAACCACCGCCGTGCCCGGTACCCCCGACAACCCCGCGCGCGGTGTCCGCCGCGTCGAGCTGAGCACCACCGACCCCGAACCGATCGCCGAGTTCTACGCCCACCTCCTGGGCTGGGTGATCATCGCCGAACCCGACGGCTCCTTCACCGGCTGGGTGGGCGACCGCCTCGCCACCCGCGTACACCCCGGCGACCCCGGCTGGCGCATCGTGTTCGCCGGCCCCGAACCCCGCGACCTCGACCCCACCGCCGCCATCGACACCGGCCGCGTCCTGCACGGCCCCTGGGCACCCCAACCCCGCCCCGGCGAACCCTCCTGGGTCGAACTCATGACCACCACCCCCACCGACGACTACTGGGCAGGCGAGCTGGGCTGGCAGATCCGCGACCCCGACGCCGACTTCACCCTCTACGACGCCACCATCGCCGGCGCCCGCCGCCCCGTCGCCGGCCGCCTCACCGCCACCGGCGGCTGGACCTGCTACTTCTCCGTCCCCAACGCCACCACCGCCATCGCCGAGGCCACCGACATGGGCGCCACCGTCCTCGTCCCCCCAAGAGAAGTCCCGACCGGCATCGTCACCGCCATCGCCGACCCGGCCGGCACCGTCTTCGCGCTCCTGGAAAACCCCACCGGCTGGGGCGGCACCTGGTCCACCACCCACCAAGCCCACGCCTAGCGACCCCACACACCAGCGGATCCCGCGGGACGAGGCCGGGGGAGCCGTCAGCCGCCCCAGTCCGCCAACTCCGGCGGAAACCCACCGGTCGCGATCGGCCCCCACCGGTCGATCGCGACCCGGATCAGCGACTTCCCCTGACGGCGCATCGCCTCCCGGTACTCGTCCCAATCCGGGTGCTCACCGGCGACACACCGGTAGTAGTCCACCAGCGGCTCCAACGCCTCCGGCAGGTCCAGCACCTCCGCCCGCCCGTCGACCTGCACGTACGGGCCGTCCCACTCATCGGACAGCACGCACACCGTCACCCGCTCGTCCCGCCGCGCGTTGCGGACCTTCGCCCGCTGCGGATACGTCGACACCACGATCCTGCCCTCACCGTCCACCCCGCACGTCACCGGCGACACCTGCGGCCGCCCATCGGCACGCGCCGTGATCAGCAGAGCACGGTGCCGGGGCCGCAGGAACGCGACCAGGTCGTCTCGGGACACGATGTCAGCGGTGGCGAATCTCGGCATACCCCCAGCCTAGGAGAAGACCACCCCACGAGAAGATGACCACATGCCCCACTCCGCCTCCCACAAGCCCGCCACCCACCGCTTCACCTCCCACGACGGCACCACCCTCGCCTACCACGAAACCGGCGACGGCCCGCCGCTGCTGTGCCTCCCCGGAGGCGCCGGCCGAGCCTCCTCCTACCTCGGCGACCTCGGCGGCCTGCACCACCACCGCACCCTCCTGCTGCTCGACCACCGCGGCACCGGCGACTCCGACACCCCCACCGACCCCGGCACCTACCGGCGCGACCGCCTCGCCGCCGACGTCGACGCCCTGCGCGCCCACCTCGGCCTGGACCGCGTCGACCTGCTCGGCCACTCCGCCGGCGCCGGCATCGCCATGGCCTACGCCGAACAGCACCCCGAACGGCTCTCCTCACTGATCCTGCTCACCCCGGCGCTACGCGCCATCGGCGCCACACCCACCGAAGCCGACTGGGCCGAGCACCTGCGCGCCCACGCCCACCAGCCCTGGTTCGCCGACGCCACCACCGCCCTGAAAGCCTGGAGCGACGGCCAGGACACCCCCGCCAACCGCCTCGCCGCCGCACCCCTGTTCTACGGCCGCTGGGACGACCAAGCCCGCGCCCACGCCGCCGCCGAACCCACCGAAGCCTCACCCGTCGCGCGAGCCGGCTACTCCGCCGACGGCGCGTTCAGCCCGGGCCACACCCGCCGCGCCCTCGCCGACCTGGACATCCCCGTCCTGGTCTACGCGGGCGGCGCCGACCCGGTGTCACCACCGCACCTGGTCCGGGAACTGGTCGACCTCATCCCCGGCAGCACCTACGTCGAACAGCCCGGCGCCGGCCACTTCCCGTGGCTGGACGACCCCGCCTTCCCGGTCGACCACCTGCGCGGCTTCCCACCCCGCTGAGAGCAGCACCTCGTCCCACCCCAACCCGGAACCCCGCGCCGACACCTCCGCGAACACCCGCCCACCCACCATCTCCCGCGCCGCCGCCTCCACCGCCACCACCTCCGGATCGACCACCGCCACCTCACCCCGCAACCCCCGCGCCGCACCCGCCAACAACGCCGCCCGCCGACCGTCACCCTCCGCCACCGCCAACCCCGCACACGCCTCCACCACCCGCGCGAACACCACCTGGTTGCCCCACTCCCGCGCCGCACCCGCCGCCGCACCCCACGCCCGCACCGCCGCCGCGCGGTCACCGCACGCCAACTCCACCCGCCCCGCCGCCACCAGGACCAACGCCCGCACCTCCTCAGGCCCGAACCACCCCCGCGGACACACCCGCAACGCCTCCGCGCACCACCGCCGCGCACCCTCCAGGTCACCGCGCCGCCGGGCCACCTCCGCCGCACCCAGCCACGCCTGCGCCAACACCTCCACCGCGCCCTGCGACCGCGCCAGCACCGCCGCCTCCTCCACATCGGCCGCCGCGCCCTCCAGGTCACCGGACCGGCACGCCCACTCCGACCGACGACACAACAGGCTCGCCGTGTGCTCGGTCGCCCCGAACGACCGCGACAACGCCAACGCCTCGTCCAGGAACCCCACCGCCACCACCACATCACCACCCGCCCGCGCCAACTCCGCCAGCTGCGACAACGCCAACGCCATGCCCCACCGCTCACCGACCGCCCGGAACCCGGCCAACGCCGCCGCGTGCTCCTCCCACGCCTCCCGCACCCGACCCGAGTACAGCAACCCCATCCCCGCGCCCAGCCGCCCCAACGCGCGACTCCACGGATCCGACCCCAGCAGCCGCTCCCGCAGCACCTCCAACTGCGGCAGGTCCAGCTTCGGCACCCCGTGCGCCATGCCCCACAGCACCGTCAGGAACGGCCGCGTCGGCGGACCACCCATCCCCGCCGGCAACGGCTCCCGCGGCGACGGCGACCCCGGCAACCCCACCGCCCCCGCCGACGACGCGTTCACCAGGCACAACAGGTACTCCTCGGCCACACCCGCGGGCGGCACCGGACCCACTGCCCGCACCACCTCCCCGGCCAACGACGCACCCTCCGTGCGCAGCCCCCGCAACCACAACGGCCACCCCAGATCCGCCGCCAACCGCAACGCCACCACGTGGTCGTGCCCCGCCGCCCACCGCACCGCCGCGGTCAGGTTCTCGTGCTCGGCCGCCAACCGCCCCAACCACACCAACTGCTCCGACCCGAACAACGGCACCGCCGCCTCCGCCGCCAACGCCGCGAAATACCGCGCGTGCGCCCGCCGCACCTCCTCCCGCTCCTCACCCGACTCCGCCAACCGGTCCGCGCAGAACGCCCGGACCGTCTCCGACATCCGGTACCGGTCCCCGGACACCTCCACCAACGACTTGTCCGCCAACGACGGCAACAACTCGTCCGTGCCCACCACCCCGCACACCACCGCCGCCGACCCCAACGTCACCCCACCCCGGAACACCGTCAACCGCCGCGCCAACACCCGCTCGTCCTCGTCGAGCAGCCCCCAACTCCACTCCACCACCGCGTGCAACGTCCGATGCCGCGCCACCACCGCCCGGCTACCCCGCGACAACAACCGGAACCGGTCACCCAACCGCGCCGCCATCTCCGCCACCGGCAACGACCGCACCCGCGCCGCCGCCAACTCGATCGCCAACGGCAACCCGTCCAACGCCCGACACACCCGCGCCACCACCTCGGCCGTCACCGGATCCAACCGGAACGACGGGTTCACCGCCGCCGCCCGATCCGCGAACAACCGCACCGCCGCCGACCCCACCCCACCGCACTCCAACGGCGGCACCGGCCGCACCACCTCCCCGGTCACCCCCAACGCCTCCCGCGACGTCGCCAACACCCGCAACCCCGGACACGCCGGCAACAACCCGCCCACCAACGCCGCCGCGTCGTCCACCACGTGCTCGCAGTTGTCCAGCACCACCAGCACCGGCCGGTCCTGCAACGCCGCCACCAACCGCGCCACCGGCGCCGTCACCGGCCGCAACCCGTCCTCCCGCAACCCCAACGCCGACACCACCGCCCGCGGCACGTCCCCACCCACCGCCAACGGCGCCAGATCCACGAAGAACACCTCACCCGGCTCCCGGCCCGCCACCTCCACCGCCAACCGCGTCTTGCCCGAACCACCCGCACCCGTCAACGTCACCAACCGCGACGACCCCAACGCCTCACCCACCAGCCGCACCTCCCGCGCGCGGCCCACGAAACTGGTCAACTGCGCCGGCAACACCCGCCGCGCCGCCGGCCCCTCACCCCGCACCACCTCACCGTGCGCCGCCACCAACACGGGGGAGGGGTCCACGCCCAACTCCTCGGCCAACACCCGCCGCGTCCGCTCGAACACCTCCAACGCCTCCGCCTGCCGCCCCTCCCGGTGCAGCACCCGCACCAACCGCGCCACCAGCCGCTCCCGGGTCGGGTGCGCCGCCACCAACTCCCACACCAACCCCACCGACACCCCGTCGTGCTCCTCCACCGCCCGCAGCCGCAACTCCTCCCAACGCGCCACGCACACCGCCGCGAACGGCGCGTCACCCACATCCGGCAACGCCGGACCACGCCACAACGCCAACGCCTCACCCGGCAGACCCCGCGCCACCAACTCCTCGAACCGCAGCGCGTCCACCTCACCCGGATCCACCACCAGCCGATACCCGGCAGGGGAGTACTCCACCTCCACGTCCACCAACGACCGCAACCGCGACACCTGCGACTGGATCGCGTTACCCACCCCCGCCGGCGGCCGCGGCCCGTACAAGGCCTCACTCAACCGGTCGACACCCACCACCCGACCCGCACCAACCACCAACACCGCCAACAACGCCCGCAACCGCGGCCCACCGACCCGGACCTCCGACCCGTCCGCCCGCCGCACCACCATCGGACCCAACACCCCGAACCGCACCCCCGAATCCTCCCGCACCCCACCCACCCGGAGGAGCGGACGCTCAGGCCCGGCCCATGATGTCGGCCACCACCTCCGCCTTCGCGTCCGCGTACTGCTGCAGGTACTCCCACTCCCGCGCCGCCAACTCCCGCTTCGTCCGCTCGTACAACACCCGGTCCGCCTCCGAAACCCGCAACCGGTCCCGGAACGCCACCATCCGCCCCACCTCCGGCGACCCAAGACCCTCACCGCGGCAACGGCGACGGCTCACCCACCGCGAACAGCTCACCCCCCGAACTCACCCGCTCCCGCACCTCGTCGGCCAAAAACACCAGGTCCTCCACCACCCGGCACGCCTCCACCTCCTCCCACGACACCGGCGCCGACACCGACGGCCTCGCCCGCGCCCGCAACGAATACGGCGCCACCGTCGTCTTCGCCGGGTTGTTCTGCGACCAGTCGATCAACACCTTCCCCGTCCGCTGCGCCTTCGCCATCCGCCACACCACCTCATCCGGCGACTCACCCGCCAACCGCTGCGCCACCCCCTTCGCGTACTCCGACGTCCGCTCCGGCGACGACACCGACACCGCCGCGTACACCTGCAACCCCTTCGACCCCGACGTCTTCACCACCGGCACCAACCCGTCACCCACCAACACCTCCCGCACCCGGCACGCCACCCGGCAGCACTCCACCACCGTCGCCGGCTCACCCGGATCCAGGTCGAACACCACCAGGTCGGGGGAGTGCCGCCCACCCCGCGCACCCACCCTCCACTGCGGCACGTGCAACTCCAACGCCGCCAGGTTCGCCACCCACACCAACGTCGCCAAGTCCTCCACCACCACGAAATCCGCGTACTCCGCACCCCGCGACGACCCCGGCGTCTCCACCCGCACCGTCCGCACCCACTCCGGCGCGTGCGACGGCGCGTTCTTCTCGAAGAACGACTTCCCCTCCACCCCGTTCGGATACCGCCGCACCGTCAACGGCCGACCCGCCAGATGAGGCAACAACACCGGCGCGATCCGCGTGTAGTAGTCGATCACCTCCGCCTTGGTGAACCCCACCTCCGGGTACAGCACCTTGTCCAGGTTCGTCAGCTTCACCCGACGACCCCCCACCGCCACCACCGCGTCAGCCATCGGCACGCCGCACCTCCCCGGGCACCCGATCCGGCCGCAACCCCCGCCACGTCGGAAAACGCAACCGACCGTCCGCCGTCCACTGCCGGAACGCCACCTCACCCACCAACTCCGGACGCACCCACCGCGCACCCCGCGCCCGCTCCCGCGGCACCTCCGACACGAACGGCGACCGCGCCATTTCCAACTCCGACAACCGCGCCGTCAACCGCGCCAACTCCGCCCGGTCGAACCCCGTACCCACCGACCCCGCGAACACCAACCCACCCCCGCCGTCCGGAATCCC